>CAZEAA010000006.1:0-17379 GCA_964510015.1 uncultured Sandaracinaceae bacterium
GCCCGAGGCCGCTCGCCCACACGAGGTGGCCCGCGAGCGCCTCGCCGACGTCCTGCGCCACGCGCCGCGCACGTCGCTCGACGTCACCGCGGCGCGTCACCTCTTCGATGCGTATGCGGAGCTGGAGCCGTCCCCCCTGATGCGCGCTGACGCCGCGCTGACGCTCGCCGAGCTCTGGCTGGTGTGCGAGCCCTCCGACGCCGCGGGAAACGACGGCGACGGGGACATCACGCAGCTGGCCTTGCGAGCGCTGGCCGCCGCCGGACGCAGCCCGCAGGTGGCGTCGCGCGTGCTGGGGCTGGCGCGCCGCTCTCGGTCCGCCGCCCGAGACGCCTTGCTCTTGAACGCACTGCTGGCGTCCCCCGTGCCGGCGGCGCAGCAAGCGGCGCTCATCGCGGAGGCCATTCCGGACCTGGCGCTCGACTCGCCGGCCCGCGCGCGCGCGTGGCTCGAGCGCGTGCGCCCCTTCGTGACGGACCTGCCTGCGCTGCGGGTGGCCGAGGCGGCGCTGATCGGCGCCGAGCGGAGCAGCGACCAGCCCACCGAGTCCCTGCCCCGAGTGCAAGAGCGCGCCGCCGAGGCGCTGTCCACCGCGGGGCGCTTCGAGCTGGCCGCGAGCACGTTCGCCCAGGCGGCCCGGTCCTACCAGCAGATGCGGGATGCGGCCTCCGCGGCGCGCTGCTGGGTGGCCTGCGTGACCTCGGTGCCCGCCGAGGGCGTGGCGCTCGAGTGGATCATCCCCGGCGCCGCGGCGCTCCAGCTCGCCGGGCGCAGCCAAGATGCGGTGGCCCTGCTGGCCACGCTGCTCACGCTCGACGTGGGCCCGCAGCAGCGTGAGGCGCTCGCGCAGGCGCTGGAGTCGGCCGCGCGCTTCCACGGGTCACTGCCCGCGAACGTGGCCAGCCCCGAGCTGTTCGTAGCTCGCCGCCGCGACCTTGCGTGACCGGACCTCGCTTCCGTTGCCCTGCGCCCCGAGGCGCCCCGCGTTCAAGGAATGCAGTTGGGGAGGGGTCCCGCGCTCTCTGAGCGGCCCTTGCGGGGGCCGCTATAGTGCGCGCCATGACTAACTTCTTCGTCCCCTCCTCGCGGCGCCGTGCCAATCGGTCACGGCTGTCGCTCTTTCTTGCACTCTTTCTTGCACTCTTCCTCGCGCCGGGCTGCGGCTCGGGTTCTCCCTCCAGCACGGACGCCGCCGTGGACGCAGCCGACACGATGGACGGCGGCACCCACCCGGCGCGCCTCGTGGTCGTTGGCCCCAACGGCGAGATCGCCTCCCTCGCGCTGTCTGCACCGTTCGCCGTGATCGAGAGCGCCGACCTGGACGCGGTGACCTCCAGCGTGAAGTGCGCGGGCTCACGCTGCGTGGTGGTACACCCCGCACCCAGCGACACGGTGGACTTGGTGGACGCGCGGACCCTCAGCGTCACGCGAACCTTCACGCTCGCGCGGGACGCCGATCCCCGCGACGCCACGTGGGTGGGCGAGGACACCGCGGTCGTGACGCAGTACGGGAGCGCCGAGCTGCTGGTGATCGACACGACCGCGCTCACCACCTCCACCGTCGACCTGAGCGATCTCGCGGATGCCGATGGGCTCCCGGAGCCCGGCCACGTGGTGAGCTGCGGCCAGCGTGCCTACGTGCAGCTCGCGCGCATCGACCACGAAACCGGCACAGTCTCTGACCTCGGCCCCGCCCTGGCGGTGGTGGACCTGAGCCTACCCGCGGGGGAGCGCGTGGTGGACGCCGACCCCGACACCGCGGGTGTCCAGGGCGTCACGCTGGCCTCGCAGGCCGACTTCGACATGCCGGTGGACTGCGCCGGCGCGCGCCTCTTCGTGGCCGAGCCGAGGCCACTGTTCTCCGGTGGCGGTGCCTACGAAGTGGTGAGCCTCACCACGCTCGTGGCCAGCGAGTTCGACTTCGACAACGGCGCCCAGGTCGGCGGCTTCGAGGTGGTGGACGACGTGCTCGGCTGGCGCATCACGCACACCGACTTCGGGCCGGGCGCGTCGTCGCACCTCGAGCTGGTGGGCGCGGGCCCCTTCGACACCTACAACACGTTCTCCTCGTACTACGTGGACCAGCTCGCGCTCGACACGGAGGGGGAGCTGCTGTTCTTCCCCGACCCGTGCACCGTCACGCCCGCCAATCAGTCGTGTGAGCGCGGCATCCACGTCTTCCATGCGCGCACCGGCGAGGTCGCGAGCTCGGCGCCCATCGACGTCGGCTTCGACGCCATCGATCTGGCCGTCGCGCGCTGAGCACACCACGTGGGCGTGGGCACGACGACACGCGGGGCTCACGCGTCGCCGCGGAGGCGTGTGTCGGTGAGCACCACCGAGAAGACCGTGGCGTCGGACGAGCCGAGGGCGTCGTACAGACGCCAGCCGGCCCAGCGTGTCACCACCCGGCCTCTGTGGAAGCTGCTGGTGCCGGCGTCGACGGTCCATGGACCCCGCTGGGGCGCGGCGAAGGGGTGCACGTGGCGCCCCTCGCTGTCGGTGACCAGCCTGAACCACTCCCCGTCCTCGTCGGAGGCCAGCGCGAGCGGGGACGTGATGCCCATCGCCGCGACGAATGCGCGCAGGTCCACCGGTGGCGCGAAGCTCAGCTGCACGTCGTCGCCGTTCGGGCTGCCGTGGGCGTTCACCAGGGGCGGCGGGTGCTCGGCTGCGCGCAGCACGTCGCGGTACGAGGCGCCGCGATCGAGCTGTGAGCGGAGCGAGGCCAGCCACGGGATGCGCGGGTCGGTGGCGGGGTCGGGCGCGGGCGTGGGCGCTGGCTGCGGCGCGCACACGGCGTCCCACTCCTCTTGGGTGAGCGAGCTGTTCGGCTCCGCGGGGCGTGAGGACTCCCGCGCGAGGCCGGGTCTGCGGGTCACGCACGGCCCGTCGCGCAGCGCGCGGAGCTGTACCACGGCCGCCTCGAACAACGGGATGGGCACGTCGCTCGGCACCGGCTCGAGAGGGGCGTCGTTCCGCGACGCGCGGCCCCACACGGTGGACCATTCGTCCAGCTGGCCGTGCCGCGCAACACCAACGCTCAGCGACTGCGTCGGGTCGTGGGCCACGCTCACCTCGGGCATGGGCTGGCGGGACGCGCGAACGGCGTCCACCAGGGCCACCACCGCCGCGTGCGCCGCGAACACCGTCGCGACGTCCGCCTGGCCTTCGCTCACCAGCCGCCCCGTCCATCCGTGCACGTCCTCCCAGGCCTCACAGCGGCCGTCCTCGTAAACCAGCGCGGTGGGCTGATGGTGTTCGCCCTGGACGCGAAAGCGCAGGAGCACCCCTTCGCGGCGGATGGCAGCGGGCAGGCCGGTGTCCACGCTGGCGAGCGTGTCGGCGACGGTGGCAGCCGCGACTCTGGCGAGGACGGTGACCAGATCACCCGCGCGCGGGACCTGCCAGGTGGCGTGGTCCAGGGCTTCGAGGCTCGCGGGGGGCGCGTGGAAGTGGACGAGCATGGGCGGCCCCGGTGGGAGCGGCGCGGACGCCACGAGGGTGGCAGCCGCTGAGGCGCTGGCGATGCCGACCTCGGTGACCGGGCGCCGCGCCTCTTGCCACTCGCGGACGCGCTCTCGGATGCGCGCGAGGGCCTCGGGCGGGAGCAAGCCGCGGTGGGTGACCGCGCCGGAGCGGGAGGCCTGGGAGCCGGCGTCGTACGTCACGGTGACGTGGCCATCCATGTCGAGCGCGACTGTGATCTCGGGCGCGCTCGCGGGGCCGCTCGAACGGTACGTGGCGGTGATCACCAAGACGATTGTCGCCGCGGGGCGGGCGGGTTGGCAACGGTTGCTGGCTCGCGGTTCTCAGCACTGCGCCGATGTGGTCTCATCCCGCCCATGAGTGACCAGGGCAGTTCCCGCATCGAGAGCGTCTCCACCGAGACGCGCGTCTTCCCGCCGCCAGCGGCGTTCGCGGCCAGCGCAGGCATTGGCTCGCATGAGGCTTACGACGCGCTCTACGCCCGCAGCATCAACGACTCCGATGCCTTCTGGGCCGAGCAGGCGAGCGCGTTTCACTGGTTCGCGCCGCACACGCAAGTGCTGGACTGGCAGCCGCCGCACGCCAAGTGGTTCGTGGGGGGCACCACCAACTTGGCCTACAACTGCCTCGACCGTCACCTCGCTGGCCCGACCGCGGACAAGACCGCCATCGTCTTCGAGGGCGAGCCCGGCGACGTGCGGCGCTACACCTACCGCGAGCTGCACGCGGAGGTCTGCCGCATGGCCAACGCGCTCACCACGCTGGGCGTCGCGGCCGGCGACCGCGTGGGCATCTACATGGGCATGGTGCCCGAGGCGGCCATCGGCATGCTGGCGTGCGCACGCCTCGGCGCGGTGCACACCGTCATCTTCGGGGGCTTCGCGGCGGAGGCCATCCGTGACCGCTTGAACGACGCGGGCGCCAAGGTGGTGCTCACGCAGGACGCCGCGTGGCGGCGTGGCCAGACGGTGCCGCTCAAGGCGCAGGTGGACCGCGCGCGCGTGGACGTGCCCAGCGTGAAGCACGTGGTGGTGCTGCAGCGCATGACCGAAGCGCTCGAGCTGGGGGAGGGCGATCACGACTGGCGCACGCTCGTGTCGGCGCAGGCCCCCACCCACGAGGCCCCCGCGCTCGACGCCGAGCACCCGCTCTTCATCCTCTACACGTCGGGCACCACCGGGAAGCCCAAGGGCGTGCTGCACACCACGGGCGGCTACATGGTGGGCACGGCGCTCACCACCAAGCACACATTCGACCTGCGCGACAGCGACGTGTACTGGTGCACCGCCGACGTGGGCTGGGTGACCGGCCACAGCTACGTGGTGTACGGGCCGCTCTGCAACGGCGCGACGGTCATGATGTACGAGGGCGCGCCCAATCATCCGGGCCCCGACCGCCTGTGGGACATCATCGCGCGGCACAAGGTCACCATCCTCTACACGGCCCCCACGGCCATTCGTGCCTTCGTGAAGTGGGGCGACGAGCACCCGCAGCGTCACGACCTCAGCACCCTGCGCCTGCTGGGCACGGTGGGCGAGCCCATCAACCCCGAGGCGTGGATGTGGTACCGCGAGGTCATCGGCGGCGAGCGCTGCCCCATCGTCGACACGTGGTGGCAGACCGAGACGGGCGCGATCATGATGACGCCGCTGCCCGGAGCCATCGCAACCAAGCCCGGCTCGTGCTGCCTGCCCTTCTTCGGCGTGCTGCCCAAGGTGCTGCGCGACAACGGCGAAGAGGCCGGCCCCAACGAGGGCGGGCTGCTCGTCATCGAGCGGCCGTGGCCCAGCATGCTGCGCACCGTGTGGGGCGACGACGCGCGCTTCAAGGCCACCTACTTCTCGCGCTTCCCGGGCAAGTACTTCACGGGCGACGGCGCCCGCCGCGACGAGGACGGCTACTTCTGGGTCATGGGCCGCGTGGACGACGTGGTGAACGTGGCGGGCCACCGCCTCGGCACCGCCGAGGTGGAGAGCGTGCTCGTGGCGCACGAAGCCGTGGCCGAGGCCGCCGTGGTGGGCCGCCCCGACGCGCTCAAGGGCCAGGCGCTGGTGGGCTTCGTCACGCTCAAGGGCGGCGTCACCGCCACGGAAGAGCTGCGCACAGCCCTCATCGAGAAGGTCAGCCACGACATCGGCAAGTTCGCGCGCCCCGACGCCATCCTGTGGGCCGAGGCGCTGCCCAAGACGCGCAGCGGCAAGATCATGCGGCGCCTCTTGGCGCGGCTCGCCGCGGGTGACACCGAGGTGGGCGACATCACCACGCTCGAGGACGCCGCCGTGCTGGACAAGCTGCGCAACGCGGAGAGCGACGAGGACTGACCCCGCCGCGTCGGCCGTCGCGTTCGCTCAGCGCCCGAGGATGTCGCGCGCGATGATCTCCTTCATGATCTCGCTGGTGCCGCCGTAGATGCGCTGGATGCGCGCGTCCACGAAGTCGCGCGAGACCGGGTACTCGGTGGTGTAGCCGTAGCCGCCGAAGAGCTGGAGGCACTCGTCGGCCACCTTGCCCTGCAGCTCGGTGGTGGTGAGCTTGGCGATGCTGGCGTCCACGGTGGAGAGTTCGCCGCGGTCGTAGCGGTCCTTGCAGGACTCGATGTAGGCCCGGTTCACGCGCACCTGCGCCTCGAGCTCGGCCAGCTTGAAGCGCGTGTTCTGGAACGCCGAGATGGGCTGCCCGAACGCGGTCCGCTCCTTCACGTAGGCGATGGTGCGCGCGATGGTGCCCTCGCAGGCGGCCAGCGCGCCGATGGCGAGGATCAGGCGCTCGCGCGGCAGCTCGTTCATCAGGTTGGCGAAGCCCTTGCCGAGGCCACCGAGCACCTCGGTCGCCGGGACCGTCACGCCCTCGAGGAACAGCTCCGACGTGTCCGCCGAGTGGTGGCCGATCTTCTCGAGGTTCCGCCCGCGCGTGAAGCCGGGGAGGGTGCAGTCCACGGTGAAGAGCGTGATGCCCTTGCCGCCTGCCGCCGGGTCGGTCTTCGCCGCCATCACGACCACGTCGCAGTGCTGACCGTTGGTGATGAAGGTCTTCGCGCCGTCCAGCACGTAGGTGTCGCCGTGCTTCTCGGCCTTCATCTTCATGCCCTGGAGGTCCGAGCCGGCGCCCGGCTCGGTCATCGCGATGGCGCCCACGGCCTCGCCGGTGACCATCTTCGGCAGCCAGCGCTGCTTCTGCGCTGCGGTGCCCAAGTGCAAGATGTACGGGGCCACGATGTCGCTGTGGACCGAGACGTTCGACGCGAGCGCGCCGAACCCGAGCCGTGTCATCTCTTCGACGACGACCGCGGACAGGCGAAAGACCGACCCCGCGCCGCCGTACTCCTCGGGAACGTCCACGCACAGGAAGCCGTTCTCGCCGAGCGCTGACCAGAGCGAGCGCGGGAGGATGCCGTCCTTCTCCCAGCGGTCGTAGTGGGGAAGCACCTCCTTCTCGAGGAACTTGCGGGCGTTGCTGCGGAACAGTTCGATCTCTTCGTGGTCGATGGTGGCGGTGGTCATGCGTGGAACTCCTGGAAGGGCACGCATACGGCCTAAACGTTACCGAGGCGAGCACTCCTTGGGCTGGGAGGTATGTCGTCGTTCGAAGACATCGTGGCAATGTCGTTGAACGATGACATTTTCCATTTGTCGCCGTTCGCTGACTCGGCCAGATTGACATCGAGCGATGACATTTTCGGAGTGACGGTCGATGCGTGCACGCACGCCGTTGGACATTGGACTGGCCATTCGTGAGCGGCGCCGCGAGCTCGGGCTCAACCAGAGCGAGCTGGCGGCCAAGGTGGGCGTCAGCCGTCAGTGGGTCGTCGCGGTCGAACGCGGGAAGCCCCGCGCGGAGCTCGGGCTCGTGCTGCGGGTGCTGAACGTGCTGGGCGTGGACGTCTGGCTCGGGGACGCGCCCGCCCCGCTGGACCCGGCGCAGCCCGCCATCGACCTAGACGGCGTCATCGCGCGCGCGAGAGGGGCACGCGATGACCAGTGAGAAGCAGCTCGCGGGACTTCAGTAGTCGCCCAGGTCGTCCTCGTCGTTGCCGCCGTCACCGCCGCCCGTGTCGGCGCCGGCCTCTTCCCAGCTGTCCCAGCTCTCGTCGGGGCTGCTGTCCAGCGTGGAGAACGGCAAGCGCCCTGGGTTGCCGGGGATGACGCGGTGTTCGGGCGGGCCGCCGTGGCCGCGGAAGCGGAAGCGCGAGAGCTCGTCGATGCCGTAGTCGAGCGCCGCTTGGTCCAGGCGTCCGCGCTCGGCCATGTGGCGCAGCAAGCTGGCCATGCGGCTGCGCGTGACGGGGCCGAGGCGCCCCTGCGTGTACTGGCTGTGCATGCGCCGCGGCGCCGGGAGGATGGTGGCCAGGAACGCGCCCTCGGCGGGGCTGAGCTCGTCGGCGTCGCGCCCGAAGTAGTGCCGCGCGGCGTGGCGCACGCCGTACACGCCCGGGCCGTACTCGATGATGTTGAGGTAGAGCTCCAACAGCTTCTTCTTGCCCATGGCGGTCTCGAGCCACCACGTGAGCAGCGCCTCCTGGACCTTGCGCGCCAGCGTCTTCTCGCGGTTGAGGAACAGGTTCTTGGCCAGCTGCATGCTGATGGTGCTGGCGCCCAGCACGAAGCGGCCCTCGCGCAGGTTGCGCACCAGCGCGCGCTCCATGCTGAGGATGGAGAAGCCGCTGTGGTTGAAGAAGCCCGAGTCCTCGTGCGCCAGCACGGCGTGGATGAAGTACGGGCTCATCGCGTGGATGCTCACCCAGTTGGCCGTGCCCGGACCGGTGGTCATGCTGAAGATGGTTCCGTCGGGCTCTTGCACCTCGTGACGGAAGGGCACCTGCACGCGGCGCAGGTCGGCGAGGCCGGGCACCGAGAGGAACTGGCAGCCGTCGGACACCTCCACGCGCAGCGCGGTGGCCTCGAGGTCGCGCGAGTCGATGCGCAGGGACGCGACGCCGCCCACGTCGCCGGCGAACGAGAAGCCGCGCAGCTCGCCCAGCAGGTCTTCCGGCACGGCACGCATCACCACGTCGCACGGCGTGGCGTTCATGGTGGCACGCACGTCCATCGCGTAGTGCGCGTCGTCCAGCTCCAGGCTGCCGGCCACGCGCAGCTCGGCTTCGCCCACCTTCACGGTGGCGCGGGTGATCTCGAGCCGCCTGTCCTGCGGCATGAAGTGACCGCTGCCGTCGGCGGCGAGGTTGATGTCGAACACCGGCACCGGCGCGATGGCGGGCGACGACACGGCCGCGTCGGTGAGCGCGATGTCGCCGTTCAGCGCGATGCGCGCGGGGCTCTCGGCGGCCATCTGCAGGTGACCCGAGAGGCGCGCGCGGTCGGCTTCGTACCAAGGGAGCTCCGGCAGCAGCGGCGCCACGAGCGCGAGGCTGATGCCCTCGAAGTTGGCGTGCCCCTCGCCGCGCAGCTCGGAGGGGGACACGCGCACATCCCACTCGAGCGACCCGTCACCCGAGGGCTCGCCGCTGCCCTTCAGGCGGAACCAGCCGTCGTCCTCGGCCAGGAACTCCGCGTTCAGGCGGTCGATGCGCACCGGCGGCCGACCGAGCCCGTGCGTCTCGAGGTCCACGTCGCGGATCACCAGGCGCACGTCCGGCGCCAAGCGCGCGAACAGCCCCGAGACCTCGTCGTCCGGCTCAGCGGCGTCTTCCGGCTCGTCGGCCGGCGTGGGCAGCAGCGTGGCCAGCGCCTCGCGCACGCGGTCGAGGTAGCGCTCGGCGTTGGGCTGCGCGTCGAGCGAGGCGTCCTCCCACATGATGTCGCCGCCGCTCACCTCCGCGTCCGCCAGCGTCCAGCCGGCGTGGCCACGGTAGAAGCGCGCGCGCGCGCCCAGCAGCACCGAGTCCCCCGCCAGCTCGGGGTCGCCCTCGAGGCGGGTGGCCCCCAGCTCGAGGCGCGGGCCGTCGAGACGGACGTCGGCCTGGCTCGTGCGCACCAAGAGGCCGTGCGCGTCGCGCCACGTGATGTCGGCGTCGCGCGCCTCGAGGATGGGGTGGCTGCGGCCTGCGCTCGAGTCCGCGCGCTCCCCGCCGCCGCCGCTCGGCTCACGGCGCAGCGCCCTCGACAGCACGCTGCGCAGGTCCCCGCGCGAGGAGTCCACCGCGATGCGGGCGCCGCGCACTTGCACGTACTCCACGGCGGCCGTCCCGCGCGTGGCGAGGCCGAAGAGCTGCCCGCGCACCCCCACGGCGTCCAGCTGCACGTCGAGGCCACCCCTCGTGCTGCGGACGCGGATGTCGTGGAGCACCACCCCGCGCAGGCGCAGCGACGCGCCGTCCACCGTGACGGCCACGCCCAGCCTGTCCGAGAGCGTGGCCTCCACGCGCCGCCGCACCATGTTCGGCACCACGAAGAACCACAGCGCGGCGGCCAAGAGGGCCGGTGCGCTGATGGCGGCGCCGCGCAGGAGCTGTTGTCGTCGGGTTGCCATGGGCGATGGAGCCGTCGACACCGCGAAGGCGTGCGAAGTATGGAGGATTGACGCACCCCGAGAAAGGTGTCGGGCCACTCCGAGCAGAACGCGGCCCGCTTTCAACCACGTAGTCCGACCGAAGGGGGGACTTTAGGAAGTACGACCACCTGGTCTGCTGCCCTCCGCTTCAGCGGGGGGTGCCAATTGCATGCTCCGAAAGGGCCGCGTTCAGGCTTCGACGCTGGCGCTGGGCGACGAGCTGCTGCGCGCACCCTCGTGCGTGTCGCGCTGCTTGACCGCGGCGCCCACGAAGCGCGTGAACAGCGGGTGCGGCTTGAGCGGCTTGCTCTTGAATTCCGGGTGGAACTGGCAGCCCACGAAGTACGGGTGGTTGGGCAGCTCCACCATCTCCACCAGGTGCTTGTCGGGCGAGAGGCCGCTGAGCACGAGGCCGTCGGCCAGCAGCTTCTCGCGATGCTGGTTGTTCACCTCGTAGCGGTGACGGTGACGCTCGGTGATCTCTTCGCTGCCGTAGATGCTGGCCGCGATGGAGCCGGGCGCGAGCGTGCACGGGTACGCCCCGAGCCGCATGGTGGCGCCCTTGTCCTTCACGCCGCGCTGGTCGGGCATGATGTCCACCACCAGGTACTGCGCGTCGGGGTTGAACTCCGCGCTGTTGGCGCCGGTGAGGCCCGAAACGTTGCGCGCGTACTCCACGACCGCCATCTGCATGCCGAGGCAGATGCCGAAGAAGGGCACGCCGTTCTCGCGGGCGTACTGGATTGCCCGGATCTTGCCCTCGGTGCCGCGGTCGCCGAAGCCACCCGGCACCAGCAAGCCGTGGTGCTGCGAGAGGCGCGCCGAGAGGTCACCCGACTCCAGCTCTTCGCTGTCGATGTAGGTGAGGTCCACCTTCACGTCGTTGGCGATGCCGCCGTGCACGAGCGACTCGTGCAGCGACTTGTAGCTGTCGCGCAGGTGGACGTACTTGCCCACCACGGCGATGGAGACGCGGCCGTGCTCGGGCGCCACGACGGCCTCCGAGATGCGCTTCCAGGCGCTGAGGTCGGGCTCGCGCGTCCAGATGTTGAGGCGCTCACACAGCTGCTTGTCGAGCTTCTGCGCGTGCAGGACGATGGGCAGCTCGTAGATGTTCTTCACGTCGGGCGCGGCGATGACCGAGCTCACGGGCACGTTGCAGAAGTGCGCGATCTTGTTGCGCAGGCCCTGCGGCAGGTCCACCTGCTCGACGCGGCAGATGAGCATCTCGGGCTGGATGCCGAGGCCCAGCAGCTCTTTGACGGAGTGCTGCGTGGGCTTGGTCTTCAGCTCGCCGGCGGCGTTGATGTACGGCACCAGCGTGACGTGCACGGAGATGGCGTTCTGCGGCCCCTCTTCCACCTTGATCTGGCGCACGGCCTCGAGGAAGGGGAGGGACTCGATGTCACCGACGGTGCCGCCCACCTCGACGATGGCCACGTCCACGTTGCTGGTGGCCTCGCGCACGCGGGCTTTGATCTCGTCCGTGATGTGCGGGATGACCTGGATGGTGGCCCCCAGGTACTCGCCGCGCCGTTCCTTCTGGATGACCGCGTCGTAGATGCGGCCCGTGGTGAAGTTGTTGGCGCGGCGCATGGTGGCCGACGTGAAGCGCTCGTAGTGACCGAGGTCGAGGTCCGTCTCCGCGCCGTCGTCGGTCACGAAGACCTCGCCGTGCTGGTACGGGGACATCGTGCCCGGGTCCACGTTGATGTACGGATCGAGCTTCATGTTGGTCACGCGCAGCCCGCGTGCCTCCATGAGGGCACCCATCGACGCGGCCGTGAGGCCCTTGCCGATGGAGCTCACCACTCCGCCCGTGACGAAGATGAACTTGGTATGTCGCGTGTTCATCGCGGTCGTGCTCTCCGATTCATGGCCCAGATCGAGGGTCCTATACTCGCTCCCCGTCGGCAAGTCACGCGCCTCAGGTCTCGTTGCGTTCCTTCCGCACCGGGACCATCTCCCGGCTGACACCCTCGAAGCCCTTCGGCCCACGCTGATCCACCAGCCGGGCACGCTCGATCGCCTTCTCACCGAAGCGCGCGCGCAGCTGGGCGCTGACCGACTCGAGGCGCTCTCGCTTCTCGCGGGCCGGATCGCCGAACAGGGGCGTGGCCGGATCGTTGGTGAGCCCGCCCACACTGATGCCGGTCAGGCGCACGCCCCGGTCCAGGTGCTCGAAGCGCTGGAGCAGCCCTTTGGCCACCTGGTAGAGCGTGTCCGTGTCGCGTGCGGGGGCGTCCAGCTGCTGCTGCCGCGAGCGCAGGGTGTGGTCGTGATACTTCACCTTGAGCGTCAGCACGGTGCCGTACAGCCCGCCGCGCGTCAGGCGTCCGGCCACGCGCGCGCACTGCTCGAGGATGGGCGTCAGCAGCTCGTCGGGGCGACGGATGTCGCGCTCGAAGGTGTGCTCGGCGCCCACGCTCTTGGCGTCACGCTCGGGCTCCACCGCGCGGTCGTCGATGCCCTGCGCGAGCTGCTTGTAGTGCGGGCCGCTGTTCCCCAGCACGGCCTGTAGGCGCGCGTCGTCGGCGGTGGCGAGGTCGTGGAAGCGCTGGAAGCCGGCCGCGCGCAGCTTCGGGGCGGAGACCTTGCCCACGCCCCACATGCGCTCGATGGGCATGGGGGCCAAGAACGCGCGGATGGCGGCCGGCTCGCGCGGGACCACGGTCACGCCGTCGGGCTTGTTCATGTCGCTGGCCAGCTTCGCGAGGAACTTGTTGGGCGCCACGCCCGCGCTGGCGGTCAGCTGCAGCTCGCTGCGGATGTCGCTGCGGATGCGCTCGGCGATGACCTCGCCGCTGCCGAAGAGGCGCTCGCTGCCGGTCACGTCCAAGAACGCTTCGTCGAGCGACAGGCCCTCGATGATCGGGGTATAGCGCCCGAAGATGGCGAAGACCTGCGCGCTCACCTCCACGTAGCGGCTCATGCGCGGCGGCACCACCAGCGCGTGCGGGCAGCGCTGCATGGCCTCCACCATGGACATGGCCGAGCGCACGCCGAAGGGCCGCACCTCGTAGGACGCTGCGGTGACCACGCCGCGGTTGCCGCCACCGCCCACGATCAGCGGCTTGCCGCGCAGGCTCGGGTCGTCGCGCTGCTCGACCGACGCGTAGAAGGCGTCCATGTCGATGTGCAGGATGGTGGTCACGCGCGCAGCGTAGCGCTGGTCACCGGAAGGCGTAGCCGAGCGTCAGCGTGATGCGGAAGTAGCTGTCCTGCACGGCGTCGCGCAGGCCGCCCGTGACGCTCTCGGTGCGGCCCGACCCGCCGCTCTGCGTGGGCCACCGCTCCCAGAGCGCGTCGTCGGGGCAGCTGCCGTCAGCGCCCGGCACTGCGCAACCGGCCTGCCCACGGAAGACGGTCCGGAACCGGAAGTACTCGACGCCGAGGCCGAGGTACATGCCGGGCACGATGTAGGGCATCTCGGTGCGCAGCTCTCCCAAGATGCGCATGCCGCGGATGTCGTAGGTCTGCTGGCCCCAGATCGCGAGCGCATCGTCGCCGATCTGCGTGCCCAGGCGGTAGTGGAAGCGGCCCACGAAGCTCAGGTAGATGGGCACGATGCCCACCTCGAGGCCGGTGCCCAGGTGCACCTGCCGATAGCGCATGGGAGGGAGGATCTGATCGGCGCGCACGGGCGACAGGCCGTCCGCGTCGAAGTCGTAGCGGAACAGGCCGTAGCCGATGTCGGCCATGATGGTGGGAGAGTGGCGCCACTTGCCGAAGCGGTGGCGGATGCGCACACCCATGTCCACGTCGGTGGTGCGCGTGCGCAGGGAGACGAGGCCGTCTTCGTCGGTGCAGCGCGCGCTGCCGGTGCAGGCGTCGAACGTGGTGCTCAGCCCCGCGCTGCTGCGGTAGGCCAGGTAGAAGCCGAGGAAGCCGTAGCGCTCCTGGTTGGTCAAGAGCGCGCCAGGGTACAGCTCGAGGCGGAAGCCGAGCTCCAGGCCGCCGAGGCCGGTGCTCGAGAAGCCGCGCTCCTCGATGATCGGCGCGTCGCCGCGGGTGCCGCCGCGCTGCGCGGGGTCCACCTCGGCGGTGGCGTCCAGGTTGCGGCGCAGGGTGCTGACCAGCAGCTCCACCCGGAACGCGTCCATCCGGCGCATCTCGTAGGTGCGGCGCGGGTCGTCGTCGGCGGCGACCACGTCGGGATCGACGGGCGGCGGGACCTCGTCCACGAGGTCCACGGGGGGCTCGGGCGGCGGCTCCTCGACGACTGGGGCCGGCACGCGCGCGGGCGACCGGGTCAGCTCGAGCGGCGCCGTGAGCTGCGCATAGGCCTCGAGCTCCAGCACCGAGAAGCCGCTCGGACGGGCCACGCGCCACTCGGCTTGGCCCACGACCTCGCCGGTCTCGCCGCTGCGCACGGTCACGGTCAGCACGTAGCGGCCGCCGCGCTGGGCGATGCGTCCGGAAAGGAAGGCGCGGATGTCCAGCTCCCGCGCGAGCTGCACGTACTGCTCGGCGCTCAGGCGCGTGGCGTCGAACAGCTCACGACCGCGCTGGCGCACCGACTGGTGGTCTACCATGCGGAAGAGCGGGTGGTCACCCAGGCCCTGGACCAGGAAATTGCGGGTGTTCGTGGCCGAGATGCCGCTGAACGCTTCCACCACCAGGTTGTCAGGGGTGGCCGGCGTGGCCGCGCGCTGGGCTTCGGCCGGGGACAGCGGGCGCTGCGCGCTGGCGGGCGAGGCCGCCATGCTGACGCACCACACAAAGAGGCCCAGCAGCGCGGTCTGCGCGAGTCTGCAGGGCAGGGCGCTTCGTTCCAAGGCTCGTCGGCGTACCCACACGGCCTATCAGGCTATCAGAGTGCTTACGCCAGGGAAGAATTTTGCGCGGAGGGCAGCGGAAGTAGCCGAGCCTCCCCCCGCCGTTGCTTGAGCGCCCGCTCGATTCGGAGCGCCTCGCCCCGTGTCTCGAAGGGGCCGTGCAGCTGTGCCCGGGCCCAGGGACGCCCGGCCCGCGTGCTGCGCGCGCCACCCGGCCGCTCGCCGTTGTGCTGCAGCAGCCGCCGCCCGGGATCCGTGCTGATGCCCACGTAGGTGCGGCGCCTCACTTCGCTCACCAGCACGTAGACGTACCAGCCCGTAGCGGGCTCGCTCACGGCGCCGACTCCGGCCCCACCTCGATCACGCCTTGGTTGACCACCACGCCGTCGTGGGCGCGCAGCATGCGGAAGGCGTGGCGCTGGCCGTCGTTCGATGGGGAGGCAGCGCTCAGCTCGAGCGTGAGCACGTCCCCCGCCAGCGTCTCCCGCTCGTAGGCCAGGGTCAGGCCTCGCAGGGGCGCGAGCCCGGCCGCGCGCCGCGCGTCGTCCACGAAGTCCACGTAGCGCGCCTGGTTCACGTGGCCGAACGAGTCCTGGTCGCTGAAGCGCACCGGCACCGTGTACGCGGGCAGGCTGTTCCACACGGGGGCCTCCACCAAGAGCGGCGCGGGCGCCTCGAACGTCGGGTCTGCGTATTCCTTCATGTAGGTGGGCGCCGCGGCGGGCCGGCTGGTGGCGTCCAGCAGCACCACCACGGTCCGCGCCTGCACCACCACCACGCCGTCCTCGCGCGTGATGTCGTGGCCGTAGTGCAGCGACGAGCCGCCCACGTGGATGAGGTGCGTGCGGCCCGTCCACTCGCCCGGGAAGCGCAGGGAGCCGAGGTAGCGATGCGTTTGCGCGCGCACCACGCCACGCCGCGGCATGTTGGGGTCCTCCGAGTAGCCGCGCCGCCCCAGCTCCCAGCGCATGTGCTCGAAGTAGCGCGCGAAGCCCGAGAAGGGCAGCCGGCCGTCTTGGCCCATCTCGTACCCGCGCACGGGCTCTCGGAGGGTCACGCGGGAGGCCGCCAGCAGCACGCGATGGAGGTGGGGGTCGGGGTGCACGCGCCCGGTATACGCCATGCCCGTGGGCCTAGCACCTTTGGAGCAGGGGTTTGCCCATGCGCCCTTACACGAGGATGCGGACCCTGCCGTCGAGTGCTAAGAGGCCGCGCAGCATGCACGAAGGAGCCCCGGTGAGCCGCAGCGAGAAGATTCAAGTCAGCACCGAAGAAGGCGTTCGCGAGATCATCATCGCGCGCCCCGAGACCAAGAACTCGCTGCTCGTCACCATGTACGAGGCGTTTACCGAGGCGCTGCTCGACGCCGAGCGCGACCCCGAGGTGCAGGTCATCCTGGTGCGCGGCGAGGGCGGTCAGTTCAGCAGCGGCAACGACCTGAAGGACTTCCTCGAGAACGCGCCCGACGGGCCCGAGAGCCCGGTGTTCCGCTTCATGCACGTCATCGCCGAGTGCAAGAAGCCCATCGTGGCGGCCGTGGACGGCTTCGCGGTCGGCATCGGCAGCACGATGTTGCTGCACTGCGACGTGGTCTACGCGGCCCCCGAGACGCAGTTCATCCTGCCGTTCGTGAACCTGGCGCTCTGCCCCGAGGCAGGCTCCGCGCTGGTGCTGCCCAAGGTGGCGGGCCATCGCCGCGCGGCCGAGGTCTTCTTCTTCGGCGAGCCGTTCGACACGGCGCTGGCGGTGGAGCTGGGCCTGGTGAGCCGCGTGGTTCCGAAGGACGAGCTGTTGGACCACGCTCGCAAGCGCGCTCGCCGCCTGGCCGAGAAG
Source organism: uncultured Sandaracinaceae bacterium (assembly GCA_964510015.1). Taxonomy (GTDB): domain Bacteria; phylum Myxococcota_A; class Polyangia; order Polyangiales; family Houyiibacteriaceae; genus JADJJE01. The sequence continues at coordinate 16,548 of CAZEAA010000006.1, forward strand.
CCGCAGCGCGCGCTCTTGGCCACCAAGCAGCTGCTCAAGCGCCACAGCGCGCCGGAGCTGAACGCGCACATCGACGCCGAGGCCGTGGTGTTCTGCGACCTGCTCAAGAGCGACGAGCTGAAGGAGGCCATCGGCGCCTTCTTCGAGAAGCGCAAGCCCGACTTCAAGCGCTTCCGTTGAGCCGCTACCCCGACCTCGTCTTCGATCTCGACGACACGCTGATCGACTCGTTCTCGCCCTACGTGGCCGCGCACCAGCGCATCGCCGAAGAGCTGCGCATGCGCGTGCCCTCGCGCGAGGAGCTGGTGGTGTACCTGGACACGTGGGAGCGCACGCTCGCCCGCCTGTGGCCCGACGCGGACCTCGGCCCCTTCATGGCGCGGTACGCGGAGCTCACGCACGAGTACCACTACCCGCCCATCGACGGGGTGCTGGACTCGCTCGCGGTGCTGCGTGAACGCGGGCACCGCCTGTGGATCGTGACCAAGCGCTCGCGCCGGTTGCTCGGGCTGCGCATGCAGCAGGCGGGGCTCTCGGCCGACCACTTTCAAGGCATCTTCGCGTTCGAAGACCAGCCGGTGACCAAGCCGGACCCGCGCTGCTTCGAGCCCGTGTGGCGGGCCGGAGCGCGGCCGGAGCAGAGCCTCTACGTGGGCGACCGCGTGGACGACCTGCTCGCCGCTTCTGCCGCGGGGATGGTGTTCGTGGCCGTCTCGACCGGGCCCGAGGGCGCCGCCGCGTGGGAGGGCCCTCCAGCGCCGGTGGCCGCGAGTCATCGGCTCGAGAGCGCGGCGGAGCTGCCCGCGTGGCTCACCCAGCACGGCTGACGCGC
>CAZEAA010000006.1:17479-33259 GCA_964510015.1 uncultured Sandaracinaceae bacterium
ACCACGCCGCCCATCGTGAAGAAGCCGTGGATGAGCCGCGGGTAGTCCAGCAGCTCCACCTTCACGCCCGCTTCCTGGAGGCGCTTCGCGTACTCGAGCCCCTCGTCACGCAGCGGGTCGCTGGCGACCACCACGATGGCCGGCGGCAGGCCCGTCAGGTCCTTGGTGAGCTGCGGCGAGACGCGCGGGTCCAGCTTCAAGGCGGCGTCGTCCACGTAGTGCGACATGAACCAGTCGATGGTGGCCTTCTCGAGGCCGAAGCCCACGCCGTAGGTCTCCTTCGAGGGCAGGTCGCGCGACAGGTCCACGCCGGGATACACCAGCACCTGGAGCGCCGGCAGCGTTAGCCCACGCTGCTTGGCCTGCTGCGAGACGGCCGCGCTCAGCTTGCCGCCCGCGCTGTCGCCCATGACGGCCATGCGCGTGGGGTCCAGCTGCAGCTCCTGCGCGTGCTCCACCATGTACCTCCAGACCGCCACGCAGTCTTCGGTGGCGGCCGGCGCCGGGTGCTCGGGCCCCATGCGGTACTCCACGCTGGCCACGGGGAAGCCCGTCTGCGCCGCGATGTCGCGACAGCACGCGTCGTAGGAGGGCACGTCGCCCACCGTGAAGCCGCCGCCGTGGAAGAACACGATGGCCGGCGTGGGCCCCGTGGTGGGCAGCGGGTAGTGCAGCCGCACCAGCGCGCGGTCGGCGCGCGACGCGCCCGTGGCCGGCACCGGCACCTGCAGGTCCACGCTCTTGGCCATGGGCACCGGCGCGGGGCTGAGCATCTGCATCATCATGCGGTAGCCCCCTCGCGCCGCGCGCACGGTCTGCGACTGGAGCGACGGCCGCGTGGCGTTGAGCCCCACCAGCACCTGGAACTGCGGGTGCAGCAGCTCCCGCGCCAGTGGCGTGGTGGGCAGCGCGCGCGCGAGGCTGCGCTGGGCCGTGGCCGGCAGCGCCATGAGGCTGCGCGCGACGGCACGCTCGATGGAGACACGGAGGGAGGCAGCGCGGGAGTTCGTCACGGGAGACGTTGTACCAGGGCTCGGCCGCTCAGTCCCACTCGCCGTCGAGCAGGTCCTCGATGAAGGCCAGTTCCTCGCGCGAGTCCGAACCGATCCAGACCGAGCTGACGCCCTCTCCGTCTGGGCACACGAGGGCGAGGGCGGGTTGCGGGGCGCCACGTGCGCGAGGCAGCATGCGCGCATGGCCAAGTACCTCATCTCCTTCCCGAGCGAAGCCCTGGTCCTCACCGAGGAGGACTTCGCAGCCGTGTCGGCCAGCTCGCACGCCGTGATCGAAGAGGCCAAGGCGGCCGGTATCTACGTGTTCGGCGGGGGCATCGACGAGAGCGTGGCGCCGGTGCTGGTCTCGGCGGACGGGTCGGTGACCACCACCACGTATCCGGGGTCGCGCATCACAGGTGGGTTCGCGGTCCTCGAGTGCCCGAGCCGCGCGGTGGCGGAGCAGTGGGCGGCTAAGCTCGCCGCGGGGTGCCGCTGCGCGCAAGAGCTCCGCGAGTTCGGGTACGACCCCGCGAGCTGACGTCCTGCGGTCCGCGGCCGTGGCTCGGCGAGCCCACGCCAGGGCCGAGTGAACCTCCGGCACACGTGCGCCCCTTTGGTGTGGTCGGAACGGCACACGCGGCATGTCGTCGTGGGCTCCAGGCTCGAAAACCTGCTGCATCGCGCTGGCACGACACGTGCTCCGCCGCAGAGGCATGACACACATGCAAGGAGGACATGGGGCGCGAGCGCTCCGCGATGGGGACTGTTTGCCCGCGAGCAGGCGCGAGAGGAGGCCGCGATGAGCCGGGGGATGGCGAACGTGGTGCTCGTCACGCACTTGGCGCTGGTGTGGGGCGCGTTCGTGCTGCGCGTGGACCTCTTTCCGCTGACGTGGGCCCCCATGTACAGCCACCGCGAGGGCGGCACCGTGGACGTGGCCGAGTGGGATCGCACTCACCAGCTGCGCGCCGTCCGACGCGACGGGAGCGTGGAGTGGCTGTCCCGCGCCGACCTCAACATCCCGACGCTCTCGTTCTGGCGCTTGTACTACGAGCGCACCTTCGACGTGGCGCCCAACATCGTGCACCACGGCAACCTGCCGATGGAGCCGTGGTGCTATTGGCTGCGCGGCACCGCGCCGGGCGAGCCGCTCTACGAAGTGGACTGGTCACGGCGCGTGCTCACCAGCGTGAACGCCACCCTCGGGCGCGAGTGGGCGCAGCCCGACTTCATCGTGGCGCTCGAAGCGCATGCCACCGTGGCGCACTTCGCCGAGCGCGAGCCGGACCGCTGGTGGACCACGCACGAGGTGGCGAGCTTGTCCTGGGACGAGCGCTGGAACGCGCGAGGAGACCGCCATGACGCGCTTCACTGAGCGAGTGGCCTCGGCGTGGAACGCCTTCTTCTTCACGGGCTACAGCGTGAGGAGCCTCGGCGCCCTGCGCGTGGCCCTTGGGATCGGCTTCCTGTTCTTCCAGTTCAGCGAGTTCCTTCCGCTGCTGGACCTCGACCCAGGGCGCGAGTGGTTCTTCTTGCACCGCGTCTGGTACTTCCGCGCGCTCGGCCTCGAGCGCCTGCAGCCGATGGTGTGCTGGGTGGTGATGGGGGCGCTCGTCCTCGCCACGCTGTCCATGACCGTGGGGAGCCGGACGCGCGCATCCATCAGCGTGGTGCTGCTGGCGAGCACGTACCTCCAGGGCGCGCGCGACAGCGTGGTGGGCGACACGCATCACCGCCTCTTCATCTGGATCACGGTGTTCTTCTTCCTGCTCTTGTCAGACAGCGGGCGGGCCTACTCACTCGACGAGCGCAGGCGCACGGCGAGCGCCGGCGAAGACGCCGTGCCCGAGTGGCGCGCCAGCTGGCCCATCCGCGCCATGCAGCTCTACACCGCGTCGTTCTATCTGTGGTCCGCGCTGGCCAAGCTGCGCGTGTCAGGGGTCGACTGGCTGGCGGGCGGCGGCAAGCTCCAAGAGATCCTGCTGCGGCGCTCCGCCATGTGGGGCCTCTCCGACGAGGGCCAGCCGCTCGGGAACCCGCTCGCGTTCTTCTTGGCTCACCAGCCGGAGCTCCTCGAAGTCTTGGGTGCCTCCGTGCTGATCATGGAGGCGAGCTTCCCCTTGGTGTTGTTCATCGCGAGCAACCGCCGGAAGGCGCTGTTCCTGGGCGCGGTGGCCGTCTTCCACGTGGCCAACTTCCTGCTCATCTACGTGGGCTTCCTCTTCATGCCCCTGGTGTTCGTGATCTTCTTCGACATGGAGCCCGTGGCTCGACGAGTCCAAGCACGGTTCACGGCGCAGGCTCAGCCGAGTCCCACCAGCTCCGAGATGCGCGCCATGTCGAGGTGAACCTCGATGGTGTCCGCCAGCCGGTCGAGGCTCGCCTCGAGCAGCGCCTCGTAGTCGATGCTGCGCGGCGCATCCACGCCGGCTTCGCGCAGGAGCGCCGACAGCGCCTCGGGGGTGTCGAACACGCCGTGCACGTACGTGCCCAGCACTTGGCGGTCTTCGCTGATGGCGCCTTCGGGCCCGGACTCGAGCGTGAGCAGCGGGCGCGCGAACGCCGGCCCGGTGGACACGCCGTGGTGGATCTCGTAGCCACGGACCGGCGCGCTTCCGTCGCCCAGCGAGAGTGTGCCCGTGACGCGCCGCAGCTGCTTCTCGGGCGCGAGCGTGGTCTCGAAGTCGAGCACGCCGAAGCCTGGCGTGGAGCCCGCGGGCCCCTCGAGGCCATCGGGGTCGTGCACCACGCGCCCGAGCATCTGGAGCCCGCCGCACAGGCCAATCACCTTGCCGCCGTAGCGCAGGTGGCGCGCCAGGTACGTGTCGAAGCCCTGCGCGCGCAGGTGATCGATGTCCGCGCGCACCGCTTTGCTGCCGGGCAGGATCACGAGGTCGGCCGGAGGCGGCGTCTCCCCCGGGCCCACGTAGCGGAACGAGACATCCGGGTGCGCGCGCAGCGGGTCGAAGTCCGTGTGGTTCGAGATGCGCGGCAGCACGGGCACCACCACGCGCAGGGTGTCCGCGCGGGCGGCCACGTGCTCGCGCGGCAGCGCGTCTTCGGCTTCGAGCGTGAGGCCGTGCAGGTACGGCAGCACGCCCAGCACGGGGATGCCGGTCTCGCGCTCGAGCCACTCGAGCCCCGGGGTGAGGAGCGAGACGTCCCCGCGGAAGCGGTTGATGATGAAGCCCTTCACGCGCGCGCGCTCGCTCGCGGAGAGGCACTGCAGGGTCCCCAGCAGGTGCGCGAAGACGCCCCCGCGATCGATGTCGGCCACGATCAACACGGGACAGTCCACGGCTTCCGCGAAGCCCATGTTGGCCACGTCGTTCTCGCGCAGGTTCACCTCGGCGGGGCTGCCCGCGCCCTCGGCCAGGATCACCTCGTAGGCCTGGTCCAGGCGCGCGTGCGACTCGAGAACAGCCTGCATCGCCATGGGCTTGATGCTCTGGTAGGTGCGCGCGTCCAGCGTGATGCGCGGCTTGCCGTGGATGATGACCTGCGCGCCGATGTCGCTCGACGGCTTGATGAGCACGGGGTTCATGTCGATGAGCGGGGCGAGCCGCGCAGCCCGGGCCTGCAGCGCCTGCGCCCGGCCGATCTCACCCCCATCCACGGTGACCGCGCTGTTGAGCGCCATGTTCTGCGGCTTGAAGGGCACCACGCGCACCCCGCGGCGCACGAGCACGCGGGCCAGCCCGGCCACCAGCGTGGTCTTGCCGGCGTCGGAGGTGGTGCCTTGGATCATGAGCGTGCGGGCCACGACCACGCTTTAGCGAACCCCCGCCCCGCGCGCGAGCCGCGGTGACGTCAGGCGCCGGCGGTGTGAGGAACCAAGGCGTCGAGCTCGCGCGCGATGCGGTCGACCTGCTCCTTGTCGCGGACGCCCGACTGTTCGGCCGCCCAGGTCACGCCCTCGAGCGGGTCACGGAACACCTTGGTGGGGTAGCTGCTGCCCGAGAGCGAGTTGATGGCCGTGAGCACGCCGCGGATGGTGCTCGCCCAGAAGCCCTCGCCGGCGATCACGGTGGCCAACGCGGTGACGTGGCCGTTGGTCTGCTTGCGGGCGGCCACGCCTGCGCGGCGCATCTCCTCGGAGGGAAACTTGGTCGTCGCGTCGATGAGCACGATGCTCACCACACCCTCAGGCCGAGCCGCGATGGCGGCGCGGTGCGCGGCGATGGACGCGTTCACGGCGCTGGCGCCCACGTCCCCGAAGCAGCGGAAGAGGATGAAGTGGCCGAAGGACGCCACGCACGCGTCGGCGGCTCGGTAGTGGACGACGGTCTCCTTTGGCGGGGCGATCATCTCTCGCCACGATACACTGACACTGCGAAGTTTCGCTACCCGCGCACACCTTTGGCGGCGTTGCCGCCCCGTGCAGCAGCCCGGCACAGGTCGCTCGGGACCCGTGGCTCACGCTCCCCCTCGTTCGGTCGCCTCCGTGCGCGCCCACACCGCACGTGACACGGTCCGCCCGGTGAGCGAGAAGACCGAGCAGGCGACCGACAAGAAGCTGCGGGACGCGCGGCAGAAGGGGCAGGTGCCCAAGAGCCGTGAGCTCTCGTCGTCGGTCGTGCTGTTGGCCCTCACGACGGCGCTGGTGGCCTCGGCCGGTCCGCTCTCGCACGGCTTCCGCAGCATCTTCGAGCTGTCACTCACCAGCATGCACGCGGGCTCCGAGGGCACGCTGCGCGCGCTCACGGCGTCGCTCACGCTGGCCAGCTCGTTGGTGCTGCCCATCCTGCTGGCCGGGATGTTCAGCGGGGTGGCGCTCACGTTCCTGCAGGTGGGCCCGCTGCTCACGTTCGACCCCATCTCGCCGGACCTCTCGCGCGTGGACCCGCTCAAGGGCGCGAAGCAGCTCTTCTCGCTGAAGCGCCTGGTGGAGCTGATCAAGTCGCTCCTGCTGCTCGGGCTCGTGACGGCGGTGGCGTGGTTCAGCCTGCGCACCGCGCTGCGCGGCGTCCTCACGCTGGTGCTGGCGCCCACGGATGCGGTGCTGCGCAGCCTGGGGCTCTTGGGCGAGCAGCTCTTCTCGCGGGTGGGCCTCGCGCTCTTGGGCGTGGGGGTGCTGGACCTCCTCTATCAGCGCTGGCAGTTCCAGCGTGACCAGCGCATGAGCAAGGACGAGGTCAAGCGCGAGTACAAGAACTCCGAGGGTGACGGGCAGCTCAAGCACGACCGCAAGCGCCTGCACCAGGAGATCATCGAGCACCAGACGCTAGAGCAAGTGCGCAGCGCCGACGTGCTGATCGTGAACCCCACGCACTTGGCGGTGGCGGTGCACTACGACCAGGACGGCGAAGGCGCGCCCGAGGTGTTGGCGAAGGGCGCGGACCACCTCGCGCAGAAGATGATCGCCGCGGCGCGCGAGGCCGGCGTGCCCGTGCTGCGTGACATCCCGCTGGCGCGCAGCCTGTACGAGCTGTCGCTGGGGGAAGAGATCCCCGAGGACCTCTACGACGCGGTGGCGGCCATCCTGCACGTGGCGTGGCAGGAGCGTGAGGCCAGCGAAGGGCGCGCTCCCGAGCTGGGCCACCCGGAGCCGAGCGAGCCGTGAGCCACAAGGTAGCGGAGGTGGCGGAGGTAGCGGAGGCCGCGGCGGACGTGGCGGCGTACGTGGACGTGGCGCTCCCGGTGCCGCTGCGCCGCACCTTCACCTACGCGGTGCCGCCTGCGCTCGCGGGAAAGGTGACGCGTGGCACGCGCGTGGCGGTGCCCTTCGCGCGCCGCAAGGCCGTGGGCATCGTGGTGGCGCTCCGCGAGGCGCCCCCCGAGGGGGTCACGCGCATCATGCGGGTGGCGGGCCTGCTCGAGCCCGAGCCGCTCTTCACCGACGAGCTGCTCGCGTTCTTGGAAGAGGCCGCGCGCTACTACATGCACCCGCTCGGCGAGGTGCTGCGGGCGGCGGCTCCCGCGCTGCCGCGTGAGGCGCTGGCGCGCTTGAAGAAGGACGGCTTCCTCAGCGCGGAGCAGGGCATCAAGGGCGCCGCCGTGCGCGTGCGCGAGGAGACCTTCGTGCGCGCTACCGAGCTCGCGCGCGAGGGACGCCTCGGGGCCGCGCAGGCGCGCGTGCTCACGCTGGTGGACACGCGCGGTGAGGTCAGCCTGAGCGAGCTGCGCGAGCACGTGAAGACGGCTCGCGTGGTGGTGGCCAAGCTGGTGGAGCGCGGCTTGCTGGTCACCGAGAGCCGCGAGGTGCTGGCGGACCGCTTCCTGGCGGACGCCCCGGTGATCGAGGTGGCGCCGCAGGCCACGGCCGCGCAGGGCCTCGCCACGCAGCGCCTGGTGGATGCGCTCGGCGCCCCGTCGCGCCCGTTCCTCCTGCACGGCGTGACCGGCTCTGGCAAGACCGAGGTCTACCTGCGCGTGATGGACGCCGCGCGCGCGATGGGCCGCGGTGGCCTCTTGCTGGTGCCCGAGATCGCGCTCACCCCGCAGCTGGTGGGCCGCTTCCGCGCGCGCTTCGGCAACGAAATCGCGGTGCTGCACAGCGGGCTCGGCGAGAAGGAGCGCGACGACTACTGGCGTGCCCTGCGGCGAGGGGAGCTGCGCATCGCCGTGGGCGCCCGCAGCGCGCTCTTCGCGCCGGTGCGCGACCTCGGCGTCATCGTGGTGGACGAGGAGCACGACCCCTCGTTCAAGCAGGAAGAGGGCTTCCGCTACCACGCGCGCGACATGGCGGTGCTGCGCGCCGCGCGGGCGTCGGCGGTGTGCATCCTGGGCAGCGCCACCCCCAGCCTCGAGAGCTTTCAGCACGCGCGCGAGGGGCGCTTCGACCTGATCAGCCTGCCCGAGCGCGCCACGGGCCAGGTCATGCCGCGCGTGGAGCTGGTGGACCTGCGCCGCCTCAAGTCGAGCGGCTCCGAGCGGAAGTTCGTGTCGGAGCCCATGCTGCGCGCCCTGCGCGAGTGCCTGGCGGACAAGGGGCAGGCCATCCTGTTCCTGAACCGCCGAGGCTACGCGCCCACCATGCAGTGCGAGCAGTGCGAGGAGCTGGTGGGCTGTCCCTCGTGCAGCGTGCCGCTCACCGAGCACCGCCGCGAGGGGGCGCTGCGCTGCCACTACTGCGACTACAGCGAGCCCTTGATGGCGGCGTGTCGCTCGTGCGGGGCCACCGGCCGCGTGCCCCTCGGCGTGGGCACCGAGAAGCTCGAGGACGAGCTCAGCATCCTGCTCGCGCCCGCGAAGGTGGCGCGCCTCGACCGCGACACGGCGAGCGGAGACGGCGTGGAAGAGGTGCTGGCGCGCGTGCGCTCGGGCGAGATCGACGTGCTGGTGGGCACGCAGATGGTCACCAAGGGGCACGACATCGAGAACGTGACCCTGGTGGGCGTGCTGCTCGCCGATCAGAGCCTTGCATTCCCGGACTTTCGAGGGTCGGAGCGCACGTTCCAGCTCTTGGCGCAGGTGGCCGGCCGGGCAGGCCGCGGCGCGCGCAAGGGACGCGTGCTGGTGCAGACCTTCCAGCCCGAGCACCACGCCATCGCCGCGGCGGCGCGCCACGACTTCGAGTCCTTCTTCACCGCCGAGATCGATCAGCGCCGCGAGCTGGGCTACGCCCCCTTCGGCCGCATGGTGGCCGTGCGCGTGGACGCGCCCGATGACCAGGAGGCGCGCCGCGCCGCCGAGGCGCTCGCTGACGAGGCCCGGCGTCACCCGGCGGTGCGCGATCATCGCGTGCAGATCCAGGGCCCAGCCCCGGCTCCTCTCGCCAAGGTGCGCTCGCGCTTTCGCTACCGCTTCTTGCTGCGCGGCGGCGACCGCAAGGCCCTGCGCGACGTGGCTCAGCTGGTCTTGGCGGCCATCGAGCGAGGCACCGGCACGGCGCGCGCCAGCGTGGACGTAGACCCCGTCTCCATGATGTGACGCGCTCCCGGGAGCGTGCGCGGGACGGCTACTTCCAGCTGGCTTCGAGCCACACGATCAGCGCGGCTTCGTCGGCCGTGACCTCGTCGCCGGCAGCGACCTCGCGCACCAGCTCGAGGATGACGGCGCGGGCGGCCGGGCGCGTGACCTTGGCGGCGCTGGCCTTGATGGCCGCGTCGTTGGGGCTGGCTTGCGCCGAGTCCGAGATGAGGCTCCACAGGTCGGCCGCGCTGCCCAGGTGCTTCTCACCCAGCTGATTGACGGTCTCTTCCTCCGCCACCGTGAAGTCTCCGTCCGAGCGGATGATGAGGCGCAGCAAGCCTCCGAGGGCGATGCGTTCGTGCGGGTCCAGCTCGTTGATCTTCATGGCGCGGCAACCTACCAGCACTCGCCACGAAAGTCTCGATGCCGCGCGTGGCTCAGGGCCAAGCCGCGCAGCGCGCAGCTCAGGGCTGAGCCGCGCAGCGCGCGGCTCAGGGCGCAGCCACCGGGGCCGGCGCCGCCGTGCCGGGCAGCGCCTGGGTGGGGTTGGTCTCGAGCCACACCCAGCCCAGCACCAGCAGGATGATGATCAAGCAGAGCGCCGCGGCCACCCACCACAAGCCGTCGTGGTTGTTGGGCTTCACGCGCGGCAGGTTGGCCGGGCCCGGGATGGTGGGCACCGCCGGCGCGCCCGTGATGGTGGGCGGCGCGACCATGGCCGGCGTGACCATGATGCGCACGGGGATGGCCGACTGCGCCGTGGTGGGCGAGTGCGACCCACGCAGCATCCCCGGGGGCGGCGCCGAGGGGCCGTGGCTCGGCGGCCGCGAGGTGCGCCGCACCGGCAGGACGTCGGCCGACGCGTTCAGCTGCGCGACTGGGATGTTGCCGACGATCGAGTACTCCATCCACAGCGGGATGTCCTGCGTGTGCGGGCTCATCTTGGACGAGATGACGTCCAGCCAGTCGAGCGCCGCCAGCATGCCGGCCGCGTCGGAGTAACGCTCGGCCGGGTCGCGCGCCGTGGCGCGGCGGATGACGTCCGGCATCTGCGGGATGTCCGCGAACCCCTCGCGCGAGTCGTAGCCCTCGGGCGGGCGCCCGATGACCATGTGGTGCATCAGCACGCCCATGGAGAACAGGTCGGCGCGCGACGAGGCACGCTGACCTCGCGCCACCTCGGGCGGCAGGTAGTCGAGCGAGAAGGCACCCGACATGGGGTTGTTCTGCTCCACCACCCCGTACTCGCGCAGCAGCGGCCCGAGGCCCACGCCAATGACGCGCACGATGGGGGACTTCATGTCTCCGCCGCGCGTGACGATGACGTTCTCGGGGGTGAGGTCCCCGTGCACGATGGACGCTCGGTGACAGTGCACCAGCGCGCGCAGCACCTGGTCGGCCACCTTGAGCAGCGGCACCGAGGGCAGCGGGGCCTTCACGATGGCGGTGCTGATGCGCTTGCCCTCTTCCCAGCCCATCTCGAGCAGGGGCACCCCGTCCACGATGTCCCACGCCTTCACCGGCAGCACCGTGGGCACGTCCAGCTTCATGAGCGACTCGGCCAGCGCCACGAACGCGTCACGGGCCGCCCCGGTGGCGAACAGCTCCGGCAGCGTGCAGAGGATCAGCCGCTCTCCGTCGCGCTCCGCCTCGAGGTAGCTCACGGCGTCCCCGCCCCACTCGAGGGTGCGATGGATGATGTAGCGATCCGCCAGCGTCATGGCCAGCAGGTCCTCCATCTCGAGCGTCGGGTCGTCGTTCACAGCGGGGGAGCTTATCAGGTTGAGGACACGATTCACGTCCCGTCCCGCAGCCACTCGCCGAAGCGTTCGCCGATCATCAGGGTGGGCAGATGGATGTTCCCGCTGGGGATAGTGGGCATGAGGCTCGCGTCGGCGACCTGCAGCCCCGTGACGCCGCGCACGCGGCCCCGGCCGTCGGTCACCGCGAGGGGGTCGTTGTCGGCCCCCATCTTGGCCGTCCCGCAGGGGTGATAGCCGCTGCCGCACTGCCGCCGGGCGATCTCGCGGAAGCTCTGACGGCTCCCGAGGCCCCGCTCGGTGGGCAGGGCCAGCGTGGCCAGGTCTCGCATGGCGTCCGTGGACCCCAGGAGCCAGGCCAGCTCGAGGGCTTCGGCCGCCTGCTCGAGGTCGTCCGGGTGCGAGAGCGCGCGCAGCTCGATGATGGGCTTCTGGTGCGCGAGCGCGGTGGGGAAGCGCAGCGTCCCGTGCCCGCGCGGCTTGCCCACGGCGGCCATCAGGCTCACGGCCGGCAGGTCGCCCATCGGCAACACCACCAGCGAGCCGGGCTGGAGCTGCATGTCGTTGAGCCGCTTGCTGCCCTCGGCCGAGTACCGCAGGTGCGTCTGCACGAGGGGGTCGCGCACGTCGGCCACGCCGGGCTTCGGCAGGTAGAACATGGCCACCCCGGGGTGATCCAGCAGCCGGGCCGCTACCCCAGGCACGTCGGCGACCGTGGGCACGCCCAGGCGCTCGAGCTCCGCGCGCGGCCCGATGCCCGACCGCAGCAGGATGCCCGGTGTGCTGATGGCGCCGCTGGCCAGCACCACGCGGTCCGCGTGGATGACCGAGCGCTCGCCGCCCGACGTGACCTCCACACCCACCACGCGCAGGCCCTCGAAGAGCACGCGGACCACGTGGGTCTCGGCCTTGATGCGCAGGCCCGGACGCGCGCGCACGTCGGCCGTCAGGTAGCAGCGCGCCGCGCCCATGCGCTCGCCGTTCACCTTGTTCATGGGATGCGGTGCGCTGCCGGTGGTGTCGGGCCGGTTGGCGTCGGGGTTCTGCGCGTAGCCCAGCTCGTCGCACGCGGCGAGGAACGCCGCCTGCCAGGTTGCCAGCTCCGCCGACGCGTGGCGCCGAATGGGGATCGGACCCGCGCTCCCGTGATGCGCGTCTTGCTTGTCGAGGTCGTGCTCCAGGCGAAGGAAGGCGGGACGACAGCGCTCCCAGCTCCAGTCCGGCAGCCCGAACGCGGCCCACTCGTCGAAGTCGTAGGGCATGCCGCGCAGCGCGATGCACGTGTTCACCGCGCTCGAGCCGCCCACCACGCGGCCACGCGGGTAGTCCATGCGGGTCCCCCGCGGCATGGGCGTCATGCTGTAGCCCCAGTCGTGCGCGCGCATCGAGTTGCGCGTCCCGTCCACCAGGTCCCCGGGCAGACGGGTGCCCGGTGGGTAGTCGGGACCGGCTTCCAACAGCAGCACGTCGTGCGCGCCGTTCTCGGTCATGCGCGCGGCGATCACGCTGCCGGCCGCACCCGCGCCCACGATCACCGTGCTGGCGTGCTGCACCTCAGCGCTTCTCGGGCTCCTCGGTCGCTTCCCCCGCGCTCGGGTCGACCCAGTCGTCCTCCTCCTCCACGACGTCTTCCTCGTCGGAGGCCACGCCGAGCACCTCGGCGAATTCCGTCTCCTCGATGGGCGGGTCTTCGGGGGTGGGGTAGTCCGGCGCCGGAGTGGCCGAGCCGCAGCCGAGCACCCCCAACAGGGCCGACAGACTGGCCAGGAGCGTCGCGGCGCGCGCGGCGCGGAAGAGCGGAGAGAGTGTGGACGGCATGCCGCGGTTAAGCCACGGGTCGGGGGCAACGTGCAAGCGTCGCGGTGAACCGCCGGTCAGCGAAGCGACTCCACCCGGGAGAGCGCCCGCTCGAACTCTGGGCCGATGCGTCCTTCCGGGAGAGGGCTGGGCGCCCCCGTCAGGGCGCCCGTCACCGCGCGCAGGCTGTCTTCGAGGGCCCGCAGATCATAGCCCCCCTCGAGCACCAGCCCGAGGCGCCCGTGCCCCAGGCTCTCCACGTGCGCCAGCAGCGCGCTGGTCATCGCTCCGTAGGTGGCCGCGTCCAGATTCAGGTTGGCCAGCGGGTCACGCTCGTGCGCGTCGAAGCCGGCCGACACCAACACGAGGTCGGCCTCGAAGCGCGTGAGCGCGGGCAGCACCAAGCGCCGGAACGCCGCTCCGAACACCGCCGGGTCGGCGCCGGTGGGCAGCGGGATGTTCAACGTGGTGTCCTTTCCCGCCCCGCGGCCCGTCTCCTCCGCCGCCCCCGTGCCGGGGTAGCAGGGCCACTGGTGCAGCGAGATGAAGAGCACCCGCGGGTCGTCGTAGAACATCTCCTGGGTGCCGTTCCCGTGGTGCACGTCCCAGTCCACGATGGCCACGCGCCGCGCGCCCTGGGCCAGCGCGGCGGCGGCGGCGATGGCCACGTTGTTCAGCAGGCAGAAGCCCATCGGCCGGCCGGGCCGCGCGTGGTGTCCCGGCGGCCGCACCAGCGCGATGCCGCGGCGCGCTTCGGAGGTCATCAGCGCGTCGACCAGCCCCACCACCCCGCCGGCGGCCAGCTCCGTGGCCTCGCGGGTGGCGGGGCAGAAGTAGGTGTCGCCGTCGAGGGCGCCATGACCCTCCGACAGTGCCTCGCGCAACCCGCCCAGGTACCCCGCGGCGTGGACCCGGCGCACGTCCTCTTCGCTCACCAGGCGCGGGGCGATCGCGAGCGGAAGCGCGGTTCCCAGCCCGGAGCGCACCCCGGCGCGGGCGGCCTCGAGCCGCTCGGGACGCTCCGGATGGTAGCCGTCGGGGGCGGCGTGCCCATCGAAGCGTTCATCATCCAGCAGGGCGATCCGTGCGTGTTCCACCATGCTCCTTGTTGCCTCGGGGACGGGGTGCGGCGCAAGGGGCGCAGGCACCAAGTGCCGCCTCCGTCGGGATTTCATGGGGGACGCCGGAGCTTGACCGCGGAACGCCGCCTGCGGTACTCCATCCGAGTCCTAAATCCGGGTTCACCCCAGGAGACGCCTTATGAGGCTGAAGATCATCGCAGGTAACGTGTTGTGGGTGCTCGTCACGGGCCTGGTCGCCTTCTTCGGGGTGCGCATCGGCATCGCCGACCAAGCCACCACGGACGTCACCGAGGACACGCAGCGGAACTACGAGGTGCTGGAGCGCTCGTTCCGGCTCTCCGCCGCCGAGCTGACCGAGGCGGTCCGCGACCGCGCACTCACGCACGAGGTGGGCAGCGTCTTCAACGCGAGCGGCACCGAGAGCCTGCGCACGCGCGCCCACACGGCCGCCAACGGCGTCGCTTCGTGGCTGGGTGACCCGGCGCGCGGCATGGGCGGTCGCCCGGAGCTGGTGCTGATCACCGACGAAAACGGGCGTGTGCTCGCCCGTGACCTCGACCCCGAGCGCATGTTCGACACGCAGCTCGCGCAGAGCCTGCCCATCCTGCGGGACGTGCTCGAGGGCCGCGCGCGCAACACCCTCTGGCGCCAGCGCTCCGACAACAAGGTGCTGCGCGTGGTCGCGGCGCCCATCCGCAGCGAAGACGGTCGCGTCATCGGCGCGCTCATGGTGGGCTACGACCTCTCCAACGGCTTCGCCGAGGCGCAGGCCGCGCTGCTCGCGCACGGCGCCGTGGGCTACGTGGTGGAGGGCGCCCTGTACTCGGCGTCCGGTGAGATGCCCACGCTCGAGGCCGCCCTCGCCGAGGGGGGTGCCCTGAAGGCGCCGGCCGCCGCCGCGCTGTCCTCGGGCACGCCCAGCTCGCGCCTCGAGTTCACCGTTGGCGACGGCGCTTACGTGGCGATCGTCGGCCCCGTGCCGGGCATCGAAGGCTTCCCCGCCGGGATGGTGTCCATCGTGGATGCGGGCGCGCGCCTCGAGCGCACGTCGGCCGCCAACATCGCGCTGATCATGACGCTGGTCGCCGCGCTCGGTGTCTTCATCTACAGCTTCCTCATCGGCAGCAACCTGCTGCGCCCGCTCGAGGACATCGAGGAAGGCGTGCTCAAGGTCATCAACGGGCGCACCGACTTCCGCATCGACGTGGACGACGGCGAGTTCGGCGGCCTCGCGTACCGCATCAACCAGCTCATCAACATGCTCACGGGCGTGGAAGAGTCGGACGAGGAAGGCCACACCACCAGCAGCGGCACCTGGGGCGCCCAGACGGACGTGGGCACGGGTAGCCGCCAGGCCGTCGCCGCCGCCGGGGTGGTGCAGGCCGTGGCCGGGGAGTCCGCCGATGGCAGCGACGCGAACCTGGCTGCGCAGCTCGCCGCCGAGCCGGCCGACCGCTACTATCAGCGCGTCTACAACGAGTACATCGCGGGCAAGCAAGCCGCGGGCGAAGACGTCAGCAACATCGCGGCGGACCGCTTCATCGAGCGCCTGAAGGGCCAAGAGGCCAGCATGGCGCAGAAGAAGGGCTGCCGGATGGTCCGCTTCCAGGTGCAGGTGGCCGACGGTCAGGTCTCGCTCAAGCCCGTGCTCATCAACTGAGCTTCGCGCCGCGTGACGCTGCTGGTAGGGCGGTCCTCCACTTGAGGACCGTGGGTCAGCGGGTCATGCTCTTGCTCCCGTCACCAACATGAGCTGAACACATGGGTCTCCTGGATATCTTCGCCAAGAACGACAGTCCTGCGTCGATCAAGAAGCACGCGGCCCGTCTGGGCAACAAGCGGTCGCAGGCGCAGGACCGGTGGGATTCCATCAAGGCGCTCCGCAAGGCCGGCGGCGTCGCGGCGGCCGAGGGGCTGCTCCCGCGCTTCGACTACAAGGTGGACCCGAGCATCTCGGACCGCGAAGAGAAGGACTACGTGGTGGAGTGCCTGGTGCACATCGGCGACGCGGGCCTGCCTGCAGTGCGCGCGTTCCTGCACGCCTCGGACAGCATCGCGTGGCCCATGCGCGTGCTCACCCAGCTGCTGAGCGAAGAGGCCGTGGTCGGTGAGCTGCTCGCCCTCGCGTCCGACATGAGCGCCGAGTACGAGCGCTTCCCCGAGAAGAAGATCCAGGTGCTGGCCGAGCTCGAAGAGCGCCGCGACCCGCGCATCGCCCCGGCCGTGCTGCCCTTCCTGCGCGACATGAACGAGACCGCCCGCTACCACGCGGTGGGTGCGCTGCTGCGCCAG
>CAZEAA010000006.1:33359-42677 GCA_964510015.1 uncultured Sandaracinaceae bacterium
CCGAGCGCCAGCGCCTCCAGCATGGCGGCCACGCTGCCCGTCGCCATCCGCGCGCGCACGGCCGGCACGTTGCGCAGGTCCACGCGGAAGAGGTCGTCGGCCTCCTTGTCCACGAACATCCCGCGGCTCTCCACGCGGGCGCCGCCCAGCGCCACCGACCAGAGCGTGTGCGCGACCACCGTGGCCACGGCGGCCACCAGCTCGGGCACGTGCCGGTCGCGGCCCAGCTCGGCCGGCTCGATGCGGAACACCACCTCTTTGGCGCCGCGCGGCGCGAAGCGCACGTCCCACGGCACGAGGCCCAGCTCCACGCGCTTGCCGTCGTCGAACGTGGCGTCGATGCGGATGCGGCCGCCCTGGCAGCTCACCGACGCCTCGCGAACCCCTTCGGCGTGGGCGATGGCGCGCGTGAGGGCCTCGTCCGACACCTTCGCCTGGCGCGCGGCCACCTCGCTCAAGAGCTTGCGGGCCGCGGCCATGGGCCCGCTGTTGAGGCTGCTCTTGGCCTGGTCGCCCATGCGCCGCACGAGGCTGCGGAGCTCGTCCCGGCGGCTCATGAGGGCGTCTCGGCCTCGGCGACCTCGGCGTGAGGCGCATCTGAGTCGTGATCTGCGTCACCGTCGTCTGCGCTGCCTTCGCGCGGCGTGCGGTTGGAGTGCGGCGTGCGGAAGGCCGCGAGGTCCATGGGCGAGTGACGCTGCCCGTCGCGGACCCCGAACATGGCCGCGCGCACCAGGCGCACGGGCAGCTCGTCGGTGGCCTCGGCCGACAGCAGCGCGGCGATCACCTCGAGCGGCTTGGCGCTGCCCTCGGCGCGCATCCATGTGATGAAGCGCACGGGGATCAGGTCGCCCACGATCCCGGCTTCGGCGACCTGCTCGTGGCCCTCGCCCACGGCCACCTCGCGCAGGATCTGGCGCACGTTGATGACGCGCCCGATGCCCTTCACGCGGCGCACCACCTCGATGGTCTCGCTCGCGGCCCGGGCTTCCACGTGAGCGCGCAGCGCGGCTTCATCAGCAAATCCGAGTGAGGACAGCGCAGAACGCGGGATGGCGGCCACCCACTCGGCGTCGGTCAGGATGCGGCCGAGGGCCGGGTCGTTGGGACCGAGCACGCGGGCGCCGGTGAAGCGCACGCCTTCGAAGGCCACCCCGTTGAGGCGGTCGAGCAGGTCGTCCACGTCGGTGTCCGCCACGAACCCGGCGCGGAGCTTGAGGTCCAGGAACTCACCCAGGCTCGGGATGCCCAGGGAGAGCGCCGGCGAGAAGGTCATCTCGGGCCGCGGGTGGAAGCCCTCGGTGTAGTACATGGGCATGTCCAGGCGGCGGAACATGCGCGGGAAGAGGCGCACCAGGTCGAGGTGGCCGTGGAACGCGAAGCGGCCGGTCTTCTGGAACGCGATGCGCAAGCGCATGCGCTCGCCCTGGTCCTTGCGGGCGTGCGGCACCTGCACGTACGGGGTCTGCGGGGCGGCGTCTTCTGCTGCATCGCGCGCGGCTGCCGCGGCTTCGAGCTCGTCGGCTTCGCGGGCAGCGTCCGCCAAGGTCTCGAGCGTCTGCTGCGCGCTGCTCGCCTCGCGGCTGTCGGCGTCGAGCGCTTCCGGCTCGGTCACCCTCCGCTCGTCGCTGGGCGGGCTGTCGCCGTCCAGGTTCCGCGCAGCGTGGCGTGGCTCCTCGGCGCCCAGCACGCGCAGCCGCACGAGGCGCTCCTCGCGCATCTCGGTCATGTCGCACGCGATGCCGCAGTCGTAGCAGACCAGCTTGCGCGTGTCGGCGCTCGCGTCCTTCACGTTGGTGTGGTGGATGAACGCGCCGGCGACCTTGCCGCAGGGCGGGCTGAGCTTGTTCTTGAGCGCCTTCCGGTACTCGCGCGCCAGGAAGCCGTCTTCGAGCCCCACGTCCAGGTGGTCCCACGGCAGGCGCGCGGTCACGGGCAGCGTGCCCAGCAGCGCGGCGGTGTCGATGTCGTGCGCCTTCATGGCGTCGCTCCAGACGTCCAGCTTCATCTGGTCGTCCCACGAGTCGAAGCGGCAGCCGCCGTCGTAGGCGTCCGAGATCACGTTGCCGAGGCGCCGGTCACCGCGCGCCAGCACGCCCTCGAGCCACGAGCCCTTCGAGTCGTGCACCTTGAGCTTCACCTTACTGCGACGGGCCGCGTCCCGCAGGATGCGCTGCTTGCGACGCACCTCGTCGTAGTCGTTCATGGCCGACCACTGGAAGGGCGTGTGGGGCTTCGGCACGAACGTGGACACGCTCACCGTGACCTCGCCCCGGTTGTCGCGGCGCGCCTCGGCGCCACGCTTCCACGCGCGGTGCCCGGTCCAGACGATGCCCTCCACGTCCTCGTCTTCTTCCGTCGGCAGGCCGATCATGAAGTAGAGCTTCATCTTGCTCCACCCGCGCTCGAACACGCGCTCGGCGGTCTGCATGAGCTGCTCTTCGGTGACGTTCTTGTTCACCACGTCGCGCATGCGCTGCGTGCCCGCCTCGGGCGCGAAGGTCAGGCCACCGGCGCGCTGCGACTTCATGTCGTCCAGCACGTCCTCGCTCAGGCCGTAGGCGCGCAGCGAGCTGACGCTCACGTTCACGCGCTGCCCCTCGAGGGCCTTCATGGTCTGCTGCACCAGCGGCGCGATGGCGCTGTAGTCCGCGGTGGACAGCGACGTGAGCGAGGCCTCGTCGTAGCCCCCGTTCTTCACGGCGGTCACGATGGTGTCGATGATCTGCTGCGGCCCGCGCTCGCGCACCGGGCGGTAGATCATGCCGGCCTGGCAGAAGCGGCAGCCCTCGGTGCAGCCGCGGGCGACTTCCACGGACACGCGGTCGAAGATGGTCTCCGTGGCTGCGACGGGCCCGCCGGTGGGGAACGGATACTCGTCCAGGTTCTGAACGAACGTGCGCTCCACCGGGTAGGGCGCGTCCGGGTGACCGGGCTCCACCACCAAGAGGCCGGTGTCGGGCGAGATGGCCGTCTCGTACAGCTCGGGCACGTAGAGCCCGCCCAGCTTGGCCAGCGCCACGAGTCGCTCACGACGGGGCACCCCCGCGTCACGCAGGGCCGCCCAGGCCAGCATCACCTCGGGCAGCTTCGCTTCGCCGTCGCCGATCAAGAACACGTCGATGAACGGCGCGATGGGCTCCGCGTGCGTGGCCACCGGGCCGCCCGCGATCACCAGCGGGTCCGTGTCCGAGCGCTCGTGCGACCAGCGCGGGATGCCGCCGAGATCCAGCATCTGCAGGATGTTCGTGTAGGTGAGCTCGAACTGCAGCGAGAAGCCCATCACGTCGAAGTCGCGCAGCGGCCGCGCCGACTCGAGCGACAAGAGCGGCACCTCGTGCTGACGGAGCTTCGCCTCCATGTCGGGCCACACCGCGTACGCGCGCTCGGCCAAGAGCTTCGGGTGCGCGTTGATGAGCCCGTACAGGATCTTGTAGCCGAGGTGGCTCATCCCGATCTCGTACATGTCCGGGAAGCCGAGGCAGACGCGGCACGCGACGGAGTCCCAGTCCTTGTGGATCTCGCCGGGCTCGCCGCCCATGTACTTGGCGGGAGCCTGCACTTGGTGGAGGAAGGGGAGATAGGGGTGCTGGCGGCGATCCATGGACCGATTCTAGTGCGGTGGGGGGCGCGTGGTGTCAATACGGCGCGAGTCCGGAGCCCCGAACGGCGACCGCCGGTGGGCGCGAGCCGGTGTAGCCAGTCGAGAACTCGATGGAGGCCCCGAACACCACGGCGCGCACGTCCGGCTCACGTCGGAGCCCGTGCGCGGCGCAGGCCCTCGGCCCGGGGGTGAACTCGCGGCCACGCTAGGCGACGGCACATTTGACCGCGCGGGTTACCCCCTCGCACCACTCCAGCAGGTCGCCCGCACGAGGACGGAAAGCTACCGGGCACGATGGGCGTCGGCGAAGACCCCAGCAACAACGCGGGGACCGACACGGGCGCGTGCTTCCTCGTGGGCCTCTGAGCCGCTCTTGAACATCTGCCTTCGACGGCGATGGGGCGAGCGGGATCCGCGAGCTCGCGACAGCGGATCGGGAGCACCCTGCGCCGCACGGCCTCCGGAGCAGCTACACTCGCTCGTGGTGTACGCGCCCGCCCCACTCGTCGACCCCACGACGTTCCTCGCCCGTAGCGTCGGCGCCGCGACCGCCGCCGACGGGATGCTCCTCTGGTGTCCACGGGAGGACCTCCGGTTGTTGGTCTTGTGGGGCACGCCGTCCGAGCAGAGCGCCGACACGCTGGTCGCGTTCATGAGCGCGGAGATCAAGCCGGAGCGCGGGCGGTACCGCTCGTACGTGGATCTGCGGCGCCTCGAAGCCATCGGCAGCGCGCCTTTCGAGCGCTTCCTCGGCTTCATGAGGGCTCACACCGCGCGCTTCGCCGCGCAAGTCGAGCGGTCGGTGCTCGTTCACGGAGGCGGGGTCACCGGAGCGGCCGCTGCCGGCTACTCGCGCCTGGTGGGAGAGCCGTTCGAGTCGCGGGCGTTCACCGACCCGGTCGAAGCGCTCGAGTGGCTGTGCCCGGGTGAGGACGCGCCCACCATCACGGAGAGCTTGGACACGATGTACGACCGGGCCGCCCGCGAGGAGGGGTTGGCCGCGCGCGCTCGGCGTCGCTTGCGTGCGGACTTGAAGGACGTCTCCCTCCAGCGCGTAGCGGCCGACCTCGGGGTGGCGCCGCGCAGCCTGCAGCGTGACCTCGCGACGGCCGGCAGCACGTTCCGGCTGGAGGTCCGCGCGGCGCGGATCGAAGCCGCCAAAGAGGCGCTCGCCCGCGGCGAAGACAAGCTGTTCTCGATCGCCATCGACGTTGGCTTTGCGTCGCTCCAGGCCTTCAGCGACGCGTTCGTGGAGGCGACTGGAGAGCGCCCGAGCGCCTATCGCGCGCGGCTCCGCAGCGAGTGATCAGTCGACCGCCCGCAGCCGACCCACCAGCTTGAAGCCCTGGCCCTCGACCATGTCGCGCGGGGCCATGGCGTGGGGCACGGGCACCTCGTCGTAGGTGCGCGCCGTGCCGAACACGTAGTCCCAGAGCGGCGTGGAGAAGCCGAAGTTGACGTTCTTGTCCACGAAGTGGTGGACGTAGTGGAAGCGCCACATCCACCGGCCCACCCGCGACCGTGGGGCACGCTGATGCATCCGGTTGTGAAACCACTCCGAGTAGACGTACCCGGTGAGCAAGCCGGCTGTGACGAGCCCGCCACTTCGCAGGCCCAGCAGCGCTACCAGGACGGCCCCGAGCAAGACCAGCACGGCTCCCACGAGCGGGGCTCGATAGCGAAGCTTCGCGGCGAAGTCGGCGCCGCCGTCGAGTGGGTCGACGTGGTGGTTGCGGTGGCTCGCGAGCACCTGCTCGCCCATCCGGCGAAGGTGTCCGCCGTGACGGTGGTGCACGTACTCGATGAGGGTGAAGGCGAGGACACCAATCGCGACGAAGAGCATGTGTGAATGCTACTGGCCGGCCGCGGGCACGTGGCGCCGGGGGCTACAGCGCGCGCGCCAAAAGGTGGAGCGAACGCGCCACCCCTCGGACGCCTCGGTTTCTCTGCTAGGGTCTCGCGACGTGTCCTACGTGTTCGTCACACCCCGCTTCGACACCCCCGTGGACGTGGAAGGTCACCTCGCGCGGCTGCCGGCGAACGCCACGTGCAAGGGCATGTTCTTCCGAGACATGATCGCGCTGGCCACGCCGCACGTCCGCGAGGACGAGCTGCTGGCGTCTGCAGGCATCCCGGCGCGCCGCTACGTGGGGTTTCTCGACTACCCCATGCGTGACAACCTGAAGCTCACGGTGGCGGTGGCGAAGGTGGTGCACCCCGGCGTGCCGCTGGGCGAGGGTCTGCGGCGCCTCGGGCGCACGGGCTACCAGACCTTCCTGTCCAGCCACGTGGGCAAGGTGCTGATCCTGGCGGTGAGCCACGACCTCGGGGCCGTGCTGGAGCTCGCGCCGCGCGCCTACCCGCTGGTGATGAACTTCGGCGAGCTGTCCACCGAGCGCCCGGGGCCGCGCACCGTCATCGCCCGCTGCCGTTCGTTCCCGGCGTTCGTCGCCACGTACCAGGTGGGCACCCTCGAGGCGGTCTTCGCGCACTTCGGCGTGGCGGGGCAGCTGCGGGTGTGCGTGGAGGACATCGCCAACGTGGCCATCGAGGCCAGCTGGTAGCGGGCGATTGCGCTTGCCCGAGCGCACGGGCCGGCGGCATCGTCGCGGCCATGCGACCCATCGCCGAGCTGTGCACCGAGGTGGACCAGGCCCTGCAGCAGGTCTCGCTGCAGCTCACCAACGACGGCTTCGTGAGCCGTCGCTACGAGGGCACGCTGGACGGGCGGGCGCTGCGCGCCGGGCTCAGCCTGTTCGTCGACACGGGCGGCCCGCATCGCCTGACCAGCGGGCAGGCCACCGGCTACCAGCTCTCACTCGAGTACGACAACGGCCTGCCCACCCGCTGGGTGATGGGCACCGACATCCCGCTGCTGCTGGGCAGGGGGCTCACGCGGGTGGCCAACGTGACCCCCAGCGCGCTGCTGCGCGCCGACGACACGGCCTGGGCAGGGCGCTTCCTGAGCCCCGAGGTGAAGCCCGCGTTCACGCAGCTGGCCGAGGTCGCCACGTTCACGGAGCAGCGCCCGGGGGTGCTGCACCTGCAGGTTCGGCACATGGGTGACACCCACCTGCCGGCGTTGCTGCCGCTGCTGCACGCGTTCGCGGCGGTGGCGCGCGCGTCCCAGCAGGCCCCGCTGCCGCGCCCTAGCGCCAGGAGGTTGTCCGACAACCGCGGGCTGATGATGGTGCTGATCACGTTGGGGGTGCTGGCCACGTTCGGCACGTGCTTGGTGCTGGGCTTCAGCTTGCTGCCGTACTGACGCGAGAAGCGTACGCGCGGTACGCGAAGCCGTTCATGGCGAGCCGGCGTGGCGGTTCCGGAGTATCGTGACGCGATGACGCGGTTGAGCTGGAGATAGTCGATGCCGTACGACTTCACCGCGCGACTCGCGAGCTCGAGCTATTTCTCCAACGGGGAGACGAGCGGGGCAGCGACACCAGCCGCAGCATGAACCCCGCCAGCTCGAGATCCACCGCTCGGTCACGCCGGCCGCTCACCGTGCTGCCGAGCGCCGCCGTGTAGAACTGCGTGGCGAGGGGCATGCCGTGCACGGGCACGTCGATGTGGCTGACGCCGTAGACGGGGTGGGTGAGCAACGCAGTACCTCGCGTCGTTCGGTCCAGAGGGGCGTGACTCTACCCGCACAGCGCCCGTCAGGGCCACCGAATCGGCGGAGCGCCACGGTGTGCGCCGTCGCACCGTCTGTGGCGCATCAGCCCAGCGGTCTCACAACGTGTCCCAGCCGAACTTCCCGTGCTCGAACGCGTGGTCCGACAGCGCCTTGATGTGCTCGTCGTCGTTGTCGTCGATCTTGCGGAAGTTCGTCCGGATGCGCCCACCGGCGCGCCCCGCGAACACATCCAAGATCCGCAGCTGGGTCTCCACGTCCGCCGCGCCACTCTCGATGGCCGAGTTCACGCGCGACATGACACATGCCCACACGAACAGATCGATCATGATCTCCGCCAACCGGTTCGACGCGAACTGCTTGCCGATGATGTCCTTGCCGTGCTTGCGCAGGATGCGGTCCACGGCGCTGGCCAGCTCGCGGGTGCTCTGCTCGAAGGCCTCCGCGTGCTTGCCGAGCTGCGGCGAGAGCTTGGTGAAGTGGGTGCCCTGCACACGGGCCCCGGTGGCCAGCTGCGCGTGCTTTGCGGCGTAGTCCTGCAGCACGCCGAAGCCCTTGATGGGCGCGGAGAAGAGCGACTTGCGCACGCTCATGAGGTCCTTCAGCTGCGAGGCCACGCCGTCCATGCCGTTGAGGGCGATGAACAGGCGCAGGATGTCGTTGGTGCCCTCGAAGATGCGGTTGATGCGGCAGTCGCGCAGCATGCGCTCGTACGGGAACTCGCACATGAAGCCGTTGCCGCCCGCGATTTGCAGGCCCTCGTCCACGGTGCGCCAGAGCGCCTCGGTGGCGTACACCTTGCTGATGGCGGCCTCCACGGCGTAGTCCTCGAAGCCCGCGTCCACCAGGCCGGCCACCACGCTCACCACCGCTTCGGCCGCGTAGCAGTCCACCACCATGTGCCCGATCTTGCGGCGCACCAGGCCGTACTCGCGGATGGGCTTGCCGAACTGCGAGCGCTCGCTGGCCTGGGCCGTGGCCAGCTCGATGATCTTCTTCATGGCGCCCACCGAGCCGCCGCCGAGGCCCGTGCGCCCCGAGTTGAGGATCTTCATGGCCACCTTGAAGCCCTGGCCCACCTCACCCAGCACGTTGGCCGCCGGCACGCGCACGCCGTCGAACGCCACCGTGGTGGTGCTGCTGGCGCGCAGGCCCATCTTGTCCTCGTGGGGCCCGATGCTGATGCCCGGCATGTCGCTGGTGACCAGGAACGCGGTCATGCCGCCCTTGCGGCCCTCGTCGGTCTTGGCGAACACGGTGAAGAAGCTCGCGATGCCGCCGTTGGTGATCCACAGCTTGTTGCCGTCGAGCACCCACTCGTCACCCTCGCGGTGGGCCTTGGTGGTGATGGACGCTGCGTCCGAGCCCGCGCCCGGCTCGGTCAGGCAGAAGGCCGCGATCATCTCGCCCGTGGCGAGCTTCGGGTAGTAGCGCGCGTTCTGGTCCTCGTTGCCGAACAGCAAGAGCCCGCGCATGCCGATGGAGCTGTGCGCGCCGATGGTGACCGCCGTGGAGGCGTCGTACTTGGCCACCTCTTGCAGCGCGCGCGAGTAGGCCATGCTGCCGAAGCCGAGGCCGCCGTGCTCTTCCGGGATCACCAAGCCGAAGGCGCCGAACTCCTTCAGCTCGTCGATGAAGCTCTCGGGGAAGTGCCCCTCGCGGTCCCACTTGCGGAAGTCGTGCGCGTGCGCGCCCAGCATGGTGGACATCGCGTCGGCCACGCCGCGCAGCGTCTCCTTCTCGTCCTCGCTCATGGTGGGGAAGGGCAAGAGCACGTCTTCCTCGATCTGCCCCATGCAGAGAGAGCGCATGAAGCTCACCGACTTGTCTGAATCACTCTTGGCCATGGGGATCTCCTGGTTCTGTGAGGGACGCGGGCGCAGGTCACTCGGCGGGCAGCCGCCAGAGGTTCACCTGGAAGGGGTTGGGGCTCTCTGTAGGGTCGAACGCGCCCACGGGCAGCACGCTGTCCACCAAGTGGACGGTGACGCCGTCGCAGCGCAGGTCGGGGCGGATGACGTGCGCCGGGCCCACCGTGGCGGCGCCGCGCGAGGTGACCACCGGCAGGGTGGTGCGCTGC
>CAZEAA010000007.1:0-27346 GCA_964510015.1 uncultured Sandaracinaceae bacterium
CGTCGATGGCGAAGAACACGTCGTTGCCCTCGGTGCCGCGGCCGCAGCTGCTGCGCACGTTGTTGGCCGCGGCCGTGGTGTCGATGAGGATCTGCTCGCCGCGGGGCAGCGAGTTGATCAGCGGCGTGCCGGTCTCTCCGCAGCGCTCCGCACCGTTCATCTGGGGACCGACGTCGCCCTCACCCTCGAATTCGAGGAGGGACTGGTCGTCGACGATGAGGCACCCGCTCTGGCCGAGGCTGAGGGGAGCCAGCGTGGCGAGGGCCAGGAGCCCTCGGAGGGCCAGCCGCGCGGCCGGGTGAAGCGGACTAGAAGTCATAGGTCATCCCCATTTCGACGCCCTGAGCCGAGACGCCCAGAGAAGGTGTGAAGCGAGCGGTGTCGGTGGGCGCGGCCTCGGGGTCGTCGCTGTCTCCGTCCCAGTCCGTGAAGAAGATGAGCGTCACCGCGCCGATCAGGGCGGCGCCGCTGATGCCCAGCATGGTGTTGGTGAGCATCTGGCGCGACTTCGCGCGGTCGTAGCGGCTGCGCGCCTCGGCCTGCTCCTCGGGGGTGCCCACCTCGATGCCGCGCTCGCGGAAGTCGGCGATGTAGCCCTCGTAGCTGTCGTCGAGCGCCCGCGTGCGGAGCCCGAAGCCCAGCGCCATGGCGCCGGTGGCCACGGCCACGCCACCCACCGAGAGCACCAGCGCAGGGTGCACTCCGTCGCCAGCCGCTGCCTCGGCCCGACGGCGCTCTTCCTCGGCGATGCGCCGCTCCTCTTCGGCCGCGCGACGCTCGGCGTCCACGCGCTCGGCTTCGAGGCGGGCCGCCTCTTCACGCGCCTGGCGCGCCTGGATGCCGGCGCGCAGCTGGGCCACGCGCGACTCGATCTCGGCGCGGTTGGGCGTCTCGGGGTCCTCGCGCAGGAACTGCTCGAAGATGGCGAGGGCCTCGTCATCGCGGCGCAAGCGGTCCAGCGTGGTGCCGATGTTGTAGAGGAGCGCGGGACGACGGCTCAGGTCGTACGCCTGCTGGAAGCCGCTCAGCGCGCGCTCGTACTCACCCACCGCGAAGGCTTCTCGCGCGGACTGGAATAGAAGGCGCGCTGCTTGGTCTTCGTTGGTGGGCCCGGGCTGGTCTGCCGGAGTCTGGGCCGACGCGACCGACTGCCCCACAGCGTGCATGGCGAAGAACAGAGAGAACGCGAGAAGTACACGTATCTTCATAGGTCTTGGATCCCGTATCCGCGCGGTTTGAGAGCTAGGTCCACCCGTCGCTTGCCGGCAGCATACTTCGGGTGCTGCACAATTGGCCACATGTCTGTGTAGTTTTACCTATACGGTCCGCGCCGGGCGGCTACCCCCTCGGCGGCGCCAGCAGGCAACAAAATGCGCCACGAGGACGAGCGACACGACGGGCGGCGCATCCTCGTCCGGGGACACGGCCGCACACCCTCCATCCCCCATGGGACCGGGCGGGTCCACCCGGACCAACAGGTTGGCGTCGCGCGCGATGTCGCCGAAGTCCCGCTCGCAGATGCCCTGGTTGTCGCCCTCGGCGCAGCCGTCGGTGACGGTGATGTCGCGGAAGTCCAGGACGGGAGCGAAGCTCTCGCCACCGTCGGTGGAGCGCACGAGCGCAGCCGACTGACCCGTCCGTGGGATGGGGCAGACGTAGAGCCCGCTCGCGTCCTCGAGCACGCAGCTGGCGTCGAGGGTGGCGTCCTGCACCGTGACCGCGCCGCTCGAGGTGACCCGCAGCAAGCCGCCGGCGGTGTCCTCGGGCTGGGTGATGACCCAGAGGTCTCCGTCACTGCCAGCGTCGGCGGCGCCCCTCAGCTCCGCGCGCTGCACCAGCTCGGTGATCACGCCGAGGGCGGCGTCCACCCGCAGGAGCCGCTCCGCCGGGCTCTCGGGGAGCCGGCTGGTCACCGTTCGCAGATAGACCCGGCCGGGGTCCGTGTTGGACACGTGCGTGATGACCAGGGTCAGCTCGCCCGCTCGGAGCGGGATGTCCAGCGTCTCGAAGCTGGCCCCGGAGTTCTCGCTCCACAGCAGCACGCCGCTGGGGGTGGCGATGGGCGTGTCGCCCGGCACGAAGCCGGCCGCAAAGACGTGCGTGGCGTCGCTCGGCGCGACCCTCACGCTCTGCATGCGCGCCGAGACCACCTGGGTGGTGAAGGTCGCTCCGTCGTCGTCGCTGTAGGCGATGTAGTTGTCGGGCACGGGGTCGCCGGTGACCGCGAACACCCGGGCGCCCGCCACCGGCGGCGCGAACACGTCGGCCACGTAGACGAACTCCAGCTCACCCTCGGCGCGGCTCCAGCCGCACGCCCCGGCCGCGCGGCGGTAGAGCCCCGCGATGGAACCCGCCAGCAGCGTCCCGGTCGCGGTCTGCGCGAGGTTCGGGATCAACGTCTGACCGGTGTCTCCGTAGGCCTGTGAGCAGGACCAACGATAGACCCCGTCCTCGCCTTCGATGACGGGTCCGCGCGTGGTGAACAGCACGTTCCGGCCGTCGATGCGGAAGAGCTGATTGACACCCAGCGGGCGCCCGTGCGCGCGCGCGGCCCCGGGGGTGAGCAGCGAGACGGCCAGCAAGGCCACGAAAAGCAAGGAGGACCAGCGCGCCGTGAGCATCGGTGCGCAGCGTAGCGTCCGTCGCCCCCGAGTGGAGTAGGCTATCGCTCCCATGAGCACCCCGAACGAGAAGCCGTCGGTCAAAGACTATCAAGAGCCCGCACCGGTCACCGACCTCGCGGCTTTCGCGCGGGTGGTGGAGTCACGCCGCAGCGTGCGCCGCTTCCATGACGAGCCGGTGCCCGACGACGTGGTGGAGCGCTGCCTGGACTTGGCCCTGCTGGCGCCCACGTCGAGCAACCTGCAGTGCTGGGAGTTCTACCGCGTGGTGGACCCGCAGAAGAAGCGCGCGCTGGCCGCGGCCTGCTTGGGTCAGCCGGCGGCCACCACGGCGCCCGAGCTGATCGTGGCGGTGGCGCGCATCGACACCTGGAAAGAGAACAGCGACCTGGTGCTGAAGCAGCTGCATCACTCGCCCTACCGCTGGCCGAAGACCATGCACATGTACTACGAGTACATCACGCGGGTGGCGTACAGCGTGGGACCGCTCTCGTCGCTGGCCCCGCTGAAGCGCGCGTCCATGGCGATCACGGGCCTGGTGCGCGCCATCCCGCGTGGGCCGGCCTCGCGCGCCGACTTGATCACGTGGGCCGTGAAGACCAGCGCCCTCGCCTGCGAGAACCTCATGCTGGCGTTCCGCGCCGCCGGCTACGACACGTGCCCCATGGAGGGCATGGACGAGGTGCGCGTGAAGAAGATCATCGGCCTCGGCGACAACCCGGACGCCATCGTGACCATGGTGATCAGCGCGGGGCGCAGGGCTCCTGGCGGCGTCTACGGGCCGCGCCTGCGGCTCCCGCGCGAGCGCTTCTTGCATACGGTCTGAGCCACGACGGCGTCAGCGCAGGACCTGCCGCACCATGAAGACGCGCCGCAGGTGACGCGGCGGGGGGCTCGCCTCGATGCGCGCGAACGTGTCGATGGCCTCGCGCGTCAGCCAGTAGAGCAGCACGTCCTCGTCGCGCGGCGCCGCCATGCGGTCGCCATCGGCCACCTCGTCATCCACGGTCAGCACGTCCACGTCGACATCCACGGGCCGGTCGCCGGCCGGCGCGTCTGCGGACCCGACCCACGTTCCGAACAGGGACTCCTGCCAGCCGTTCAGGAAGGCCGCCGCTTCGTCCGCCGTGAGGCCCTGCTCGGCGAGGGCCGCACGCAGCGCGGCGAGGCCCACGCTCGCCGTCGCCGTGGGCGCGGGGATGCGCAGCGCGCGCTGCCCGTCCGCGAGCGGCGTGACGCGGGTGAGCACCGAGCTGCCGTGGCGCTGGATGCGGATCACGGAGCCGCGCGTGCCACCCGAAGTCAGCCGTGTGACCACCGCGTCGTCGCCCTCGAGCGCCACGCCGAGCGGCAGCGCCGGCGCGGCTGAGGGCGCCCACAGACGGTAGAAGAGCAAGGGCGCGCTCACCGGGCCCACCGTCAGGCAGCGCGCGTCACGGGTCTCGTAGCGGCCGAGCTCGTAGATCTCGCAATAGCCATCCACACAACGCGCATCGATGCCGTCCGAACCCGAGGGATAGCTGCCCCGGCACCCCGCGGTGCCCACCTGGGCCTGCCAGCGCAGCGGCTGAAAGTTGGTAGGCGGAAAGTGCTCCACCGTGCGGAGCGTGTCCGGCACGGTCACCTGCACCGAGAGCGGGAACGCCGCGGGCTCGTCCGAGTGAACGTACAGCACCGGCTTGTCCACGTTGAGCTGCACGGCGCTCGGCCGCCCCGCGCCCGCCGCCACCTCGAAGCCGCCCGGTCGCACCGCCACCACGCCCCACTCGTGCAGGTCGTAGATGGGACCGCCTGCGCTCGTGGCCGACGTGGGCGTCTCGCCGCTGCCCGTGGCCTCGCCACCGCCGCCACACGCCGAGAGCAGGAGAGCCACCACCAGACCCGATGCGCGCTGCATCGCGGCAGTATAGCTCACCGCTCCTTGTTACCACCCGGCTCCCCGAGCTAACCTTTTCCCATGACCGCGCTCACTGGAGTCATCAAAGGAAGCACAGTCCTCTTGGACCAGAGCGCTCCTTCGCTCGAGGGCAAGCGAGTGGTCGTGCTAGTGGAGAGCGCGGACGAAGCCGCCCTGTCCAAGTCGGAGCACGCGGCAGCCTGGAAGAAATGGGCGGAAGGTCCGCTACAGGGGCCCATCGACGACGCGGATCCGAGCTTCCCTTGATCTCTCGGGGAGACATTCGCTGGTTCCGGTTTTCCGCGCCGGACAAGCGCCGGCCGGTCTTGGTGCTTGGACGTCCCGACGTGCTCGCGTCGCTCAGCCAAGTCCCTGTCATCCCCTTGTCGACTCAGTCGCGCGGCCTCTCTTGGGAAGTGTCGTTGACCGAAGCCGACGGGCTGCCGACTCCGTGCGTGCTGAAGCCAGAGTGGATCCGCATCGTGGAACGGCCGCACCTGGGACCGCTCATCGCATCGCTCCCGGGATCCAAGTGGAGCGATGTTCAGGCCGCGCTCCTTGACGTGCTCGGACTCGACCTCGAAATCAGGTGAGCCGAACCCTTGCGGGTCAAGCCGCCTGGTTCGCGCCCACCGAGGTCAGGCTGGCGAGCACGCGCGGCTCCATCGCGCTGACGTCGAGCAGCACCATCAGGTCGCTCACGTTGAAGTCGCGGTCGAAGGCGGGCTCGCTGATCACGCGTGCGCCGAGGCGGATGTAGGTGGTCATCAGCGCGGGCGCCTCGGTGGTGGCGAGGTTCGCGGCCACGTCGGCGAGGGGCGGCATGGGCTCGCGCACGTGCGGGCGTGCGGCCAAGAGGATCTGGCTGTCCACGTGGCCCTCACCCTGCAGGCGCGCCAAGAGCGCGTACATGGCGGCGGGGTCGAGCGTGGGCACCGAGCAGCAGCCGAAGAGGTAGCGCTTGCCGTTGTGCGCGAGGTAGCGCGCGAGGCCCGCGAAGAGCATGCGGATGACGCGCCCGTTGCGGTGCTCGGCGGCCACGCAGGCACGGCCCGCTTCCACGGCGTCACTCGCGATGTGGCTGGGGAGCGCGCCCAGGTAGTACTCCGAGTCGGAGTAGAAGGCCTCGCCGTGCGCCGTCTCGCGCGTCATCACGCGATAGGTGCCCACCGCCTCGCCGGTGGCCGTGTCGGTCACCAGCAAGTGGTGGCAGCGCGCGTCGTACGGGTCGCGGTCGAGGCCGGTCTCCCGGGAGGCAGCCAAGCCCTCGTTCAGCTCTTCGTTGAAGACGCGGAAGCGCAGGCGCTGGATGGCCTCGAGGTCGCGCTCGTCGCGCGCGAAGCGCAGGGTGTAGCGGCGCGTGCGGATCTCTTCGGTCGGCAGGCCGCGCGGGTGGCGGGGGTAGAGCGAGCACTGATCGAGCTGGGGCGCCGCAAGCACCTGTTGCGTCTGCGTCGTCGTCGTGGTCGTCGTGGTCTGCATGATGTTCTCCTGTGTTGCCGGCCACTCTGGGGTGCGCGTGCAACGACGGGGCAACGGCTCGATCACAAGCGCGCAACGATGGTGCTGAAGCTCACGCGTACCAGCGCCGGTAGCCGTCGGTCAGCGCGCGCTCGCGCTCGATCTCGCCGCGCGGCACCCAGGCCTCGGCGCTCGAGACGGCGCGCCGCAGGAACTCGATCAGCGGCAGGTGACGCCGCAGCGTGCGCTCGATGCGGTGAGGGGCGACGGGATGGAAGCCGCCGTCGCGGCGCGTGACCAGCTGCCGCGGGTTCTTGCGCACCCACGTCCACGAGCCCATCTCGAGCGTCAGCGGGATGAACGGCGCCGCGGGCAGATCCGTCCGCGCGAGACGCTGGGCGTAGAGGTGGTCCCAGAGGTCCCCTCGGATGGTGTAGGCCTGCGCTTGTGGCTCCACGCGGTAGACGTGGTGGGACAAGCTCGCGTCGAGCAGGTCGGCCAGCGCCGACGTCTCGGGGAGCCCCTCGAAGGGCGCGCGCGTGTAGGCATACGGAAACCACAGGCGGTCCCGCAGGCCGAAGCCCGAGTGCGCGTCGAGCGTCACGGCGCACGACGCCGGGAACACGTGCTCGTGCACGAACGCCACGAGCGCCTGGGCCTCGGGCTCCATCTTGCCGGGCCGCGAGCTGCCCGCGAACCACGGCAGGTGCGGCGAGAGGCGCTGGCCACCGAGCAGCGGCGTGGCCCGCAGCTGCTCGTCCACAGGCGGCGCGTTGCGCATGAGGTCCACGCCGCGCGCGTTGCTGCGCGTGGCGTGCAGCATGCCCCACGGGTTCACGATGGGGAACGTGGCGACGCGCACGTGCTGGAGCTCGCGCTGCAGCGTGCGGTCCCACACGAGGCGCGCGGCCAGGCTCTCGAGCTCGGCCAGCACCACCTGCGCGCCGATGCGCTCGAGGCCGTGCACGCCGCCCACCAGCGCCAACGTGGGCGCGCTGGGCTCGCTCGAGCCGAGGGTCACGTCCAGCAGGGGCACCAGCTGTCCGTCCACGTCCACGTGCCCGCGCACCGTCGTGCGGGCCCAGTGATCGAGCGCGTCGACCACCGCGAACAGCTGCTGGAGCTCGGGGAAGCTCACGCTTGGGCGTGCGGCGCGACCCATGCCCGGACCATCTGGCGCGCGTGCTTGGCGCAGCGGTCTTCCCCACCCTCCGCCACCTCGAGCGGGTCCATGAAGTGGAGGTGCACGTGTGTGACCGCCTTGCTGGCCGTGCGCAGGTAGTGCGGCAAGAAGCTCTGCGAGCCCACCCACGACAGCTCGGGGTCTTCGTAGCGGATGGCGACGGGCACCACGGGCACGCGCGCGATGCGAGCAGCACCGAAGATGCCGCGGCGGAAGGGCAACACCCCGCGCCCCGACGTGGTGGTGCCCTCGGCAAAGGTCAGCACGGACACGTCCGAGCGCAGCCGGGTGACCGCCTCGCGAATGACCCGCGCGCCGCTCTGGGCGTCGTCGCGGTCCACGAACAGCGCACCCAGCGCCTCGAGGGCCGCGCCGATGCCGGGCCAGTCGCGCACCTCGCGCTTGGCGATGGCCGACGCCGGCATGCAGGACAGGACCGCGAGCGGGTCCAGGTAGCTCACGTGGTTGGCCACCAGCGCGGCCGGCTGGCGCGGCAGCTCACCGCTGACGTGGACGCGCACGCCGTGCACCGCGCACAGTTGTTGGGCCACGAAGCTGAGCCGCGCCGCCCGGGCGAGGCTGTCTTCCGCGGGGTCGTCGATGCCGCGCAGCGACTCGTTGGCCAGCGCCTCGGCGATGAGCAGCGTGGTCCGGCCGAGGCGGCTGCCGCTGCGGCGGGCCTCACGAAGCGGGGACTCGGTGGCGATTGGCGTGTGTTGCATGCCCCCCACGATGTTGGCGAACGGCAACGCGAGCGTGCCTCGTTCGCGACACGTGGGTGACAAGTGCCCGCCTGGGCGCCTCGCGCGCCCAGAGGCCAGGCCGGGCCGCCTTGTGCGCCACCGTCCCAGCCTGGTAGACCCTGACACGAGGTGGTCACCCGAGTGGGCCATCGCGCTCACGCCGTGGACACTCGGGGCATGCTCCGCCAGGGAGAGGCACCCTCCATGAGCCAACCGACCCCTACCCTCTCGAGCCACTTCGTCTGCGGACTCCTCGCCGGAGCCGCGCGCCGCGGGGTGGACCCGGTGGCCACCGCCGCGGGCTTCGGATGGGACTACGCAGAGCTCTTCGAGGCGGGCGCCCGCGTCACCGCGGCGGACTTCTCGTCCCTGGTGCGCGTGCTGTGGGACGCGTGCGACGACGAGCTGATCGGACTGACCGAGCACCCCTGCCGGCGCGGCAGCTTCGCGCTGTGCTGCGAGGTGGCCATCCACCAAGAGACGCTGGGCCGGTCGCTCGAGCGCTTCATCGCGGCCTACGGCGTGTTGACCCGCGACGTGACCCTGTCCCTCGACCTCGAGGGCGACATGGTGGTGTGCCGGGTGCGCCTGCGGGATCCATCGCTCGACCCCACGGGGGTTCTGCAAGAGCTGGTGCTCATGATGATGCACCGCGTGGCGTCCTGGCTCATCGCCCGGCAGATCCCCATCGCCCGCACGGACTTCGCGCGCCCGCGGCCGGCGCACGCGGAGGACTACGGCGTCATCTTTCCCGGGACGCACCGCTTCGGGGCCGAGTGCGCCGCCCTGGTCTTCTCCACTCGCTATGTGGGCCTGAGCACGCTGCGCACCGAGTCGGAGCTCACGCGCTTCCTTCACCAGCGGCCCATGGACGCGACCACGGTGCCGGGCGACGACACCACCTTCTCCACGCGGGTGCGCACCATCATCCTGCGCCAGCGCGGGCTGCCGCTGACCATGCCGTCGCTCGAAGAGGTGGCCGAGTCCATGCGCATGAGCACGCCCACCCTGCGCCGGCGGCTGCGCGAGGAGGGGACCACGTACCGCGACCTCACGCGCCGCCTGCGGCACGACGTGGTGCTCAGCAAGCTGGCCGACCCACACCTCTCCGTAGGCGAGATCGCGCACCTGGCGGGCTTCGCCGACGCGGGCAACCTGACCCGCGCGTTCAAGCGCTGGGAGGGCATGAGCCCCACCAGCTACCGCGGCGAGCGCGACACCGAGCACTGAGAGGGCGTCGGTGAGTCGCCCGTTCGCGGCCTTCGTCCTCGCGGCGGGACCGAGGCAAGAGGGGTGCTAGAACCACGCGCATGAAGAAGCGCGTCGTGATCGCGGGCCTCGGTGAGACCGGGCTCCTGGTGGCCCTCGGGCTGTACCCGGAGTTCGACGTGATCGGCATCTCGCCGAAGCCTGGCGTGGTGAGCGGCCAAGAGCTCGGCACGCGCGTGGCTCGGCCCGCCGACTGGAAGCGCAACTACCTCACGGGCTTCACCCGCTACCGCAAGCTGCGTGGCATGCCCATCCGGCACGGGCTGATCCGGTCCCTGTCGCCCGAGCAGAACCAGCTGGTGGTGGAGAACGCGGACGGCACGAGCGAGACGCTGACGTACGACGCGCTGGTGCTCTCCATGGGGGTCACCAGCGGCTTCTGGCGCACGCCGGCGCTCGAGACGCTCGAGCAGGTGGAGCGCAGCCTCGCGGACGTCTCGGCGGAGCTAGCGGCCGCGAAGTCGATCGCCATCGTGGGCGGCGGGGCCACGGCAGCCAGCAGCGCGTCCAACCTGAAGGAGACCTACCCGGACAAGCCGGTGACCCTGTTCTTCGGCAAGCGCGGCCTGCTCCCGGAGTACCACCCCAAGGTGCGGGCCAAGGTGAGGGCTCAGCTCGAGCGCCAGGGCGTGGACCTGCGCCCCGACCATCGCGTGGTGATGCCCGCGGGCTTCGCGGGAGAGCGCCTCACGCGCGAGCCGCTGACGTTCGAGAGCGGGCAGGCGCCCTTCACCGCCGACGCGGTGCTGTGGGCCGTGGGCCAGCAGCGCCCCAACACGAGCTTCGTGCCCGCCGCGATGTTGGACGAGAGCGGCTACGTGAAGGCCGATGCGCAGCTGCGCGTGCCGGGCTTCCCCAACGTGTTCACCGTGGGTGACGTGGCGGCCAGCGACCCCAACCGCAGCTCGGCGCGCAACAATGGCTTCCTGACGGTGGCGCACAACATCGCGTGCCTGTTCGCGGGCCGTGAGGGGCGCATGAAGACCTTCAAGGCCGCACCGCATCGCTGGGGCTCGGTGCTGGGCGTGCAGCAGAGCGGCATGCGCGTGTATGCGCCCACCGGCTTCAGCCTGAACATCGGCACGTTCTGGGTGAAGAACGTGCTGTTCCCGTTCATCGTGAAGGGCGGCATCTACAAGGGCGTGGACGAGACGTGAGCCCGCCGCGTCAGCTCGCGCCTCCCACGGGGAAGCGCAGCGGCGCGTAGCGACGCGCGGCGTCCACCTGCACGATGTCCCTCGCGTCCGGGCGCGCGTCGTACAGCACCAGCGCGGTCAGGCGACCCCCGAACACGCAGCCTGTGTCCAGGCTGAAGACCTCGGGTCCGTGAGGGCGCCGCGTGCGCACCGGCTCCGCGAGGCTCAGCACCGCGTGGCCGTGCGCCACCGAGTGGGCGCCGTCATAGGCGTCGGTCCAGAAGCGCGGCGGGGTGTTGGAGAGCTCCTGTTGCGCGAGCGAGCGCATGTCGCCGCCCTCGTCCAGGTAGCGCAGCCGCACCAAGCTGCGCCGGGGCTGCTCCAAGAGGGGTCGGCCGGGCAGGAGACCGGCGTGCACGGCCACGAAGTCGTCCGCGAGGTGCAGCACGGTGGGCATGGCCTCGAGGAAGCGCCAGTCGTCCTCGGACAGGGCCTCGTGCTGCCGCATGCGCTCGGGCTCGAACGCGCGCATGGGGTGGGCGCGCCCGAGATTCCGCGCTTGCTCCAGGCGGTGCTTGCGGAAGCGGAGGTGCGTCTCTTCGTGGTTGCCCAGCACCGACTCGGCGCCGATCTCGCGCGCGAAGCGCACGCAGCCCACCGGGTCGGGCCCGCGGTCGAGCAGGTCCCCCAGCAGCACCAGACGGTCGGCGGATGCATCGAACGAGCAGCGCGCCAAGAGGGCACGCAGCTCGTCCAGGCATCCGTGGACGTCGCCAATCACGAGGGTGCGTTCGGGCATGCAGGCATCCTGGGGACGGGGGTGCGCCTTGGCTAGCCCTCGCGGCGCGGTCGCCCCGCCGCCGCCAATAATGCGAAAGGTAGGCCCGAAGTGCGATAGTTTGGGGCACCACGATGATCTCCGCACCCCTCAACGACGCGCTGGTTACGCTGACCACGGCTCTCACGAGTCAGCCGGATCTCGACCCGTTGCTGCGCCGTCACTGGCGCGAGGACCCGACGGAGGAGGACGACCTTCCGAAGGAGCTGCAGGCCGCGGCGGACGTGGTGTCGGCGCAGCTGCCGGCGCTGAGCGTGGACCCCGAGTGCGACGTGGCGCTGTTCACCTTGTTCGCCAACCACGGTGGGCTGGTGCTGCTGACCTGGTGCTCGTCGAGCGCGTGGCGGTCGGACACCAACATGGCGGGCCTTCTGGAGGCCGCTGCGGGAGACGTGACGCTGCGGGCTGCCGTGGCGGGCGCGGCGCGCGAGCGGGTGGTCAGCGGGCCGCTGCTGGATGCGCTCGCCTGCGTCCCTCTGACGGGAGACGGCAGCGACCTCACGCACCCCATGAACACCGAGGTGCGCGCGCGGCTCGAGATCCTGATCTGGGAGGCCGGCTCGCGCGCGCTCGAGCTGCCCGAATTCGGCGCGTGGATCTGGCGCTCGCCCGCGGCCTTCGAGGCGCTGATCGGCGAGCCTGCGCACGGCGCCCTGCGCGGACGCGTGCTGGCTGCGCGCTGCCTCGAGGTGAGTGTCTGTGCCGTGACCCCCAACACCAGCCAGGCGCTGGTGAGCAAGACGCTGTCCCTGCTGCAGCCGCTGCTGCTGCACCCGGAGCCGCTCGTGTGGATCCACGCGGCCCGCGCCCTCGGGCGTCTCACGGGCAGCATGGAAGAGCTGCAAGGTATGCTGCTGGACTGGGTCATGGGCGAGTCCCCCGTGCTCCGTCAGCGCGCCATCACGGCGTTCGCGTCGCTGCCGGCCGACCGCCTGGGCTTCCTGGCCAGCCAGCTGGTGGCCATCGTGCGCTCGCAAGACGAAGACCCCTTCGTGCTGGCCGCCGTGGCCGCCGCCACGCCGTACCTCTACTTCGAGCGGCGCGACATCTGGGACCGCCTGGCCGCGCGCGTCTACCACGGAGACGGCGGCGCCATCACGGCGCGCGCCCTGGCCCGCGGTCTCGCCACGCTGTGGCGCCGCGGCACGCTGGACGACGAGATCGAGCCGCATCTGCGGAGGCTGCGCACCCGCGCGCGTCGCGTGCGCGCCGGGGAGTTCTCGGAGGTGCGTCGCTGGATCGAGGTCATCGCCGTCACCGACATCGTGGACAGCGCCGAGCGCGACCCGCTCGACCTCGAGATCGGGCTCGACAACCTGATGCGGCTGGCGGCCGAGTACGACGACCCCGAGGCCGATGCCCGCGCGGCCCGCTTCGCCAGCTCCATCGCCTCCACCTTCGAGGAGGCCCGCCGCACGGCGCTCGAAGAGACTCGCCCGCGCCAGCGCGCGGCGGCCATCAACGCCATCGAGGCCTGCGCGCGGGTGTTCGCGCTGCGCATCTGGAGCCCGCTGCTGGCCACCAGTCCCGAGGCGATGCCCATCCAGGAGCCCAACCTCGACGACACCTGGCAGACCATCGCCGGGACGCCCGCGCAGATCCTCGACGTGGTGAAGCAGCGCCGCCAGGACGAAGGCGTGGAGATGGGCATCGACGTGCCCCTCGAGGTGCTGGCCCTGCGCTTGGGCGGCTACGCGCTCGACGCCTGCGGGGAAGACAAGTTCGGTCCGCGCGCCGGCCAGGCCGCGCACGACACGTGCCTCTGGCTGCGCAAGCTTCAGGGCCTCGCCGACGAGTCGCGCCTCATGCCGGCCTCGCTCGAGACCGCGCTGAGCGCCATCTTCTGGCGCCTGGTGGACACGGCTCGCGGCACCACGCTCGGCGTGGGCGACGACGTGGCCTGGCTCGGCCCCTTTGCTGCATGGTGGGCGCTGGTCATCGACCGCCCCAAGATGCTGGAGCGACTGGCCACGGCCCTCCCCATGATGGACCGGCAGGCGCTCACGCACTGCTGCGACCAGGCCGAGATCCTGCGCACCGTGCTCTCCGCGGGCGACGAAGAGGGGCGCTGGGGTGCCGCGGCCCACGACGCGCTGCAAGCCCTGCAAGCGCAAGAGACCGAGCTGGCCCACGCGCTCGGCGCGCTGTCGCACTCGCTCGCGCGCTTCGGCACCGCGTCCGGTCGCAACCCCGACCTCGAGACCATGTGCGAGGAGCTGGTGCTCGCCGGCGACCGCGTGCAGGCCGTGCTGGCCGACCCGGTGCGCGCGCTGGACAACGAGGCCACCCCGGAGTCCCCCACGCGCGACCACGCCGAGAACGCCAAGCGACGCGCCACGCTGGTGGCGCGCGCCATCCGCACGCGTGAGCTCTCCATGCTGGACGTGTGGCTGGCCTCGCTCGGCCCCATCGCGTCCGCGCTGCTCGAAACCGCGGTGCAGGCGGCCATTCGGCGCACACCGCCCCCGCCGCCCACCAAGCCCAAGAAGGAGCCGCAGATCATCGAGGGCTACGAGCTGATGCAGCGCATCGGCGAGGGTGGCATCGGCTCGGTGTGGCTGGTGCGCAAGCCCGGCGCGGACCGCATGTTCGTGCTCAAGATCCCGAAGCGCGAGGCCCTGGCCAACGCGTCCGAGACCGAGAGCGCCGGCATCCTCGCGTCGTTCGTGGAGGAGGCGGCCGCGCTGGCCGGGCTCTACCACCCGAACGTGGCCAACATCATCGACCGCGGCGTCTCGGAGGGCGTGCCCTTCCTGGTGCTGGAGTACCTGATCGGCGCGGACCTTCAGCAGTACTCGAGCGCGCGCCGCATGAGCCTGTTCGAGCTGCGCGACGTGGTGCTCGGCGGCTGCGCAGGTCTCGCCGCGCTGCACGGCGCGGGCCTGGTGCACCGCGACATCAAGCCGGCCAACCTCTGGCTGCGTCTGCCGCTCGCGCGCGGTGAGCGCTTCGACCCGCTGAAGCACCGCGACCCGGCCATCGTGCCGCCGCTCGCCACCGTGGTGATCGACTTCGGCATGGTGCGCGCGCAGCACGTGTCGAGCGACGTGGCCGGTCGCTTCGTGGCCGGCACCGCGGGCTACATCGCCCCCGACCAGGTGCTCGACCCGGTGGAGCTCGACCCGCGTGCGGACATCTACGCGCTGGCCGGCACCATCTACAACGTGACGACCGGGCGCGCGTTCTTCGACGAGATCGAGAACACACGCGACCGCATCATCGCCCACATGACCCGGGACCCCTTCGAGGACCCCGAGCGCCTCAAGGTCTTCCCGCCCAGCATGGCCAAGCTGCTGCGCGCGGCGACGGCCACCAAGCCGGGCGACCGCCCGTGGCCCCTCGAGTTCGGGCGCGCCTTCGCCGAAGCGCTCTGATCCATCCCGCGCTCGCGCGTCTGCTACGCTGCCTCGGCATGAGAGGTCTCCCCCACTCCCACGCGCCGCGGCTCGCGCGCGCCGCTGTCGCCCTGGTGTCGTTCTCGCTGGTCGGGCTGATGAGCCCTGGCTGCGGCGGCTCGGATGCGTTCGTCGACCAAGGCGGTGGCGAGGTGGGCCTGCCAGACCTCGGAGCCGATCAGGGCCCACCGTCCGATCAGGGCGTGCTCGCCGACCAGAGCGTCACCGACCAGGACGTCGCCGACTCCGCGCCGAGTGACCTCGGCGAAGAGCTGGATCAAGCCCAGACCGACGACCAGGGTTCTGACGTGGACCAAGGCAACCCGGTCGATGTGGGTGTGCCCGACCAGGGCCCTCCCTGCGGACCCGACAACTGCGCCGGCTGCTGCGACTCTTTCGGCGAGTGCCGCGCCGGCAACACCTTCTCGTTCTGCGGCCTGGGCGGTGGCGCGTGCGACGGTTGCTCGTGGCCCGAGACCTGCGAGGCCACCGGCTGCGAGCCGCGCGCCTGCTCGGCCACGCCCCCGTCCCGCGGCGTGAATGGCAGCGACACGTGCGCCTCGGCTGGCGCGGAGTTCATCTGCAGCTGCCCAGACAACCTCGTGGGCTGCACGGGCGCGGGCACTTGCGTCTCGCAGTACCAGACCCGCTTCCGTTTCCGCGTGGCCACCGCACACTTCGACGACACCGTCACGTACGACCCCGGCCCGCCCGGACCTGACAACACCGTGGCGCCGGACCCCGTCGTGGAGCTCGAGTTCGGGAACACGCCGGCGCTCACCACCACCCTGGTCGCGGGGGCCTACCACCATGAGTACGAGCCGCCCGTGGGCGTGCTGCGTGGAGTGACGGGGCTGCCGCTCCTGCGGGTCACGCTCTTCGACGCGGACTACCCCGGTCTGTCCGAGCGGCTGCGCTGCAGTCTCTCACTCGACGAGGCAGCCGACGTCCGTGCCCGCCGGCTGGTCTGCCAAGAGGGCAACACCTACGTGGAAGTCTTCGTGACGCCCCAATAGGCGCTCCCCCTGCCGAAGCTCAGCCGACGCTGCGCAGCCAGCGGAGCTCGTACTCGCAGTATTGCGCGCCTCGCCGCGTGCACTGGGCGTGGTCCACCGACGGCAGCGTCACGTCAGTGAGCTCCAGCAAGCGGATCAAGAGGCCCTCCTGCATGATGCAATTGAAGGTCTGCGTGCGGCGCACGACGATGCGGTTGGGTTCGCGCGCGAGGATCACCCAGCCGCGCTTCCGGGGGTCCTGGATCATGTTGTCGGCGGCCCACTTGAGCGCCTCGACGATCTCGATGGGCGTCTTGGGATCGCGCCCGCCCGACGTGATGCGGTCGTGCACGCGTTCGGCGATGGCGCGCCCGGCGTTGCGGATGGACGACAGCCCGATGTTCTTCTCGATCCACTGACAAGCGTCGTTATAGACGTCGATGGGGCACACCGCGTCGGGCGCGCTCGGATCGAGGCCGTTGGCATAGGCGAACAGCGGCCCCAGCAGCTTGCGGCTGTCCTCGTACTCGCGCAGCACGTCGAAGACGAAGCCGGTGTTCAGTGTCACGCCCGCGGTGCTCGTATCCATGGTCAGGTCGCTTTCGCTCGTTCGAGGTGCGCGAAGGTGGTGGGCGAGCGGAGCCGGGTCAACCCACTCCGCTTCGAAAGGAGTGACCTCCACCCACATGGCCCACCTTCCCCCCGAACCCTCGACGCCTTCGTGCCGCCGTGGATAATCCCGCGATGCACTACGGTGAGTCGCGATGGCAGACCGGAGGGTCCATTGGCAGTCGCCTGGTGATCGCCGGTGACCACGCGGTGTGGAGCGCGCAGCCTCAGACGTGGAACCCCCACCGGTATGCGATTCGCACGGTGGATCTGCGTGACGGCCGCGAGCGCGTGGGGCCCGTGCAGGGACACGCAGCGCCGTGCGTGATGGGCGCCGAGGTCATCGCGTCGAGCAGCGAGACCCTGTGTGCCGTCACGGTGCTCGCCACCGCCACGCTCGAGCCGACCGCGCGCTTCGAGGTGGGCGGCGAGGTGACCGCCATCGCCGCAGACGCGCAGACCATCGCCGCGGGTGTGCTCGACCCGGCCGCGCTCGTCCTCGTCCCGCGTGACGGCAGCCAACCCCGCCGCGTGCCGCTGCCGGACGTGCCGCGAATCGCAGCCCTCTCGCCCGACGGACGCTTCGTCGCCGCGGGGGTGGGCACCGAGAAGAGCGGCGGCGACGTCTTCGTGATCGAGGTCGCCAGCGGTCAGCTGCGGGCCACGCTGAAAGGCCTCCGCGCCCTCCCGGCGAGCCTGGTGATGACGACCACCGACGTGTTGGCGTGCGCCGGCAAGACCGCCCTCGCGTGGCCCATTCTCGGCGGGAAGTCGCGCGTGCTCCTCAAGGGCGCCAAACACTTCGCGCTCCTGCTCGGTGTGACCCCCGGCGGTCTCGCCGTCGTGGGCTCGTACAAGGAGAGGCTCGCGGCCGTGGACATGAAGACGGGCGAGGTGCGCTGGACGCGGGATGCCTACGGGCCATCGGCGCTGGTCGGAGCGCGCCTCGTCTCGTGTCACTTCCGCACCCTGGACGAGGTGGACCCCGAGACCGGTGTGGCCCTCGCCAGCGTGGAACCGCCGGATGCCACGGGGATGCTCGCGCTGGACGCCACGCGCACCTGCACCACGGGCATCGTCGATAGCGGCGTCGCGGTGCTGCCCGCGGGGGCGACCGAGTGGCCGCGCCGTCCTCCCTGCGCCCACGGCAGCGCCGTCAGCGCCGTCTCGTTCGATGGCGATCGGTTCGCGACCAGCGGCGGCGACGGTCGCAGCTTCGTCTGGCAGCGCGGTGAGCCGCGACCGGTGGCCACCTTCTACTACGAAGGCGACGGGAGCTCCGGGACGCTCGCCTGCCACCTCGACGGCGACACGCTCATCACGGCGCACGGGCATCGGCTCCAGCGCTTGTCGGTCGCGACGGGCGAGACGCTGGCGGTGAGCCCGCCGCTGGCGTGGTCACCGCAACTGATCTTCCCGCTGCCCGATGTGGGACGGATCTTCGTGGCGACCGAGCCGTGGCGCCAGGCGATCCTGCACTTCGTGTTGCTCGACCCGCTCACCCTCGCGGTCGCGCGCGACGTCAAACAGGCCGGCAACTACAACGCCTACGCGCGCGCGAGGCGCGGCCGTCCGGACCTCATCCGGCTCACGAACTCGATGGCGTGGGCCGACGTGGAGCTCCCTTCCTGTCGCATCGTCGCGAGCGGCTCGTTTCGCGGCTACGGCAACGTCGTCAGCGTGCACCACCTGACCGATGACGAGGTCCAAGTGGTGCGGGTCGACAACTGGGGTACGACCGCCGCCGAGCGCCGTGGACACCTGGAGGTCTACCGGGCGAGCGACGGCACCGCCCTCCACAAGCACGACACAGACCTCATCGTGAGCGCCGCGATGTGCCCCGACGGCCGCTTCGCCACGCTGCATGCCGACCGAGTCCGCCTCTGGGACTTCGCCGCAGGTCAGTTGATCGCGGAGGTGCCGGCCGCGGGAAGCGAGGGCACGCAGCTGACGTGGTTCCCCGACGGGCGCGCCCTCCTGCTGTGCGGTCCCCACGGAGAGGTCTTCGAGCTGGACGTGTCCGCCGCGTGATCGAGGGAGCGCGCCCGCACAGGTCGGCTCACGCCCCGCCTTTGCGTGAGAGAGACGGACAGGTAAGCTTGCCTCCGCGCCCCGAGGCGTGATTCATCCCCTCGATGAACCAGCATCCCCCTAGAGTCCACGCTTATCAGGCAGGCGACGTCCTGCTCGATCGCTACCGGCTCGAGCGTCAGCTCGCGGTCGGTGGCATGGGCGAGCTGTGGCGTGCGCTGAACCTGGCGCTCGAGCAACCCGTGGCGGTGAAGCTGCTGCGCAGCGCCGCCCGGAACCCAGCGGGGGCGGCGCGGCTGCTGCGCGAGGCGCGCGTGGCGGCCCGTCTGCAGCACCGGGCCATCATCCGCGTGTTCGACGCCGGCACCACGGTCAGCGGTGACCCGTTCCTGGTCATGGAGCTGCTGGACGGTGAAGACGCGGGCACGCTCCTCGACAACGAGGGTCCGCTCGACGCCGTGCGCGCCGTGCAGCTCGTGATCCCGGTGCTCTCGGGGCTGGCCGTGGCCCACGCACAGGGCGTGGTGCACCGCGACCTGAAGCCCGACAACATCTTCTTGGCGCGCCTCAGCGACGGCACGGTGCAGCCCAAGCTCATCGACTTCGGCGTGGCCCACGTGGCCACCCAGCGCGCCGCCGCCAAGCTG
This sequence comes from uncultured Sandaracinaceae bacterium, assembly GCA_964510015.1. GTDB lineage: Bacteria > Myxococcota_A > Polyangia > Polyangiales > Houyiibacteriaceae > JADJJE01. The sequence continues at coordinate 18,826 of CAZEAA010000007.1, forward strand.
ACGACCGCCGGCACGCTGCTGGGCACCCCCGAGTACATGGCCCCCGAGCAGATCGAGTGCCGCGAAGACATCGACCTGCGGGCGGACGTCTGGGCGGTGGGCATCACCCTCTATCAGCTGGTCGCAGGCATTGTGCCGTTCACGGGAGAGACGCTGCTGGAGATCTTCGATGCCGTGATGGAGGCGCACGTCCCGTTCCCCACGCGCGCGCGCGGTCTCGACGGAGGGCTCTGGTCCATCCTCACGGACTGCCTGCGGCGTGACCGGAACGAGCGCTTCGCGTCGGTCGAAGAGCTGGAGGTCGCGCTGACCGCTTGGCTCGCGAAGCGCGGCGTCACGGAGGACTACGCACGCCACAGCCTGCTCCCGGCGGGCGCGCTCCGGCCGTCGACGCCCATGCCGGACACGCTGGCGCCCCCGCCGAACGTCACCCTGGACCGCGCCATCTTTTCGGTGCTGGAGAAGAAGCCCACGTGATCGACCTCGTCCCCCCCTCGCCCTCGGCGGCCACGCTGCTCCCGTTCGACCCGTTCACCATCGACGACCGGTCCGAAGCCGAGCTGGACGAGCTGCCGTTCGGCGTCATCTGCTTGGACCACGAGGGCACCATCCTGCGCTACAACATGGCCGAGGCCCGCTTGGCCCGGCTCGACCGCAACCAGGTGGTCGGCAGGAACTTCTTCTCGCGCGTGGCCCCGTGCACCGCGGGCCCGGCGTTCGAGGGGCGCTTTCGCGACTTCGCGCGGCAGGGAGGTGCGCAGGACATCCTCCGCTTCGAGTACCTCTTCGACTTCAAGTTCGGCGCACAAGAGGTGGGCATCGAGATCGTGCGAGCCCCCTCCGGCGACCGCTTCTACCTGTTCGTGAACCGTCGCAAGTTCTTCGACGCGCGCCGCGACCTGCCCGAAGGGTTTGCCGCGCCGCTGCAGCGCGAGCTGGCGCCCGACGAAGGGGCCGCAGGCGTGCGCCGCGACGACGTGGACCGGCGCGTGCTCGAGGTGCCGTGGTCCTTCCTGTCGGCGCTGCGCGCCACCTGCGATCAGGTCGCGCCCGAGGGCTGGCCGCTCTTCTGCACGGCGTGGGGTACCCAGTGGGGCCGGTCCGTGGCCGTGGACCTCGAGACCGAGGCGCTCGAGGCCTACCAGCTGTCCATTCGCGAGGTGCCGCTGCGCACCGCGATGGAGATGCTCTCGCGCAGCATGGCGAAGCAGGGCTGGGGCGCGCTGCGCGTCGACTTCTCCTACACCGCGCAGTCGGCGTTCGTGGCCCACCTCGACCGCTCGGCCATCGCCGAGGCTGCGGCGCGCAGCAAGACCATGCGCTGCCACATGGTGTCCGGCATGCTGGGCGCCGTGTTCACCCACATCGCGAACCGTCGCGTGGCGGCGCGCGAGATCACCTGCACGGCGCGCGGCGATGCGTCCTGCACGTTCGTGGTGGTGCCCGACAGCCGTCGCAGCGCGCTCGAGGGAGCCATCCAGGCGGGCGTGAGCGACGTGGGCCAGGTGGTGCGCAGCCTCAAGCGCGAGAGTCTCCGTGGCTGAGCCGGTGGCCGTCGTGACCGGGCTCTCCGTCAGCGACGCCGAGCGCAGCGCGGGCGAGTTCCTCGAGGCGTTCGTGGAAGGCACCGAGGTGGTGGACCTCACGTCACTCCCTGCGGGCGAGGCGTTCGACCTGCTCTTCGACGAAGACCCCTCCGCGCCGTAGGTCCGAGCCCGCTGCGGGGTCCCATCGAGGTAACGTTGCTCGACTCGGCAACGACAGGACCGCACCCATGACGCACGGCACCCCGCATTCCCGCCCGCCCGGCCCGTCGGCAGTGACCATGCATCCGTGGTCCATCGTCCCGTACGCCAACCGCATGCGACGAGGCGGCATCGACATCGTGGGCAAGCGGTTCGAGATGTACGGCGACCTCTACCTGGCGCCGTTCTTGGGGCGCGACGTCTACGTGATGCGGCACCCGGACCACATCCGCGAGGTGCTGCTCACCCAAGCGGACTGCTTCCAGAAGCCCGAGACGGGCCTGACCGCGCGGACACTGCGGCGCCTGCTCGGCAACGGCCTGCTCAACAGCAACGGCGAGACCTGGCGCGCCCACCGCAAGCTAGTGCAACCGGCGTTCGGTCCGGCCCCGCTCGCGCGCTACGCCGAGGCGATGACCGAGCACGCGCAGCTCGCGGTGGACTCGTGGCACGACGGCGCGACGCTCGACGTCTCGAAGGAGATGATGGAGCTCACGCTCCGCATCGTGGCCAAGACGCTCTTCGACCATCGCATCACGTCCGAGACCGACCGCGTCGCCGAGGTGATGCGCGTGTTCCGCACGAGCATGGGTGGTGCGGACGCCGTCCTGCCCGACTGGCTGCCGGTGCCCTCGCGGCGTCGCTCCATGAAGGCGCTCGCCGAGATCGACGCGCTCGTCTTCGACCTGATCGACGCACGACGCGGTCGGCCGACGGGTCCGGACCTGCTCTCCAACTTGGTGGGTGCCGAGGGCGAGCCCGACGCGGCTGCCCGGCTCGACCGGCGTGCCCTCCGGGACGAGGTGCTCACGCTCTTCCTCGCCGGACACGAGACCACCTCGCACTCACTCTCGTGGACGCTGCACCTGCTCGCGAGCCATCCCGACGTGGAGGCGCAGCTGCACGCCGAGCTCGACCGCGTGCTCGGCGGACGGCCCGTGACGCTCGAGGACCTGCCGAACCTCGGGCTCGTCGACCGCGTGCTCGCCGAGTCGATGCGCCTGTACCCGCCGGCCTACGTCATCCCGCGCGTGAGTACGCGGCCGAGTGAGATCGGCGGCTACACCATCCCGGCGGGCTCCGACGTGGTGATGTGGGTCTATCACACGCATCGGCACCCGGACGTGCACGCCGATCCCTTGCGCTTCGACCCCGATCGCTTCTTGCCGGAGCGCCTCCGCGCGCTGCCGTCCTGCGCCTACCTCCCGTTCGGTGCCGGCAGCCGCACCTGCATCGGCAAGCGCTTCGCGCAGATCGAAGCGCAGCTCTTGCTCGCGACCATCGCGCAATCCGTCACGCTCCGGCACGCGTCGTCCGAGCCCGTTCGCATGGACGCGTCGGTCACGCTCGCGCCGAAGGGCGGCCTGCCGATGGTGGTCGCGCGGCGCCGGGCGCGCGCCTCTGCGGCGTAGGCTGCGGCCTCGACGACCAACTCCATCATTTCGGCGCATCCGGCACGTCGGATTGAGCGACCTTGGTGGCGACCTCGCGAGCAGACGCCCTCCAGCAAGCGTAGAACGTTGAGCGGGGGCCTTGGCATACGCGATGCATAGCGAGTCTTCATGACCGACATCAAGAAGCACGCGAATCAAGGAATCGACGACACCAAGGACGCCGCCATCGAAGCGGTCGACAAGGTGAAGGACGCCGGCAGCGAAGCGGCAGGCAAGGTCAAGAGCGCCGTCACCGACACGATGGACGCCGCCAAGCAGGTCGCCCATGACGTGGGCGGCGCCGCCAAGCAGGTCGCCCATGACGTGGGCGGCGCCGTCAAGCACGCCGCCCATGACGTGGGCAACGCGGCCAAGAAGGCTGCGCGCGAAGCGGGCGACGCGGCCAAGAGCGCCAAGGCGAAGATCAAGAACGCCGTCAAGTGAACCTTCCCCTCCTTCTCCTTACGAACGACACGAGCCCCATCATGACTAGCATCAAGCTCCCCACTCTTGCTCTCTTGGCCCTCAGCCTCATCGCCTGCGGCGGTCCCTCGTCCACCGAGACCACCACCAGCAGCCTTCGCACCGAAGATGGGGAGGGTGGCGAGATGACTCACACCACCTCGCAGACGATCGAGACCTCGGAAGACGGTGAACAGACCACCGAGCGTGTCGAGCGCACCGAGACCACGACGCCCGCGGCCGAGTGAACCTCTCGCTCTAGCTAGCGTTGAAGTCCATCGACGGGACTTCCGCACGACACTCCCCAACAACCCTTCGAGGTTCGCATGACTAGAGCGTGACCCAGGAGGGGCGCAAGGGGATGGCGCGGTGAGCGCCACGCCCCCCCGCCGCGACTCCGATGGCCATGGCCGCTGCATGACCCAGCGCGCAGCCTGCTCCGCGTGACCGTCGCAATGGCGGGTCCCGAAGGAGCAGCGCTGCATGTCCGTGGTCTCGAACCGAAAAGCCGAACACCTGGCGCTGTGCGCGACCGACGCGGTGGCCTACCGCACGACGGGCACGCTGCTCGACTGCGTGAGGCTGCCGCACGAGAGCCTGCCAGACCTCGACCTCGCGGCCATCGACACGCGCACGCACCTGCTGGGCAAAGAGCTGCGCGCGCCGCTGGTGATCGCGGCCATGACGGGCGGGCACCCGTACGCCACGGCGATCAACCGCGAGCTGGCCAGCGTGGCCGAGGAGCGCGGCTATGCGTTCGGCCTCGGCAGCCAGCGCGCCATGGAGCGCGAGCCCGAGCTGGGCGTGACCTACCGCATCCGCGACGTGGCCCCGAGCGTCCTGCTGCTGGGCAACCTGGGCGTGATCCAGGCGCGCGACCTCCGCACCGAGCGCATCGCCGCGCTGGTGGACGAGGTGGGCGCCGACGCGCTGTGCGTTCACATGAGCCCGGCCATGGAGCTGATCCAGGCGAGGGGCGACAGCGACTTTCGCGGCGGCCTCGAGACCTTCGCGCGGCTGACGGCGGAGCTGCCGGTGCCCGTGGTGGCGAAGGAGACCGGCAACGGCATCGGGCGGAGCTGCGCGCGCCGGCTGCGCGACGTGGGCGTGCTGCACGCCGATACGTCGGGCGCGGGGGGCACGTCGTGGGTGGGCGTCGAGACGCTGCGCGCCGAGGGAGACGCGCGACGCCTGGGCGAAGCGCTCTGGGAGTGGGGCACACCCACGGCCGCGTCGGTGCACTACTGCGTCGAAGCCGGGCTCACCACCATCGCCACGGGGGGCGTGGTGACTGGCCTGGACGTGGCGCGCTCGCTCGCGCTCGGCGCTCAGGCGGCAGGCATCGCGCGGCCCGTGTACCAAGCGTGGCGTGAAGGCGGCCGCGAGGGAGCGCTGCGCTTCCTGATGCACGTGGAAGCAGAGCTTCGCGCCGTGATGCTGCTGACCGGCTGCCGCACGGTGGCTGCGCTGCACACCCTCGAGCCCGTGATCGTGGGTGAGCTGCGTGACTACGTGCGCCCCGGCGTGAGCGCGCGCCCAGCAAGCCTGCGGCCGGCGGCGAGCGAGGTGAGCGCGTGACCCGCGGCTACAGCGTGGTGGTGGTGGGCGCAGGTCCGGCGGGCATCGCCGCGGCGGCAGGCTTCGCCCAGCAGGGCGCCGACGTGCTGCTCTTGGAAGCGGAGCCCAACGCTGCGAAGCGCCTGGCCGGCGAGTGGCTGCACCCGCTGGCGGCGGGCCACCTCGAGCGCCTGGGCCTGCTGACCGGGCTGCCCGTCACCCAGCACGCGGAGGGGCGTGGCTTCGCCTTCTTCTCGGACGACGGCGACCTGCCCGTGCTCCTGCCTTACCCCGATGGCGAGCGCGCGCTGGCGATGGAGCACGGTGACCTGGTGACCCACCTGCGCGAGCGCATCGCCCAGGTGCCGGGGGTGACGTACCAGCCGCACGCGCGCCTGCGCGCGCTGCCCAACGGGATGGTGAGCTACACGCTCGGCGGCACGGGCCACGAGGTGCGCGCTGGCCTCGTGGTGGGTGCCGATGGCCGCAGCTCGGCCGTGCGCGCCAGCTGCTTCGGACCGCGCAACGCGCCTCCGGCCGTGTCGCACATGGCGGGCGTGCTGCTCAGTGGCGTGACGCTGCCGCACGAGGGCTATGGCCACGTGATGCTTGGCGGCCCCGGACCCCTGCTGATGTACCGCGTGTCCGATGCGCACGTGCGCCTGTGCCTGGACGTTCCGGCCGGGAGCGGGGCGCGCTCCACGGAGGCGCTGTGGCACGGCTTCGCCCCGGTGCTGCCCGAGACACTGCGGCATGCGTTTCGAGACGCGCTCGAGCACGGCAAGGTGGTCTGGGCCGCGAACCGGCTGACACCGCGCAGCGACTACGGGGACGCCAACGTGGCGTTGGTGGGCGACGCGGTGGGCACCACGCACCCGCTCGCCGCGGCCGGCATGACGCTGGGCATCCTCGACGCCGTGACCCTGGTGCAGACGGGCGACGTCGCCCGCTACGCGGCGGCTCGCGCGCGCAGCAGCCGAGTGCCCGAGGTGCTGTCGCAAGCGCTCTACGAGGTGGTCTCGCGGGACGACGAGAGCGCGAGCGGCGTGCGCGACGCGATGGTGCGCATGTGGCGCGGCTCCGCATACGAGCGAGAGCGCACGATGCGCATCCTGGCGGGCCACGAGCAGCGGCCGCTCGCCTTCGCGAGCGCGTTCACCAAGGTGGCGGGCGGCGCGCTGCGTCACGCGGTGGCCACCAACGACCTCCGCCTGCTCGGGCGGATGAAGCGCGCTGGCGGACTGCGCGAGTGGGCGCGCTACCCGCTCTCGGTGGCGCGCGCGGGCTCCATGCCGGCCCCGCGCACGAGCTTCCGTGGGTCCGAGCACGACAGCCAGTCGATCGAGCAGCTGGCCTGGTCCATCTCCGGGGCGGTCGCGGCGGGCCACTGGGCTCGCGCTCCGCGCGTGCGCCGCCCGCTGCGCGTGCTGCTGGCAAAGCTGGACCCGCTGGACCAGCTGGTCCCGGCCACGCGAGTTGGCGAGCTGGTCGCGCCCGTCGCAGCAGGCGAGCGCACCCGCACCTTGGCCCGCGTACTCAACGCGCTGCTGGATGCACGCTGCCCCGACGCCGAGGCGATGGACGGCGTGGCGCAGCGCCTCGGCAGCGCCGCGCCCTACGACAGCACGGTGGCGAGCGAAGCCGAGCGCGCGCTCCGGCGCTATCGCGAGCACGTGAAGGCCGCGCCGCGGGTGCAGCGCCCTGCCCTGCGCGCGACCGGTGACGGCGGGCTCGCGGGCGCCGACTGGGACTTCTGCCAGACCGCGCTCGAGGGCGTGTCACGCTCGTTCGCGCAGCCCATCGCCGCGCTGCCTCCGGCGCTGCGCGTGGCGGTGACCTGCGGCTACCTGCTGTGCCGCGTGGCGGACACCATCGAAGACGCACCGCACCGCACCGCCGCCGAGCGCGACGCGCACTTCGACCGCTTCGTGGCGGCCCTCGAAGGCCGCGCGCGCGCCACCGCGTTCGAACGCGAGCTCGTAGGCTGGCCGGGCACCGACGAAGAACTGCGGCTGGCAGACGGGCTCGCGCGCGTGCTGCGCGTACTCGACGCTTCCCCGCCCGCCATGGCGGCCATCGTCCGCCGCTGGGTGGGTGAGATGGTGGGCGGCATGCGGGTCTACGCGCACCGCGAGCCCGGACACGACGGCCTGCGCGCGCCGCTCACCATCAGCGACCTCGAGCGCTACTGCTACTTCGTGGCGGGCACCGTCGGTCACATGCTGACGGAGCTCTTCCTCGCCCACATGGGTCCTTCCGCGGCAGGGCTCGAGCGCCCGCTGCGGAGCCGGGCCGAGAGCTTCGGCGCGGGTCTCCAACTCGTGAACATCCTCAAGGACGTGACCGACGACCGCGCCCGCGGCTGGGCCTTCGTGCCGCGCGAGCTGACCGACCTCGATCAGCTCACCTTGCAGGGCCTCCTGGACGACCGCCATCGTCGCGACGCCCACCGCATCATCGCGCCCCTCTTCGACCTGGCGCGCGCCAAGCTGGACGAGGCGCTCGAGTACACGCTGGCCATCCCGCCGGAGCACGTCGGCGTGCGTGTCTTCTGCCTGCTGCCCGTGTTCATGGCGGCACGCACCCTGATGCTGGCGCGCGACAACGACGACGTGTTCACGCCGGGACACCCCGTGAAGATCCCGCGCCGCGAGGTGGAGCAGCTGGCCACCGACTGCCTGGTGCTCGCCACCGACGGTGAGCTGCTGCGCACCGCCTACGCAGCCCTCTGGCAGCCCACCCTGGCCGCACGGCCGAGCCGCACATCCGACGCACACGAGCGAGGTGATCATGTCTGACCGTTCCCGCATCCCCGGCTTCTATCGCTTGCCCATGCCCCTGCGACACGCGCGGCTGGCCGAGCGCTTCCACCTCGACGGCGACGAGCTGGCGGCGCTGTCCCCCCAAGGCGGCCTTCCGCTCACGCGCGCGGACAAGATGGTGGAGAACTGCATCGGCACGTTCAGTCTGCCGATCGGCCTCGGCCTCAACTTCCGCATCAACGGGCGTGACTACGCGGTCCCGATGGTGGTGGAGGAGCCCTCGGTGGTGGCGGCCGTCAGCAACACGGCGCTGCTCGTGCGCGAGGCCGGTGGGTTCGAGGCCGACGCCGATCCGGCGCTCATGACGGGGCAGATCCAGCTGGTGGACGTGCCCGACCTCGAGGCCGCGCAGGCGCGCGTGCTGGCCGCCCGCGAGCGCTTGCTGCACGAAGCCAACGCGCTGCAGCCCGGCATGCGGGCGAGGCACCAGGGGGCGCGCGAGCTGAGCGTGCACGTCTTCCGCGAGCCCACGCCCATGCTGGTGGTGCACCTGCTGATCGAC
>CAZEAA010000007.1:27356-42477 GCA_964510015.1 uncultured Sandaracinaceae bacterium
ATATATCCTTTGCGAGTGAGCGCAGTGCCTGAAGCTGATCGACTGCGGCGAGGCGATGGGCGCGAACGCCATCAACTCCATGGCGGAGGGCATCGCGCCCAGCCTGGCCGAGCTGACCGGCGGCAACCCGGTGCTGCGCATCCTGTCGAACCTGGCCGACCGTCGGCTGGCGCGCGCGCGCTGCAGCATCCCCGAGGCGCTGCTCACGGACGGAGACATGCCGGGCGGCGAGGTGGCCCAGCGCATCGTGCACGCCTACGCGCTGGCGGCCGTGGACCCGTACCGCGCGGCCACGCACAACAAGGGCGTGATGAACGGGGTGGACGCCGTGGCCATCGCCACCGGCAACGACTGGCGCAGCGTGGAGGCCGGTGCCCACGCGTTCGCGGCGCACACCGGCGCCTATCGGCCGCTCTCGCGCTTCAGCCTGGAGGCCGGGCGCTTGCGCTGCGAGATCGAGCTGCCGATGGCGGTGGGCAACGTGGGCGGCAGCACGCTGGTGCACCCCACCGTGGCCACGCTGCGCAAGCTGCTGGGCGTCACCGAGGCGCGCGAGCTGGCGGGGGTCATGGCCGCCGTGGGGCTGGCCCAGAACCTGGGCGCGCTGCGGGCGCTCGCCACGGTGGGCATCCAGCAGGGGCACATGCGCCTGCACGCGCGCAGCATCGCCATCTCGGCCGGAGCGCCTGACCACGCGGTGGAGCGCATCGCCTCTCTGATGGTGGAGCGCGGCGAGATCCGGCGCGACGCCGCCGAGCGCCTGATCGCGGCGGAGGCCTGATGGAGACTGCGCCGCAGCCGCGCCATGGAAGTGGCCATGCGACCGACGTGGAGGCCGATGCGCTCACGCTCGGTGTGAAGGCGCTCTTGGCGCGCGGGCACGACGGCCACTACGAGGGCGAGATGCGCTGGTGCGCGATGTTGACGGCGCAGTACGTGATCGCTCACCGGCTCACGCAGCGCGACATCCCCGAGGCTCGCCGACGGGCGCTGCTGCGCTACTTCGAGCGCTCGCGCGGGGAGCACGGTCTCCACGGCCTGCACGACCACGCGGGCCCGTCGCTCTTCGTGTCCACCTTGGTGTACGTGGCGGCACGCTGCCTCGGTGCCGGCCCGGACACGCGCTGGCTGGCCCCGTATCGAGCGCTCTTCGCGCAGCACGGCGTGCTGACGATCCCCACGTGGGGGCGCGTGTGGCTCGCGCTGCTGGACGTGTATGCGTGGGAGGGCGTGCACCCCATGCCCGTGTGGATGTGGGCGCTGCCGCGCGCGTTGCCGCTCCACCCCGGGCGCTTCTACTGCCACACGCGCATGATCTACCTGTGCGTGTCGCTCCTGCGCAGCGAGCAGCCGCAGCCGGGCGCGGGCTCGCTGACGCGGGCGCTCCGCGACGAGCTGTACCCGGGGCGTGAGTACGCGAGCCTGCCGTTCGCCGCCATGCGCTCCGAGGTGAGCGCGCTCGACCGGGTGTCCCCCGAGCACCCCGTGCTGCGGGCCGGGTACGGGCTGTTCGCGCTGGCGGAGCGTGTGAGCAAGCCGACCAGCTTTCGAGCGCTGCGCGCCCAGCTGCGCGAGCAGGTGCGCTTCGAGCTGCGCGCCAGCGACCACCTGGGCCTGTCCCCGGTGAGCGGGCTCTTGGGTGCGCTCGCCCTGCACCAGAGCAACCCCCGTGATCCGGACGTGGAGCGCGTCTTCACGGCGCTCGAGCGCTGGGTGTTCGAAGACGAAGCGGATGGCGCGCGCATCACGGGGGCCCGCAGCCTCACGTGGGACACGGCCTTCGCCCTGCGCGCGCTGCACGCCGCACGACGCGCAGGAGGACCCGTCTCGGACCGCGACCTCGACAGCGCGCGCGCCGCCCTGGTGGCCCAGCAGATCCGCAGCAGCCTACGAGGACACGCGGCGAATCATCGCTCGGACCCGCGCGGCGGCTTCTGCTTCTCCACGCGCGAACACGGCTGGCCCGTCAGCGACTGCACGGCCGAGGCGCTGGTGGCGTTGCTGGAGCGTGAGCCCGACGCCACGCCACGCGCCCCCATGGACGACGCCGTGCGCTTCATCCTGCGCTGCCAGAACCCAGACGGGAGCTTCGGGAGCTACGAGGCCCGCCGCACGGAGTGGCCGCTCGAGGCGCTGAACTCCTCCGAGATGTTCCTCGAGTGCATGGTGGAGGCGTCCTATGTGGAGTGCACCGGCTCGTGCATGGAGGCCTTGGCTCACTATGCGCGCTTCGCCCTCGCCGGAACCCTGGTGCGCGAGGCGCGCGAGTCCCTGCACCGCGGCGAGGCCTTCCTGCGCGCGAGCCAGCGTCCAAACGGCGCGTGGGCTGGCGCCTGGGGCGTGCACTTCGTCTACGGCACCCTCTTCGGGGTGCGCGGCCTGCGTGCGGCGGGCGCCACGCCCAGCGACCCGAGCGTGGTCCGTGCGCTCACGTTCCTGATGGCCAACCAGCGCAGCGACGGCGGCTTCGGCGAGCACGAGGCGAGCGCGCGCGAGGACCGCTTCGTGCCGCTGCCGAGCGGTCACTGCGTGCAGACGGCGTGGGCCCTCTTGGCCATGGTGGAGGGGGGATCCGCGTTCGCGCAGGAGGCTCGCGAGCGCGCGGCCCGCTACCTCGCGTCCCGCCAAGCGCCCGACGGTTCGTGGCCGCGCGAGCGCATGGTGGGGGTCTTCTTCCGCACGGCCCTGGTGGACTACGACCTGTACCGCCAGTACTTCCCCGTGTGGGCGCTGGCCGCGCACCGCGTGTCTCGTTCATAGACACGCTTCATGTCGCTCACGAGTAGAGCGACGTCGGCCACAGCCGCGAGACCAGCTCGCGTTGCGCCGCCTCGGCGCGCCAGGTCTTCGACTCGAGGTCCAGCTCGTGGCTGCGCGCGCACAGCTCCGCGAGCAGGCGCTGGGCGTCGGCGGGCACCTTGCCGCCCTCGATGATGATGTTGGCCTCGCGCTCCCAGAAGCTGGCCGTGGCGTCCAGGTTGGCCGAGCCCACGCTGAGCGCCACGCCGTCCACCGCCAGCATCTTGGCGTGCACGTAGGGCCGCACCACCCCGCCGAGAGACACGATGTTGGGCGTGGGCAGGGTGACGTACTCGTAGACGCGTACGCCCACGCGCAGCAGCTCCTCGAGGCGCTGCTTGAGCATGTACTCGAAGAGCTCGCGGTGCAGACCCCCCGCGAAGAACGTCCCGTCCGCGCGGCGTGTCAGCGCGCAGCCGGTCAGCAGGTGCACCGCGACCCCGCGCCGGACGGCCCGTGCGATGGTGTCACGCAGCCGGTTGAACACCGGGAAGGCGTTCACCACGTAGACCTCGCTGCGCGCCGCGTCGATCATGGCCTCGTAGGCCGTGAGGCCGTACGCGTCTTCCATGCCATCGTGCAGCACCAGGCGGCAGGTGTCGTTTCCGGCGCGCGCGCGGCGCCCGGCATGGGTGAGCGCGGGCGGCTCGAGCAGGGGGCCTTCGGCCACAGCGACGGTCGGGTCGTAGTCCGCCGCGGCGCCCTCGAAGGCGTCCAAGAAGGCCCGGCGAATGGCGGCCACCAGCGGGCCGCGCAGCTCCACGTGCGCGTCGAGCCAAGGCACGCGCTCGTGCAACGTGAAGTCGGCGATGGGCACCTCGTCGAAGCCCGAGTAGTAGGCGTCGCCCACGTTGCGCCCGGAGACGAACGCGACCTCTCCGTCCACCACGATGAGCTTGCGGTGGTCACGCTCCTTCACCGAGCGCACGTCCATGCTGCCGAGGGTGGGCAGCGGCTTGCTGGCGCGCACCTCGATGTTGGGTTCGCGCGCGAGCCCGGCCAGGATCGGGTTCACCGCGCCCAGCACCTCCTGCCGCGAGTACAGCGCGTCCACCATGAGCGACACGGCCACGCCAGCGCGCGCCCGCCGGATCAAGCGCACCGCCAGCTGCTCGGCGAAGGCGCTCGGCTCGAAGATGTAGCACTGCACTTCCACGTGCCGCCGGCTGCCCTCGATGGCCGCGAACACCGCCTCGCGGGCTTGACGGTTGTCGAGCTCGAGCTTCGCGCGGTGGCCCGGCACCGCCACGCTGGGCGTCATCTGGTTGAGCCGAAAGGACAGCGCGTCGCGGCTCGCGAGCGCCTGCTGGTGCCGCTTCGCGCTCGCCTCCACGCGCTTGCTGGCCTGCGCGTCGAGGCCCAGGAAGGCACCTCGGCGCAGCGGCCACGCCGCCGCCGGCGGCTCCGTCACCAGCGGGACTGGGACGACGACGGAAGCCACCTCGCGCGCGAGCGCAGGCGGGACGCGGTCGTGGTGCGACACGAACACGGAGAGCGGCACGCCGTCGGCGCGCAGCCGGCGCAGCTCCGCTTCGAGCAGCGCCGGCATGTGCGCCGGCTCCACCTTGCCGAGGCTGCTCTCGCCGTGCTGCACCAAGACGGCTCCGCGCGGCAGCTGCCACTCGTCGATGCGCGCGCGGACGAGCGGGCGGCGGCTCGCATCCCGTCGCTCGAGGTAGACCAGCTGCCAGCCCGGGCCTTGCTCGTCCGCCACGCCGCGCAGCGCCTCCGCCATCCCCGGGACACCCGAGAACAGCAGCTCGGTGTCCACGGCCACCATCGGGCGCGGGGTCACCACGTGCAAGCACTGGCCCGGCTCGCTCGGCGCGAGCGCTTGGCCACGGCGGTCCAGCGCTTCGACCGTGAGCGCGAAGAGACCCGCGTGCAGCGGCTGGAAGGGCAGGTACGAGAGCGCCCCCTCGCGGTATGGCACTACCCCCACCGGCTGTCCGTCGAGCAGGAAGCGCACGTTGAGGGTGCGCGGTCGCTGCAGCGGCGGCACGTGCGCCACGAGCTCGGTCCACTGGCCCACGGCCGTCACGCTGTCCATCTGCGCGCTGGCCGGCAGGGGCGTCCACACGCTGGTGCCGCGCCGCCACAGCTCCATCAACCCGAGCGGTGAGTCGGCCTCGATGGCTTCGTCCGCGGGGCTCGTCACCCCGGGCCGGCCCGCCTCCTCCAACTGCGCCGCACCGACGCGCTTCAGGGCGTCGAGCGGGCGCATGAAGAAGCCGCGCATGGTCTCGAGGACGTCCGGGCGCTCGGAGCCGGGAGGCAGCATCGGCGTGCGGCGATCACTCATGAACGCTCACCGCTTCTTCCTCAGCAGACTGGTGCCCTCTTGCCAGAGCGCGCCCAGCACGGCCCGGGTACCCATGCCGTGCACGGGGTCCTTGCCCTTCGAGAGCAGCGCCATCTGCGCCACACTCATCATCGCCTCCGACGTGCCGCCCAGCACCGCGAGGCCCGGCAAGGGAGGCGGGTCTTCGGCGCGCGCGAGCCGCTGGCTGGTGAGATCACGGCCGAGATCGGGGTTGTGCGTGAAGGGCCGCGCGATGCCCACCAGGTCGAGCGCGCCGCTCGCCAGCGCCTGCTCCATGACCGCACGCGAGCGGAAGCCCCCGGTGACCATGAGCGGGAGCTTCACCGCGGCGCGCGCCTTCTTGGCGTAGTCGAGGAAGAACGCCTCGCGCTCGCTGACCTTGTCCAGCATGACGCGGGACTCGTAGCTGCCGCCCGAGATCTCCACGAGGTCCACGCCGTCTTCTTGCAGCATCTGCAGCACGCGGATGGACTCGTCCTCGCTGAATCCGCCGCGCTGGAAGTCCGCCGAGTTGAGCTTGATGGCCACCGGAAACGACGGCCCGACGGCCGCGCGGATCGCCGACAGCACGGCGCGCCCAAAGCGCGCGCGGTTCTCGAGCGAGCCACCCCAGCGGTCGTCACGGCGATTGGTCAGCGGCGAAAGGAACTGGCTCACGAGATAGCCGTGGGCGCCGTGCACCTGCACGCCGCTGAAGCCGGCCTGCTTGGCGACCGCCGCGGCGTTGGCGAAGGCCTCGATGGTCTGCTCGATCTCGGCCTCGGTCATGGCGCGTGGCTGCCCAAACGCGCTGGCCCGCCGGAAGAGGTTCACGGGCGGCACGGCCGACGGCGCGAGCGGCGTGGGGTTCACGTGGCGCGGCGTCTGCCGCCCCGGATGGTTCAGCTGCATGAACAGCGGCGTTCCGCCATCCGTGCCCGCCTGCGCCCACGCGGCGAAGCGTGCGAGGTCGGGGGAGCCCGCGATCAGCACGTTGGTCTTCGCCTCGAGGTGTCGCGCGTCCACCATGACGTTGCCGGTGATGACGAGCCCGGCCCCGCCCTGCGCCCAGCGTGCGTAGAGCTGGTTCAGCGCGCGCGTGGGTTCCTGGCGCGACGACGCCAAGTGCTCACTCATCGCAGCCTTTGCGATGCGGTTCGGCAGGGTGGCCCCGCAGGGCAGCGTGAGGGAGTCCGTGAGCAGGGTCATGAGAGCCATCCCGTGGCAGGAATGCAGGCAGCGTGCCGCATCCGTGCGGGGGCGTCACGCCGCAGAGGGAGGCGCTTCGGCTACGTGACCCACTGGTCCGCTCATTTGTCCGCGCCGCACCCGCCATGGCAGAGTGCAGGTCTTCACGGAGGTTCCATGCGTTCGCGCTCTCGTTCTCTCGGGATGGTTGCTTGGCTCGTCACGGCGAGCGCGCTCGCCATGGGCTGTGCGCAGAGTCACTCGCTGGGGGACGACGGGGGCGGCGTGGATCAGTCCTTCGTGTTCGACGGCGACGTCGCCGACCAGGGGTTCGTGGACGGATCGCTCATGGACGGTGGCCGGGTGGACCTCGGTCCCGATGCCGGACGCACGTGCGAGTCCGTGGTGCTGCGCCCGGCGGACCCGGGTCTCCCGGGGGCCCCGATCATCTTCCCGCCCGAGAGCGAGTGCCGAACGTCCGCAGAGTGCACGGGGGGCACGCAGTGCTTCGGAGCCAGCGACCCGGTCTGCGGGATCTGCCCGCTGCCCATGCGCGACTGCGAGAACGACGGCGACTGTGGGACGAACGAGTGGTGCCGCGCCGGGCAGCCCACCTGCTGTGGCGGCGTGGACACCACGTGTGAAGCGGACTGCGGGCCGAGCGGCGTGGCGTGCCCCGACGGCGAGGTCTGCGACGAGGACACCGGCCACTGCGAGCGCAACAGCTGCCTGTCGCTCGACTTCGCGTGCCCGGAGAACCACGACTGCGACCCCGAGCGCCCGGACGCGGACGTGACCGGCTGCGCGCGCCGCGAGTGCAACGCGGACGCGGAGTGCGACTGCGGCTTCTGTGTGACGGGCACGTGCGAGTCCGCGCTGGGCGTCTGCATGTTCCCGCCCGCTTGATGGGCCGGGCGCCTACTTCGGCAGCCGCGCGGTTCAGCGAGCCGCGGTGTCTTCTGGCGCGCAGCGATAGAGCGCCGAGTCGGCGCCTTCGGCGAGGCGCTCGCAGCGCGTGAGGCGCGCCTGCAAGCCGTCGAGACGCAGGGTCGGTCGATCGATGACCAGGCAGGGGCCGTCGGCGATCACGGCCTCGAGCGCGGCCACGGCATCCGCCTCGAGGGTGTCGTTGCTCGTGTGGGTCTGCACGATGGGGAACAGCACCACGTCCGTCCCGCGGATGGGCGTCATCGCTCGGCCTTGCTCGAGGGACGAGAAGTCCACTTCGACGCCGCGTGCGCGGGCGACGTAGTACGCCACCAGGGGCATGTCGTAGTGCGCGATGGTCACCACCCGTCGCTCGGAGCGCCGCGTGATCACGTCGACGAACACGGGCATGCTGGCACGCTCGTCCGGCAGATAGAGGGTTCCGACGGCAGCCACGGTGGGAACCACGCTGAGGGCCACCCCCACCGCCAACAGCAGCGACGTGCCCTCGCCAGCGCCCCGCAACACGGGAGGGACCGTCAACGCCACCGCGAGCAGCAGCGCCGGAACGGCCGCGAGCAAGTAGTACGGCTGCACGCGCGCCACCGAGGTCAGCCCCGCGATCCCGAGGAACGTCGCGACAAAGACGGCGAGCGGCAACAGCACGACCGTGTCGCGTCGCTTCATGGCCAGCAGCCCGGCGACGACCACGGCCACCAGCGCCACGGGGCCGACGGCCTCCACGAGCAGGTCTCGCATGCCGCGCGCGAGCTCGAGGGTGCTGGCGTTGCCCCAGGCCACGTTGGGCTGCGTGCTCGCGGCGGCTCGCGCGCCCTGATCACGGAAGAACGTGCCCACGGCGAGCAGCAGCGCGGGCGACCCGGCCAAGAGCCCGAACGCGACGTCGCGACGAGCGCGGGCACGGTCCGCTCCCCCACCCATCAGCAGGAGCAGGACCGCCAACACCGGAAAGACCGCCGTGTAGAACGTGAAGAGCGCGATGGCCACGCAGGCGACCACCGCAGCGCTCCGCAGCCGCGTCCCCGCTGAGAGGTCCTTCGCGACCGCCGTGGTCAGCAGCACCAGGGTCAACGCGTGGAAGGGCAGCGAGCTGACCTCGCGGGAGTACGACACGAAGGCGAACGCGACGGTGGGCACCAGCGCCACGATGGCGGCGAGCGCCACACGGCGACCCAGCACCACCGCGGCCAAGGCGAACGCGGGCCCCATCAACGCGGCCGAGATCACCGCGGGCATGCGCACCACGCGCTCGGCCTGGCCGAACCACTGCGCCACGTGGAGGATGGCGAAGTAGAGCGGTGGGTGCCGGTCACGCAGCCCAATCCCCATGAAGATGTCTCCCCACGAGGCGTGCCCCGTGAAGACGCGCTGCACGTCCTGGTCCCGCACGAAGGGCACGTCGAGGTGCGGCAAACGCAGCGCGAGGCCCAACGCGAACAGGAAGAGGCTCACCAGCGCCGCTCCGCGCGGCAACGTGGCCAGCGCCCACGTCACGAGCACGAGCAAGAGCCCCACGCCCAAGGCCCGCCATCCGGACACGCGCTGCAGCACGCGCACCGCAGGGGGCACAGGGGCATCGGGCGAGAGCGAGAGCGCGTCCACGGACACGCCGGCCCCAGCGTCGTTGCGGCGCACGATCTGCGCGAGGGCCTCGGTCACGGCCTCGGCTTCGTCCCACGAGGCCGTGGTGCGCGGCACCTCCCAGGCCACACCGTAGTGCGCGGTCTCGCGGATGTCGGGCCAGCGCCCGCGGTCCAGGAGGTGCAGCTCGACCACGTGGGTCACGCCGTCGCGGGTGCGCCGCGCGGTCATCAGGATGTCGTGTGCCTCACCCCGATGCGGCAGCGAGAGCACGAAGCCGTTGGCGACCTCGGACCCGGGAGCGAGGGGCGCGATCAGGTCGAAGAACGACGGCGCGCGCGCCACGGCTCCGTCCCCAACGCTCACCAGCGCCGCGATGGCCAACGCACCGACGACCACAGCCAGCACCCGGAGGTGGGTGGCGTGACGTTCGAGACGGCTGGCCACGGCTCAGCCCGCCTCGAGCTTGGCGCGCTCACGCTCGAGGTTCTCTTGCACCTCGGACCACGTCTCCATGGCCACGTCGAGCTCGGCCTGCGCGCGCGTCACCGACCCGAGCAGCGTGTCGCGGCGCTTGGCGTCGGCGTACACCTCGGGCGTGCTCAGCTCGGCGTTCACGGCCTCGAGCTTCTGCTCCAGCTCCGCCACGCGCTTCTCGAGCTCCTGGGCGCGCTTCTCGAGCGGACGCAGCGCAGCCGCGCGGCGCTTGCGGTCGTTGGCGTCTTCGCGACGGCGACCCTTGTCGGGCTCGGGCGCGGGGGCCACGGGCTTCACCGGCTCCGGCGCGCGCCTGCCGTTCGTGGCGGGCATGGCCTGCACGGGCGCCTTGCTGGGCGTGCTGTTGCCAGGCGCCTTCTTCTCGGCCACGGGCGCCGCGCCGCTCACGGCCACCGGGGCCTGGTCTCGCTGCAAGCAGCTCGCCATGTACTCGTCGAAGCTGCCCGGGTACTTGAGGACGTTGCCGCCCTCCACGATCCAGATGGTGGTGGCCAACGAACGGATGAAGCCGCGGTTGTGCGACACGAACAGCAGCGTTCCGTCGAACGTGTCGAGCGCCTCGGCCAAGCGCTCGCTGGAGACGAGGTCCAAGTGGTTGGTGGGCTCGTCCATCAGCAGCACGTTGCCGGGGTTGATCATCAGCTGGGCCAGCGCCACGCGCGCGCGCTCACCACCGGACAGCACCCCGATGCGCTTGTCCACCTCGCGCTCGCCGAACAGCATGGCGCCGAGCACCGAGCGGATCTGCTGGTGGGAGGCGTCCTTCGCGCAGTACTTCACCTCCTCGTAGACGGTGGCGTCGCGCCGCAGCGTCTCGGCGTGGTGCTGCGCGTAGTAGCCCACCTTGCTGTTGTGCCCGAACTCGAAGCTGCCCGTGGTGGCCTCGAGCTCGCCCGCCAGCATGCGCAGCAGCGTGGTCTTGCCCGCGCCGTTCACGCCGAGGAGCGCCACGCGCTCGCCGCGCTTCACGTGCTGGTTCACGCCCTTGAGCACCTGGAGCCCACCGTAGGACTTGCCGAGGTCCTTCACCTCGAGCGCCACCTTGCCGCTGCGCTCGGTGGGCGGGAAGCGGAAGCTCATGGACACGTGCTCGCCCTGCAGCTCCACGGTCTCCATCTTCTCGAGCTTCTTCACGCGGCTCTGCACCTGCGCGGCCTTGGTGGCCTTGCTGCGAAACCGGTCCACGAACTTCTCGAGGTGCTCGCGCTCGCGCTCCAGGTTGCGGGCGCGGTTCTCGAGCAGCACGCGCTCCTCGTCGCGCTGGCGCTTGTACGAGTTGTAATCACCCGGGTAGCTGCGCACGCCCTCGGGCTCGTAGCTGACCACCGACGTGATCTGCTCGTTCAGGAACTCGCGGTCGTGGCTGATGAGCACGAACGCGCGCTCGTACTTCTTGAGGAAGCCCGAGAACCACGCCACCGACGGCATGTCGAGGTGGTTGGTGGGCTCGTCCAGCAGCAGCAGGTCGGGCTGCTGGAAGAGCAGCGACGAGAGCACCGCGCGCATCTTCCAGCCACCGCTGAACTCCGACATGTCGCGCACGTGGTCGCTGTCCTTGAAGCCCAGGCCCGCCATGATGCGCTTGGCGTGATGCTCCGAGTACTCGCCGTCGAAGTGGGCGATGCGCTCGTGCAGGTCGGCGATGCGGCCCGCGGCCTCGAGCATCTGCTCCTGCGCTTCATCGCTGTGGTCGCCGCTGGCGCTCAGCGCCTCGAGGTCGGCCTCGGCCGTGGCCAGGTCTTCGTCCAGCGACGCGCGTCCGGGGATGCTCTCGAGGATGAACGCCAGCAGCGGCTTGCCGCCCTCCACGTGCACGTCCTGCGGCAGGTAGCCGAGGCGCATGGTCTTGGCGCGGTGCACCCCCCCTCCGTCGGGCGTCTGCTCGCGCGCGATGAGGCGCAAGAGGGTGGTCTTGCCGGACCCGTTGGGACCCACGAGCCCGATGCGGTCCTTCTCGCCGATGCGCAACGACAGGTTCTCGACGATCGGGCGACCGCCGAGATGGAGGGATACATCACTGAAGACGACGAGACTCACCGGCCGCTCTTAGCAGGCCAGCGGCCCACCCGCATGGCGCCGGGTGCGCCGCACCGCGAGTCACTCCGTTCCGACCTCGAGGATGGCCAGCAACACCCCGTCCGGGTCTGCGTCGGTGGCTGCCGCGATGCGTGTTCCGTCGGGCGACACAGCCACCGCGAAGAAGTTGCTGGCGAGCCCCGTGCCCGCATAGACGATGCGGCCGCGGTCGCCGACCGACCTGTCCAGGGTCCCGTTCGGACGCACGACGAAAAGCGCCGGGTCGCCGCCGAACCGCCCTGCGTGCACCGTCCGGTCGTCCGGCAAGGCCACCACGGCTCGGCCGCGGTCCTCGGTGGACGCCAGCTCGAGGGCCTCGCTCTGGATGCACAGCTCGCCGTCCCGCCCGAAGCCGCTGGACAGCCCAGACTCCGTGAACCCGAAGAAGACCGCGTCCTGGGCGACGGTCGTCTCGTAGCCCAGCGACGAGGGCGTGTTCGACGCGGTCGCGAACCCGTAGCCCGTGGCCACGTAGGTTCCGTCGGACAGCTGCGTCACGCCGTAGGCTTCGGACGCGCCGCCATCCACCACGTAGGGGTTGAAGCGCGCAGCCCCGGCTCGCGCCGGCATGAAGCCGAAGCCGAAGCCGGGGTCGGGACTGCCGCTCGGGAGCAGGCGCAGCACGATGACGTGGTTGTCGAGACCCACGCCGTAGTTGGTGTAGCCCACACTGACGATGGTTCCGTCCGCCTCGACCAACCCGCGACGAGCGTTGTCGTTGAGCGCCCCTTCACTGTGAAACGTGAAGGCCTCACCGCCGTGGAAGCTCGCGTCGGGGGTGCCATCGGCGTTCAAGCGCACCACGTAGCGGTCCGCGTCGATGCGCTGCGCGCCGCTCGCCACGCGGGCTGCCGAGCCGAGCCCGAAGACCACCAAGCGCTCGGACGCGCCGGAGCGGTCCACGTCGAGATCCCACGCTTCGTCCATGGGGAAGCCGGGGCCCGAGAAGCGCGTGGCTTCGGCGTTGCTCGCCGTGTAGGTGGGCACCGGCCAGCTGGCGTCATCCGCCGCTTCCCAACCGAACGTAACCCGCAAGATCCCGCCGTCGCCGAAGTCGGTGCGCAGCTCGCCCTGGGCGTCGAGGCGCACCAGGACCACGTCCTGGCCGTTCGGGCGGGGCACGGGATCGCCGCCGTCGATGTCGGGAATCGGATCGCCGCCTTGCTCGTCGCTGACGTTGGCCAGCACGACCACGTCACCCCCTTCGAGCTCGACGATGGCCAGCGACTCTTCGT
This sequence comes from uncultured Sandaracinaceae bacterium, assembly GCA_964510015.1. Taxonomy (GTDB): domain Bacteria; phylum Myxococcota_A; class Polyangia; order Polyangiales; family Houyiibacteriaceae; genus JADJJE01. The sequence goes on from CAZEAA010000007.1 coordinate 39,984, forward strand.
CGCCCTGCGCGAGGTTCAGCAGCACCAAGCCGCCGTCGCCGAAGGTGGGGTCGAGCGCGCCGTCGGCCGTGGTGCGGACGACCGCGGTCTGGCGGTCCACCGGGTTCACGTCCGTGAACCCCGAGCCGTAGATCCGTCCGTCCGCCGCGAAGACCAGCCCGCGCAGGTCCGTGACGTCGGTCAGGATGCCGTCGTCGACGCGCGTGATCGCCGCGAAGCCGCCGTCACCGCCGCAGCCCACGAGGGCCGCGTAGACCCAGAAGACGCCGCTCACGAGACCGAACCGTCCGACAGTCATCGTGGACTTGTTAGTCCGACGGCAAGGCCAGTCAAGCGCCTGCACCGCCCTGCATCCGTGCAGCATCGGGCTGCACTCTTCGCTGCGGCGGAGCCTGTCAGGCTCGCGCACGTTGTTCCGTGACAGACGTTTTACCCACCCCGGAGGACGATCATGGAACGCAGCTCCCACACTTTCCTCGCCCGCGACGGCCGCCGACTCGCGGCGGACCTCTTCACGCCGGACGGAACCGCACGCGCACAGGTCATCGTGCACGGTGCCACCGCCGTACCGCGCGGCTTCTACGTGCCCTTCGCGCGGTTCCTGGCGCGCGCGGGGTACCAGACGCTGATCTACGACTACCGTGGTGTGGGTGGCTCGGCGCTCGGCAGCGCCCGCGAGGACGACGCCACCATGACGGACTGGCTCACCCTGGACGCCCCCGCCGCGGTGCGAGCGCTGCGTGAGCAGAACCCGAGCGTCCCGCTCTTCGCCGTGGGACACAGCTTCGGCGGTCAGATCGCGGCGGCTCTCGAAGGCGTTCCGGCACCGGAGGCCGTGGTCACGCTCGGCGCGCAGCGCGGCTACTGGGCCACCTTTCCCCTGGCCGAGCGCCCGCGCTTGGTCCTGAACTGGTTCGTGCTGCTGCCCTTCCTCACCCGCGCGCTGGGCTACGTGCCGGCCAAGGTCGGCTTGGGCGTGGACATGCCCGCGGGCATCGTGGGCGAGTGGGCACGCTGGTGCCGCCATCCCGACTACTTCCTGGGCGACCACCCCGAGCTGCGCACCCGCATGGCGCGCTACACCGGCTCGCTGCTGGCGCTGAGCGTCTCGGACGACGCGTTCGCTCCGCTCGCGAACGTCACGTGGCTGTACGACCTGCACGAGGCGGCCGAGCGTCAGCACGTTCGCTTTCGCCCGCTCGACGTCGGGGTCACGCGCGTGGGCCACTTCGGCTTCGTGCGAGCCCAGCACGCGGAGACGGTGTGGCCAGAGATCCTGGGACACTTCGAGGAGTCCCTCGGAACGGGCACACGGCCACGGCGGCTCGGGCGCTCGCCGGACGGCCAGCGCCGACGCGGGCTGCTGAACGAGGGAGAGATGATGCGCGACCTCGAGTACGGCCGAGCGTGACCCGACGAAACCGTGGCGTTCCCCACGCGAGCGGCGCGTAATAGGCTGCGCGCATGCTCGACTGGGACGACGTCCGCTATCTGCTCGCGGTGAAGAGGAAGGGCACTCTCGCCGCCGCAGCGCCCGGGCTGCGCACCAACGCGACCACGGTGGGGCGCCGCATCACGCAGCTCGAGGAGCGCCTCAACGTCAAGCTGTTCGACCGCATGTCGAGCGGCTGGACGCCCACCGAAGCGTGCAAGCGGCTGCTGCCGCACGCGGAGCGCATGGAGTCCGAGGCGCTCGCGCTCGAGCGCATCTCCGCGGCGAGCGACACCAACCTGAGCGGCCCCGTGCACGTGACCACCAGCGAGGTGGTGGCGGCCGGCTACTTGGCCCCGCACCTCCCCCGGCTGCGGCTGATGTACCCCGACATCGAGCTGATTGTCTCGTGCGTGGAGCGTCGGCTGCGCCTCGGTCGACGCGAGGCCGACATCGCGCTGCGCATCCTGCGGCCCACCGAGCTCGACCTGGTGGCGCGCTGCATCACCCGAGTGGATCTCGCGCTGCACGCGTCGCCTTCGTACCTCGAGCGCCGCGGCCTCCCCACCACACCGGCTTCCTTCGTGGACCACGACGTCGTCGCCTTCATGCACGGGCCGGGAGGCGAGGGCGAGAACGCGTGGCTGGCCGCGAATTGCCCGGGTGCGCGCGTCGTCCTGCGCACCAACAGCGTGGCGATGGTCATCGAGGCGGTGCGTGAGGGCCTGGGGCTGGGGTTGGCCCCGCGCCGCATCGGCGACCGCGACCCGCGCGTGGTGCGCCTCGAGACCCCGAACCCGCCGGCGCCCCGGGAGGTGTGGCTCGCCTACCACCGGGACATCGAGCCGAGCCCGCGCGTGCGGGCGGTCATCGACTTCTTGGTGGACGCCCTTCGCGACTGAGCTCGGGCGTCAGCCCGCGGCCAAGGCGTGCAGGCGCGCGTGTGCCGGGACGAGCTCGCGCATGCGCTGCCGCGCCGCCTCGTCGGGCACCGCCATGAGGAAGATGTCCAGCCGCGCGAGCCCCGCGCGCGCCGCCTCCCGCGCGCCGGCGCCATCGCCG
>CAZEAA010000008.1:0-16078 GCA_964510015.1 uncultured Sandaracinaceae bacterium
GCGCCGGCCACCGCGCCGTGGAGCTGCATCACGAGGCGCACCGCGCCGAGCAGCGCGCGGCGGCGCTCGCCCGCGAAGACGAGGCGCTCGAAGAGGTGGCCTCGCTCAGAAGTCGCGCTTGATGGGGGACGCGGCTTCCCCGCGCGTGGGGCGGCCACGTCGACGCACGAGCTCGACCACCAGCTGCTCCGGCTGCGAGAGGGTCACCGTGCGCACCTCGGGCACGTAGCCCGGCGCGGTGAAGGTGAGGTCGACCGCCTGACCGCTGGGCACGTGCAGCGTGTCGGGCACGGGCACGGGCGCTTCGCCGAAGGCCGCGAGGCGCGCATGCGGGGGCTGCACGACCAGCGAGAGCATCACGCTCGAAGGCGCCGTCGGGGGCGGGGCTTCGCTCGCTGCTGCGGGGTCTTCTGCGCGGGCACGGGCTGCCACCGCTTCGCTCGGGAGCGAGGGGGGCGACACCGCGTTGGGCATCGCGTGGGCCACCGTCTCCTGCGGCGCGACCCCTGCGCCACCAGCCAGCACCAGCGCACCGACCACGGCCCCGCTCACCGCGGCCGCGGCGGCCACCCACGCCACGCGCGTCGTGGGACGCGGGGGCGAGAGCGGGGGAGCTTCGTCGGTGGCCCGCGCCTCGGCCGGCGAGCGGGAGGCCGACAGCACTGCGTCCCGCAGGCCGAGCATGCTCATGAAGCGGTCGTCCGGCTCCTTCGCGAGGGCGCGCGCCACCACGTCCGCGAGCTCGCGCGGGACGTGCGGCGCGTGGTCCGTGAGGGGCGGCGCGGGCTCGTTGCCGTGCTTCCAGATGAGCTGGAAGGCGTTGTGCCCGTCGAATGGCGGCCGGCCGGCGAGCATCTCGAAGAGCATCACCCCCGCGGCATACACGTCGGCGCGCTCGTCCACCGAGAGCGAGCCGCGCGCCTGCTCCGGTGACAGGTAGCGCGGCGTGCCCAGCAGCTGGCCCGTGGTGGTGACGCCCGCGGGGTGCGCGGGGTCTCCGCCCTCGGAGGTGGCGTGCTTCAGCTTGGCGATGCCGTAGTCCAGCACCTTCGCGTGCGGCCCGTCGTTGCTCTGCACCAGGAAGACGTTCGCGGGCTTGAGGTCGCGATGCAGGATGCCCGCCGCGTGCGTGGCGGCCACCGCGTCGCACACCTGCGAGAGGATCGTGACGGCCTCCGCGAGCGGCAGTGGCCCGCGCAGCAAGCGGTCCGCGAGGCTCTCGCCGCGCAGCAGCTCCATCACCAGCACCATGTACGGCCCGTCGGTGACGAAGTTCACCACGTCCACGATGTGCGGATGCTCGATCTGGCTGGCCGCGCGCGCCTCGGCGAAGAACCGGGTGACGGCGTCGTTGCGGGTGCGCTGGCGGGTGTCCAGCACCTTCAGGGCGAAGTGCCTGCCCAGCAGCGTGTGCTCCGCTTCGTAGACCTGGCCCATGCCGCCGGCGCCGATGCGGCGCAGCACCCGGTACGCCCCCCCGAGGGTCTGCCCGAGCAAGCTCGCGTCCATCGCGCTCGCGCCATCGTCCATCGCCAGATCCATCACGCTGACCAGCCTATCAGTCTGGCCTCCGGCGTGCATCGAAGCGCGACGGGGCCAGCTCGCGAGCACCCGGAACGCCTGCTAGGGTTGCCGCGTTCCCGTAGAGACGAGCCGGAGCGTGCCCCCCAAGAAGAAATCCGCCGACGCCTCGCGCCTCGGCTTCGTGGACGACACCCGCGGGGTCGCGGTGGTCCTCATGATCTTCTGGCACACGGTGGACGCGTGGCTGAACCCCGCCCTCAAGGAGGGCCTTCGGTTCCAGCTGATGCGCAGCACCGGAGGCCTCGCGGCGCCCATGTTCGTGTTCCTCGCCGGGGCCGGCGCCGCGCTCAAGTTCGCGGCCGACGCCGAACGTGGAAAGCCGCGCAGCGGCACGATCCGCGAGCTGACCTGTCGGGGCCTCGAGGTGGTGGTCGCGGGCTACTCGTTGCGCGTCTTCCTGTGGATCGTCGACGGCGGCGCGCTCACCAACATCGGGCTGATCCCAGCCTACGTGCCCCTCGCGGCCGGGCTCGCGACGCTCTACGTGGCGCTGGGTCGCATCGCCTCGCGGGCTGCGAACGGTACGCGCCTGCTGGCCATCGGCGCCGTGCTCTGGGGAATCGGGTGGTGGCTCACGGCGCTGCTCCGCCCCGAGCAGCTGATGCGCCTCCAGCGCGTGGACGTGCTCCAGGCCATCGGGGCTTCGTTGGTGATCATCGCCTGGACCGAGCCGCTCTTCCGCTACGTGAAGCGCCCGTACATCGGCCTGCTGCTCGGCCTCGCGGTGACGAGCGTGTCGGGGTTCGTGGAGCGCAGCTTGCCGGGCGTGCTGCCCCCCGGCGCGGCGGCGTACCTCGGCCGCTGGGACGGAGAGCTCGGCACCTTGATGGCCCGCTTCCCGCTGTTCCCCTGGCTCGGCTACGCGCTGTGCGGGACCACCATCGGGATGATCTGGCTGCGCGGGGTGCGCGCCGGTCGAACGACGGCCACGGTGGTGACGCTCGCGTGCGTCGGTGCGGTCGTGGGCTTCGTGACGCGCGACGGAAGCCCCTGGGCCTTTGCGTTCATCGAGGAGTTCCCCGAGCTGTCGCGCACCGTCCGTTCGCTGCAGAAGCTCGGCTTCGGCCTGGCGCTGTCTGGCCTGTCCTACGTGATCACGCAGCGCCTCGGGCGCTTCCCGCTGCGCACGCTGGGCGTCACCTCGCTGTTCGTCTACTGGGTGCACATCGAGCTGGTGTACGGCCTGATCGCGCGTCCGCTGAAGCAGGCCCTCGGGTTCACCGAGTGGGCCGTGGCCTTCGTGCTGCTGACGCTCTTCATGGCCGCCGCCGCGGAGGCGCGCGTGCGGGTGCCGATCGCCCTCGGGAATCGCCGCCGTCATACTGCGCGTTCTCCGAGAACCCCATGAGCGCCCGCCACCTGATCGTCGGCTTCGACGGCTTCGACCTCGCCATCGTCCGGCAGCTGGGGCCCGAGGCCCTGCCCAACGTGCACGCGGTGATGGCGCGGGGGGCGTTCTCGGCGCAGCGCAGCGTGGAGCCGCCGGCCACCTTGCCCAACTGGACCACGTTCCTGACGGGCGTGGACCCCGGGCGGCACGGCGTCTTCGACTTCACCACGCGGCACGGCTACGACGTGCGCTTCTCGGGCGGCTCGGTGCGCGAGGCGCCGAGCGTGGTCAGCCGGCTGGACGCGCTCGGGCTGCGCTGCGCGTGCCTGTTCTTCCCTGCGACGTATCCCCCCGAGCGGCTCGCCCACGGCGTGTTCGTGAGCGGGTGGGATGCGCCGGTGGCCTTCGAGGCGGACGCCAGCTTCGTGTGGCCGCCGGCCATGCACGCGAGCCTGGTGAAGCGCTTCGGCGCGCAGCGCTTCGACGACGTGGACGAGTTCGATGCCGACCGCGACGGCTGGCACACCGAGCTGCCGGACGCGCTCGCGGCTCGCGTGGAGCGCAAGCGCCAGCTGGCCACGTGGCTCCTCGAAGGCGAGCGCTGGGACGCGTTCGCGGTGTACTTCGGCGAGAGCGACACGGCCGGGCACTACCTCTACGGGCTGCACGACCCGCGTTCGCCCAGGCACCCGAGCGACCATCCGGGCGCGACGCGAAAACCGAGCGGGCTCGCCACGGTGTACATGGCGCTCGACCGCGCGCTCGGCCAGCTGCTGACGGCAGCGGGCGGGCAGGGCGGTGAAGCCCAGGTGGAGCTGACCATCGTGAGCGACCACGGCTCCGGCGGCAGCTCCGACGCGGTGCTGTACCTGAACCGTGCGCTCGCCGAGGCGGGTCTGCTCACCTTCCACGAGTCGCCATGGGTCATGGACGTGGCCAAGCGCGTGAAGGAGCTGGCGCTGACCAAGCTGCCGCCCGCGCTGCGCGAGCGCCTCTTCGGGCTGTTCGGCACGGCCCTGCCCAGCGCGCTCGAGTCGCGCGCGCGCTTCGGAGCCATCGACTTCGCGCGCACGGTCTGCTTCAGCGACGAGCTCAACTACATGCCGGCGGTGCACCTCAACCTCGCGGGGCGCGAGCCAGAGGGGGTGGTGGCCAGGGCCGAGGTCCCGCGCGTGCGGGCCGAGATCACCGCGGCGTTGATGGCCCTGCGCGACCCCCTCACCTTAGCCCCCGTGGTGGCGGCCGTGCATCGGCGTGAAGACCTGTTCGATGGGCCGTTCACCGAGCGCGCGCCCGACCTCCTGCTCGAGCTGCACCTCGACCGCGGCTACAGCTACAACGTGATGCCGTCGGCCAGCGCGCCGCCCGGCACGGGCCCCTTCCGGCGCCTCGCCCCCGACGAGTGGCTGGGTCGCAAGGGGCGCAGCTTGCCCGGCAGTCATCGCCCGAACGGCTTCTTCGCGGCGGCCGGCCCGCGCATCGCCGCGGTCGGCGAGCTCGACACGCAGATCGCGGACGCCACCGCCACGTGGCTCGCGCGCATGGACATCGCCGTGCCGCCCGAGTTCGCGGGACGCGTGCTCTACGAAGCCCTGCGCGAGGTCACCGACGCGAGCGCCACCGATGGGCGCGCAAGTGCACCGCAGCGCTTGCCAGAAGGGGTGCGCGCGGGTCAGGGCGGACCACGGGACGCCGCAGACGAGGCGCGCATCGAGGCCCGCTTGCGCGCGCTGGGCTATGTCGACTGACGCGCTGCCCGCCACGGGCCCCAGTACGCTGCACGTGGCCTGCATGCCGTTCCCGACACCACAAGGGACGCAGGCCATCGTGGGGATGATGGTGCGCGCGCTGCAGCAACACGGGCACCACGCCTCGCTGCTCACGTACGCGCATGGCGAGCTCGACCCCGCTGCGGAGCTCGGCTTCGAGCCGCGGCGGTTGCCCGACTGGCCGCGCGTGCGGGCCACGCGCAGTGGGCCCTCGCTCGGCAAGGTGGCGCTCGACCTGCGCATGGTGGCGGCGCTGCGTGCGGAGCGAACGCGCCCCACCGCGGACCTCGTGGTGGCGCACAACGTGGAGGCGGCGTGGGCGTGTGCCGCTGCGGGGGTCCGGTCCTTCGTGTACTTCGCCCACACCTCCATGCGCGAAGAGCTCCCCTACTACGTGCCGCCTGGCGTACGCGCGTTGGCCCGGGCAGCGGGGGACGGCCTCGACCGGGGGGCCTGCCTCGGCGCCGCCACCGTCTTCGCGCTCACGCCCGATCTCGCGGAGCGCTTGCAGCCCCTGCACGCCTGTGTGGAGTGCCTCCTCCCGCCCTTCGAGCGTCCCGCCGCAGCACCCCCCTCGGTGGCCACGGCGCGCGCGCTGCTCGGGCTGCCCCTGCATGCGCGGGTGGCGCTCTACGCGGGCAACCTCGACGCCTACCAGGGAATCGAGCTGCTGCTCTCCGCCATCGCGCGCGCTCACGCGCCATGGCACTTGTTGGTGGCCACGGCCTCCGCTCCGGAGCCGCTGCGGGCCCTCGCGCGCTCGCACGGCCTCGCCGAGCGCGTGGTGTTCGCGCCGCTCGGCAGCGAGCACGATCGGGCAGCGGCACACGCGGCCGCGGACGTGGCGCTCGTGCCGCGGCTAGCCAAGGGAGGGCTGCCCATCAAGCTGCTCGAGGCGCTGGCGCGTGGCGTCCCGGTGGTGGCCAATCACCGCGCGCTCGCCGGGCTTCCCCTCGAAGACGTGGCGTCCGTGCTGATCGCGGTGGCGGACGACTCCCCCGAGTCGCTGGCGCGCGGCCTGGAACGCCTACACGCACAGCCCTCCTTCGCGCGTCTCGAGGGCGCAGGCGAGGCCGTGCTCGCGTCGGTGGGCATCACCGCCAGCGCGTTCGCGAGCCGGTTTCAGCGCGCCTGCGTGCAGGCGGTCCACGCCCGCTGAGCGCAGCTCACGGGGCGGCGTCCTCGCCGCCGTCGGCCGGGACGTCGGCGTCCTCGCTCACCCCGGCATCTCCGCACTCGTCGGGGAAGCGCTCGTCTGCGCGGTCGATCTCGTCGCAGTCGAAGGGTGCCGGCGCCGTGGACTCGGCCGGCCAGCAACCGGGCGCGGACAGCAACACGAACACGAACAGCCCGAGGCCGAGGCGCCGATCACCGCAGGTCATAGTGCACTCCGACGAAGGCGAAGAGTCGCGTGTTGGGAAGGTACGCGAGGGTGTTGTCCGGCGCCTCGGCGATCGGACCGCCCGAGATGGCGTAGGGCGTGTGGGGGTTGAGGGACGCATTGACGAACGCTCGCCACTGCAGTCCGGCCAGCGCGCGGATGGGCCCGCTCGCCGTCAGGCGAAGGTCACACAGCGGTCCGGCATTCGGTGCGACGCCCTCTTCGGCGTCCAAGTAGGTGGTGCGGTTGGAGCTGAAGCGGGCGACGAGGCCGAGCGTGGGGCCCGTCTCTCCGAAGCGGTACGCGATGCGGGCGTTGCCGTAGAAGGCCGGGATGATCGGGAGCGACCCGGAGCCACGCAGGTCGTTCATGGCGAGCGTCAGGTTGGTGGCCAGCTCGAGGCCGTCGATCGGCTCGCTGCGCGCCGACACGGTGCCGCCGAACGCGCGGATGACGTCCAGGTTGTCCCACACGTTGACGCCCGCGGGGTCAGCGTTCGGGACGAGCTCGCGGCGGTCGAGGGCGGCGTCGAACTCCGCCTGCGTCGCGAAGCGCAGCACCAGCAGGTCGTCGTAGATGGAGCCGAAGGCGCGCAGCGAGAACGACCCGCGCGAGAAGCGCTGCGCGAACTCGATGTCCACCGTGCGCACCGTCTCGGCGTTCAGCCGGTCGGGCCGGATCACGTAGGTGGGATCGCTGTCGTTCAGCTCCTGCGCGCTCGGCGCGCGGAACGCCTCCGAGTAACCCAAGCGCAGCGTGCTGCGATCCGTGGGCGACACGATCACCGCCGCGCGCGGCGACAGGCGCACCCCGAAGAGGGAGTCCGCGTCGAAGCGCGCACCGAGGTTGAGGGCCACGCGGTCATGCACACGGAGCACTTGCTGCGCGAAGAGCGCCCCGATCACGCTCTTGGACTGCCAGTAGGGCAGCCGCACCGTGAACGGCCCGTCGCCGGTCACGTAGTCGGTGTAGTCCGCGGGCCGCGCCGCGCCATAGCGGAAGCGCAGGTCGCCGCCCACCGTCGTCACGAAGCGACCGTCCAGCTTCCAGTCGATGTTGAGCTGCTCCTCGACGCCGACCCACGACGACGCGTTCCGCCGACGAAAATTGCAGCCGTCCACCTGCTGCCCCGGCAAGCACCAGTAGTAGAGCGTCCAGCGCGAGCGCTCCTCGTTGCGCACGTGGTCGCCGTAGAGGCGCGACACCAAGGTCACCTCGGGCGACAGGTTCGCGTCGTGGCGCAGCTCTCCACGGAGCGTGGTCAGGCGCTCTCCGGTGCCGGGCTCGTCGAACGTGCCGGCCAGCGGCAGGCTGCGCCGATACGCGCTGCCTTGCAGCCAGAGGCGGGCGTCTCCGAGGCGGGCGCTCAGATAGGCCATGGGAACGTGCATGCGCTGGCGTCCGACGCCGCCCCAGCCGGGCTCCCCGGGGCGCACCTCGAACGGCCCGTTCTGATAGGCCATACGGAACGTGGCGCCGATCTCCTGCTGCCACTCGGCGTGCACCACCAGCTCGGCCGGCAGGCCGAAGAGACGCCCGCTGCGCGCGAACCCCGCGCCGAGTCGGTATCGACCGCCGTAGCGATCCCCGTCGCCGCCCAGCGAGAAGGAGGAGTTCACCCCCACGGGGGCGGTCAGGGTGCCTTCCGCCACGAAGCGCGCGCTGCCGTAGTCGCGCGCGTTCAGCGTGACCACGTTGATGACCGCCATCATCGCGTTCGATCCGTAGGAGACGGAACCGGGTCCGAGCATGATCTCCACGTGATCGATGAGCTCGAGCGGGACGCCCAGCGCCGCATCCAAGCGTGCCTCGCCCGTGCTCTGGGCGTTCATCACGTGACCGTCGAGCAGCACCAGGACGTGGCGGTTCCGGTCCCGCAGCAACACACCCTGGAAGCCCGTGTCCACGCCCGTGTTGTAGTCCCCGCTGGTGTCGGCCGTGAAGCTGCCGAGGCCCAGCAGGCCGAGCGCCTCGTCGAGCGAGCGGATGCCGTAGCGCCGCAGCGTGGCGCCGTCGATGATCTGCACCGTGGCGGGCGCGGCGCTGGAGCGCTCGGCCGAGCGCGAGGCCGTGGTGACCACCTCCTCGCCCAGCAAGGACTCGAGGTCGCTCAGATCGCTCGGCTCGGCCTCCCCGTCGGCCTGCGTGTCCTCGGGCGCGTCCCCTTGTGCGCGGGCAGCACTGGGCCATCCGAGCCCCAGCGCCAAGAGCGCCGAAGCCAGGCCGAGGCCATGGGTCACGCGGAACGTCGCACTCATTGAATCACCCTGGCGAGCCGGAGGAGCTGAGACGAGAATGCCACGCCCTGCCGCCGCGCTTGGCGCAAGTTCACCACCAAGGTGGGGCGAGCGGCCACCAACTCGAACGACAGCACGATACCGCGCTCCGCGTCCGACCCCACGGCGCTGACGGTCAGCACGCTGGCCCCCTCGAGCGACCGGGCGATGCCCGCGGCCTGATCGCCGAGGCCGGGTGTCAGGTAGGCGATGGCCGCCTCGGTCTCGTCCACGCCGGCGCGCAGGGTGGCCGGGGTCGAGTAGCTGTGCTGCACCGTGCGCACGCGTCGGCCCCCGAGCGTGGCGCTGCGCCGGATGCCGGCCTCGAGCTGGCCGGCGGCGCGCATGGACTCGGCGTGACCCCGGCGGACCACGATCAGCACCACGGCCTCGGCGCCCGGTTGGCTGGCGAAGCGCTGCTCGTAGGCCGCCACGCGCCCCAGCAGCTCCACCTGCAGCGAGATGGGCACGCTCACGTCGTCGGCCCGCACGTTCCCTGTCGCGGACGACACCACGCCCAGCGCCGTGGCCATGGCGAGCAGTGCCGCGAGGCGCAGCCTGGGTCGTGGTGTGTCGGTGGACGCGCGTCTCATGTGGTCATCCCGCACCCGGTGGCCAGCACGCGGCTGACCCCGGCTGGCGACAGGAGAGTGACACAGCAAGGAGGGTCCTGGCTATCCTCCACCGGCGGAACTGTTCGCTGCCGTTGGACGAAGCCGGGGGTGCCGCACGTCGCGTCCTAGAAGTTCTGGCTCATCCAGGTGGTGTAGACGAAGTGCGCCACACGGGCGTACCCGAGGCATGGGTCCTCGCTCGTGATCATGCGGTCGCCGTTCTCGCGCAGCCAGAGAGACGGGCCTTCGTCGTGGTGGTCGGGCGAGTCGATGCGGAAGAGCGGCTCGTTCGGGAAGCGCGCGAGGGGCTCGCAGCGCGGCATGCGCGACAGCGCGGCGATGCGGTCCGTGTAGGCCGCGAGCAGCTCACCCGTGAGGTCGATGCGGCGCGTGATCGGGTTCGCCCGCGACTCGTCGGCGCGCACCCCCGAGATGTACGTCCCCTCGTCCGTGGCGATCACCCGCACGTCCAGGTGCTCGTGGCCGCGCTCGGTGTCGAAGAACACCACCACGTGGAGGTTCGCCGGAAGCGGGGTGGGGGTCACGTGGCTCTCCTCGCTGGCGGCTGCCGGGTCGGCCGCCGGGTTGCTGCGGGTGCTGCTCGGCGAGCTGCAGGCCGAGAGCCCCGTGACGCCCACGATGCCCGCGATGCCCGCCAAGCCCAAGATGCCGAAGATGCCCACGGGGAGCACGCCGGCTCGGAGGCGATGCGAGCGGTCACCGTGGGCGCTGGTCATGACTCAGCTTCGCACCAGCTCGAGGTGAGGCACAGGGGCGTGCGCGTTGACGTGCCCGCTCTCCTCGGCGACGAACACCCAGCCGCGCTCGTCCACGCGGATCCAGTCCGGCACGAGCTCGCAGCGCAGCCCCTCGCCGATGCGCGATCCATCGTGCGGCCGCAGCACGTGCACGGTGGACGAGGGCACGAACAGCGCCCCGCCGCGCAGCACCGGCTCGAGTCGGCGTGGCACGTCGTCAGCGCCCGGCTCGGCCAGCGAGGCGGCCCAGCGCGTGGCCCCAGTGGCGATCTCCACGGCCGACAGTCGCCCCTCGGGGCTGTTGCACACCAAGAGGTCGTCCACGATCAGCGTCGCGGCCCCCACGCCGAGGCCCGGGTCGGCGATGTCCCAGCGGACCTCGTCGCGGTCGCAGCGGTAGGCGATGGCTCGGCGGCCGCCATCGCGCGTGACGGCCACCGCCACACCCTCGCGGTCGGCCACGGGGCTCGCGAGCGGAGCGCCGTCCAGCGTGGAGGTGAAGTGCGCCTTGCCGCTGTAGAGGTCCACCACGTGCAGCGAGCCGTGACGCGCGCCCAGCGCTCCAGCGGCCAGCACCACGCGGTCCCCCACCACCACCGGCGCCGTCGCGAGGCGCTCCTTGGTGGCGTAGCACCACAGCTCGTCGCCCGTGCTCGCGTCCACGGCGTGCAGGTTGCCTTCCGGTGTCGTCAGGAGCAGCACGCGACCCACGCGCTTCAGCTGGAGCCCGCTCGCGCTGCGGCTGGTGAAGCGCCAGCGCGGCTGACCCGTGCGCAGGTCGAGGGCCACCACGCGCTGACCCCCCTCCATGAGGGCCACCATGGGCGGCACCCCGTTGCCGCTCAGGAGCATACCGGGCTGTGGCGTGCCGGCGCGGGCGTCCACGCGAGCCGTCGCGAAGGGCTCGCCGTCGGACACGTCGCAGAGCTCCACGCGGCCATCGGGCGAGGTGCGCACCAGCGTGGTGCCGGCCATGAACGCGCTGGTGTCGACGCCCGCGCGCACCCACAGCACTTCGCCGCGCTCCCGGCTGATCGCGACCGTGTGGCGCGCCGTGGCCATGACCAGGCGGTCGCCACACAGGAAGGTGCTGCCGGCATCGAGCCCATCCACGGCCACCCGCCAGCGCTCGCCGAAGCGCAGCGTGCGGACCGGGGCCACGGGCGCCGGCGCCTCTTCGCGCTGAGCCCGCTCGGGCGCGCCCTCGACATGCGCGATGTTCCGCACGCGCTCGGGGTCGTGGTTCACGAAGCCGCGCTGCGACTCGCGCTCGCGCACGGCCTTCCGCAGCGTGCGGACCTCGTCGCGCAGCGCGCGCACGCGCAGGTTGCGGCCTTGCGCCCGGTCCGTGGCGATCATGGCGCGCACCAGGTCCGCCGCGAGCCGCAGGATCGGGTCGGCCGTCTCGCCGAGCTGCAGCGCTTGGGCGGTGACCGGCTCGCCGGAGTCGCCCGTGAGCGACAGCGCGATCTGCCGCGCCGCGTCGAGGCGCACGCCCACCTGGAAGTGTCCGGCGCGCAGCCGCACGTGCGTGGGGCGCCCCGAGTCCCAGGCGTCCACCAGCACGCGCACGGCCACGATCAAGCGCTGCACGGCCAGCAGCACGGGGCCTTGCACCAGCGGCACGCGGCGTCCGCGCAGGAACGCCCACAGCGTGCCCTGGAAGAAGAGCGCGTGGATGTCGGCGCGCGCCGAGCGCGTGGTCAGCGCCTCGTGCCCGGACGGCAGCTTCACCTCGTAGCCGAACGCCAGCGCCACCCCTTCTTCCGGGGCCGACGCCTCACCGCCGCGCTGACGCACCGCGGGCGGCACGGCGTCGATGGGCACCAGCCCCTGCGTGGCGAGCTGCTCGGCGAGCTGCGCGTGGATCTCGCGGCGCGCACCGTCGAGCTCGCTCGCCTCCGCGATCAGCGTGGTGCGGCACGCGTCGAGCACGCGCTGCAGGGCCACGGGTCGCTCGAGGCAGTACAGCTCGGGCACGCTCTCGGTGCCGTAGTCGCTCACGAACACGCGCTCGCCACGCCGCACCAGCGCGAGCTCGCGCGCGCTCTCGGCGAGCGGCATCAGGATCTTGCGCTCCACGCCGCGCGCCAGCAGCAGGCAGGCGCCGGCCAGGTCCGCGACAGGGGGCAGCTCGTGCTGTCCTTCGGCGCCCAAGAGCAGCGCGGCCAAGCGTCGCCGCGCGTCGCGGGCCTGGGGGGACGAAGGAAGCAAGGGGAGGGCGGCGGGGCGCGGCAAGTCGAGGTTCAGCGTCATGCTCGTTCGGGCCCCAGCGAGAGCGGGGCACGCCACGAATGGTAGGAGGCCGAACCACTCCGGATCCAAAAAACGGGGGATCGCGAAAAGTTGACGAGAGCGCCTAAAACCTAGTGCCTCGTGATCCCGCGTGATCGTTGCGAGATCGCCCGACTCAGCCGCGTCGCGTCACCTCGGGGCGCCGATGGCGCAGGCTCGGCAGCTGGGCGCGGATCTTCGAGACGACGTCGGGACGAACCGTCGCCACGGCGGCTCCCTCGCCCTCGCCGCACTGCGCGAGCACGGTGCCCCAGGGGTCCACGATCATCGCGTGGCCATAGGACGCACGCTTCCCGAAGTGGTTCCCCGTCTGCGCGGCCGCGAGCACGTAGCACTGCTGCTCGATGGCGCGGGCGCGCAGGAGCACGTGCCAGTGATCCTTGCCGGTGGTGAGCGTGAAGGCAGCCGGCACCGCGAGCGCGATCGCGCCCTGGTCCACGAGCGCGCGATACAGCTCGGGGAAGCGCAGGTCGTAGCAGATGGACAGCCCCAGCTTGCCGAAGGCCGTGTCGGTCACCACCAGCTCGCTGCCCGGCTCGATGGTGTCGCTCTCCATGACGCGCGTGCCGTCCTCGAGGTCCACGTCGAACAGGTGCACCTTGCGGTACGCCGCCCGCACGCCACCGTCGGGGCCGATGTGCACGCAGGTGTTGAACACGTGGGTCTTGGTGCTGCCGCGCTCCCAGAAGCCGCCGAACACGACATCGCAGCCCACGGAGCGTGCGAGCCCGGCGCAGCGCTCCCAGATCGGACCGTCGCCGCCCAGCGTCTCGGCCAGCTCGAGCTTGCCCTGCTCGGGGCCCAAGAACGCGAAGCACTCCGGCACCAGCACCAGCTCGGCGCCTTCGCTCGCCGCCTGCCGGACCGTACGCTCTACGGCGTCCAGGTTGGCGTTCACGTCGTCGCGCGAGGTGATCTGCACCACGCCGACGCGGGTGTCTCGTGGCGGGTTGCTCGTGGTCATGGGGTGCTACTCGTCATGGGTGCCGGCCTCCGTGCCCGTCATCAGCCACATCGCGGCCTGGTCGCTACGGTAGACCACCGTGTCCCCCTGCGTGAACTCGAAGTCGTAGCGGCAGAACGCGCGGGCCTCACCGCGGCGCACGCGCGTGGCGGTGCAGCTCAGCGTCAGCGGCCGGCCCATCTCGCCGAGCGCCAGGAAGCGCGCCTCGTAGATGCGCCCGCCGTAGCCGATCCAGCCTTCGGAGTGGCGCAGCCCCAGCACGTGGTAGGCGTGCACGAAGCCCATCATGCCGGTCATGTGCACCATCAGGCCGCCGCTCACGTGCTGCGGATGCCGGATGGGATGCGCGCGTTGCTCGCGGGTCAGCGGCAGGTCTTTGTGCGCGGGCATGCTGGCCACCACGCGACCGGCCTCCACGTCGATCTCGAGGATGTCGTCGAGGAGCAGGCCACCAGGACCGTACGGACAGTCGGCGACGAAGGCGGGGTCGAGAGCCATCGGGCGAAGATGGCACCGGGCCGAGGGTGACGCACGCGCCCCGGGGCGTATAGTTGGGGTCTGATGACCCAGCCCACGAGTCAGCCCTTTCCCTCCCTCAAGATCACGGCGCAGGCCCTCGAGCCCCAGGGCGCGTTCGCCGAGGCGCAGGCCATGTACCTCTCGCCGGACGCGGCGCTAGTGAAGGAGCTGGACGCGCTGCTGCACCAGAAGAACGTGGGCATCGTGGCGCACTTCTACATGGACCCCGAGCTGCAGGGCGTGCTCGCGCAGTGCACCTGGCCGCACATCCACGTGAGCGACTCGCTGCTCATGGCGGACAGCGCCATCACCATGGCGGAGAAGGGGGTGACCTCGGTCATCGTGCTGGGCGTGGACTTCATGAGCGAGAACGTGAGGGCCATGCTGGACGCCGCCGGTCATCCCGGCGTGCCGGTCTATCGCGTCACCGCGCCGCCCATCGGCTGCTCGCTGGCCGAGTCGGCCGAGACCGCCGCGTACGGCGCCTACCTGAGCGAGGCGGCCGAGTACGAGCGCGCGCTGCACATCGTCTACATCAACACCAGCTTGGTCACGAAGGCCAAGGCCCACGCGCTGGTGCCCACGCTCACCTGCACCAGCTCCAACGTGGTGCGCAGCGTGCTGCAAGCGGCGGCGCAGGTGCCGGACATCAACATCTTCTTCGGGCCCGACACCTACATGGGCCACAACCTGGCGCACCTCTTCGCGTCGCTCGGCCAGATGGACGCGGCGAAGGTCGCGGCGGTCCACCCCGCGCACACCCCCGAGAGCGTGCGGGCGCTGGCGGAGCGCTTCCACTACTTCGAGCAGGGCACCTGCATCGTGCACCACATGTTCGGCGCCGAGGTGGTGGCGCAGGTGGAGCAGAGCTACCCGGACGCGTTCGTCACCGCGCACCTCGAGGTGCCCGGCGAGATGTTCGCGCTGGGGCTCGAGCGCCAGCGGCGCGGGGCGGGGGTAGTGGGCTCCACCTCGGACATCCTGAGCTTCATCGAGAAGGCCCTGCGCGCGGCCATCGACGCTGGCGGGGAAGAGCCGCAGACGCTGCAGTTCGTGCTGGGCACCGAGGCCGGCATGATCACCCCCATCGTGCGCAACGTGCAGCGCATCCTGTCGTCGGCGCAGCGCGCGGGCGCCCCCGAGCTGGCGGCCGAGATCGTGTTCCCCGTGGCCAGCGAGGCCATCGCCGAGGCTCCCGAGTCGGGCCTCGTGGTGGTGCCCGGTGTGACGGCGGGCGAGGGCTGCTCCACGGCGGGCGGCTGCGCCACGTGCCCGTACATGAAGATGAACTCGCTCACCGCGCTGATCGCGCTCACCAAGCGCTTGGGCGGCGGCTCTGCCGGGCTCGAGGCCCACTTCCCGCGGCTCTACGCCGAGACCATTCGCGGGCGCACCACGGCCGAGCTGGGCGGCGAGCCCATCCTCCACATGCGCGCCTTCCAGCGCACGGGGGTGCTGCCCGAGGCGCTGGTCTCCGATATTCTGGGCCGGCACGCGGCCGCTTGACCCCGCAGGAGGGCGACTTATCTTCCGCGCGCCTCCATGTCGAAACGCGATTACTACGAAGTCCTCGGGGTCGAGAAGGACGCCGACGCGTCGACGCTGAAGAAGGCGTACCGGAAGCTGGCCCTGCAGTTCCACCCGGACCGCAACCCGGACGACCCCAGCGCGGAAGAGAAGTTCAAGGAAGCCAGCGAGGCCTACGGCGTCCTCAACGATACCGAGAAGCGGGCCGTCTACGACCGCTTCGGGCACGCGGGCCTCGAGGGCCGCGGCGGCGGTGGCGGCTACCAGGACATGGGCGACATCTTCAGCTCGTTCCAGGACATCTTCGGCGACCTGTTCGGCGGCGGTGGCGGGCGGCGGCAGAGCTCCAACGGGCCGCAGCGAGGCGCGGATCTCAGCACCCAGATCGGGCTCACCCTCGAAGAAGCCGCGTTCGGCGTGCAGCGTGACCTGGACCTCAAGCACCCCACGCCGTGCAACGCGTGCGACGGCCGCGGCGGCGAGGTCAGCACCTGCACGGCCTGCGGTGGACGGGGCCAAGTGGGCCAGAAGCGGGGCGCCTTCGTCTTCTCCTCCACGTGTCCCACGTGTCGGGGCACGGGCGCCAAGATCGTGAAGGCCTGCGACAAGTGCAAGGGTCGCGGGTCCGAAGAGCTGGAGCGCAAGGTGCGCATCTCCATCCCGGCGGGCGTGGACTCGGGTCAGACGCTGCGCCTCACCAACCAGGGCCAGGCCGGCACCCGCGGCGGTCCGGCCGGCCACCTGCACGTCACCGTGGTGGTCGAGCAGCACGAGCGCTTCCAGCGCGACGGCTACGACCTGGTGCACGAGCTGCACATCTCGTTCCCGGAGGCCGCCCTCGGCACGGACGTCGAGGTGCCTGCGCTCAAGACCGGCGAGCCGCCCGTGAAGGTCAAGATCCCGAAGGGCACGCAGCCCGGTGACGCACGCGTGGTGCGTGGCGCGGGCATCCCGCGGCTGGACGGTCGCGGGCGCGGAGACCTCATCAACGTGGTCCAGGTGGACGTGCCCAAGGAGCTCTCGGCCAAGGCCAAGCAGCTCATCGAAGAGCTGGGCAAGGC
>CAZEAA010000008.1:16178-41517 GCA_964510015.1 uncultured Sandaracinaceae bacterium
CCCGAGTCGAGCCAGCTGTACACGCCGTACGACTGCAGCACGCGCCGCGTGTAGCGACGCGTCTCGTCGTAGGGGATCTCCTCCACGAAGCGGTCGAACGCGTAGCCCTCTTCCACCTGTCGCTCGCGCAGCCAGCGGTCGAGCGCGCCCTGACCCGCGTTGTAGGCGGCGGGCACCACGGCCACGTTGCCAGGATAGCGGTCGCACAAGAAGCGCATGAAGCGCGTGCCGATGCGCAGGTTGGTCTCCGGGTCGCGCAGCGTCCGCGCGTTCACCGTGAGCCCCAGCGGGGCGCCGTGGCGCTGCGCCGTGGGCAAGATCACCTGAACCAGGCCGTAGGCGTTGGCCCAGCTCACCGCGCCGGGGTTGAACGAGCTCTCCTCACGAGCGATGGCGCGCACGAAGGCCGCCGGGATCTCTTCGCGAGCGGCGCTCTCTTCGATCAGCGGCGCGAACGCGGCGGGGTACGCCAGCCGCCACAGCGCGCGGCCATGACCCACGGGCGTGATACGGCGCATGGCGCTGCTGTGCTCGCGGATCAGCTGCATCGCCGCGGTCTGGTCGCCCACGCGCTCGAGCAGCGCGGCGGTCAGCCACAGCACTTCGTCTTCGGCGCCGGTCTCGGAAGTCGCCAGCGCTTCGAGCGCCCAGCGCGCGCGCGACACGTCGCCCACCCGGAACAGCGCGACGGCTGCGCGGAACCCCTCGGTCTGGTGAACCGGATGCGCCGGGAAGCGCAGCGTGGGCTCGGGGCCCGTGTGCCGCATCGGCGCGAGCGCGTGCTCGAGGTCTTCGGGGGACAGCGTGCCGAGCCGCGTGGCCGCGAGCTGCGCGTGGTAGCTCAGCGGCCAGTCCCGAATGACGCGCGTGTAGGCGGCGATGGCGTCGGCGCGCAGGCCGAGATCGTGCAGCGTGCGCGCGAGCCAGTAGGACGAGCGCCCCTCCATGCCTTCGCTGTCGGCGGCTCCGGTGGGGCCGGCCAGCGCAGCTGCCAGGTGACGTCGGGCGGTGGCGAAGTCGCCACGCGTGCGGGCCTCGAGCGCCAGCTCCACCAGCGCGCGCTCCACCATGTCACCGCTCGGGTAGCGCGAGGCCAGCTCGCTCAAGCGCGCGCGAAACGCCTCGGGGCGGCGCTGCTCGAGGTCCAGCATCGCCGCTCGGTAGCGCGCGTCGTCGGCCAGGCGGTGCGTCGGGGTCTGCCGCTCGAGCGCCTCGAATTGCGCGATGGCCGCCGCCGGATCACCGAGCGACGTGTAGGTGCGACCCGCGTCGTAGCGACCCCAGGCCACGTGCTCGGGATCGCTGCAGTGCTCGGCCACCCACACCAAGTGCAGGGCAGCGGGGCGGCGGTCACGCGCCCGCATCAGCGCACGGCCGGCCTCGAGGCGCGCTTCGCAGCGCACGGCGCCTTCGCTCGCGGGCTCCTCGGCGATGGCTTCGAACTGCCGGGCCGCGTCCACGAAGCGCAGCGCGCGTGCGTCGGCGGCGGCCTGCTGCAAGCGGTCGGTCAGCGGCATGGGCGTGAGCCGCGCGCGCTCCTCGCCCTCCGGCAGGGTGCCGAGGATGGTGGTCACCCGCGCGAGACACTGCGTGGCCAGCGGGGTGCCCGCGGAGCGCGTGGCGATGCGCCGCAGCAGCGCGATGGCCTCGGCCTTGCTGGCCACGTCGGGGCGCGCGGCGAGCAAGTTGATGAGCGGCAGGCCGGCGCTGATGGCGGCCACGTCGGCGGGAGTGGCCGCCACGATCTCGCGGTAGCGCGCGATGGCTTCGTCGTTGCGGCCGAGCGCCGCGAGGGCGCGCGCTTCGGTCATGCGCGCGGTCCAGGCCCCGCCCCAGTTCCCGGTCAGCGAGCTGGTGAGGCGCACGGCGCGCGCGGGGTCGCTGGTGGCCACGCTCTCGGCCAGCTGCAGCGCCGCGTAGGGCGCGAGCGGGTGACCCGAGGCCGTCAGCGCCGCGAGGTACGCCGCTCGTCCGGGAGCATCGCCGAGCCCTTCACAGGCCACCGCCGCGAGCCAGCGCAGCTCGGCCACCTCGTCGGGATCGGTCGCGTGGCTCAGCGTGGCTTGGGCCAGCTGCCGCGCTGCCGTGTGGTCACCCCCGGCGAGGGCAGCGCGCACCTGCGCCACCGCGGACCCGGCTGCCGGGACTGCCGCGTCCGGCGAGAAGCCGCGCGCTGCGAAGACGGGCGCCTGTCCGGCTGCCTGGGACGAGGGCTGCGCGCGCACCGGCGGCGTGGGCCCGAGGAGCGAGGAAGCCGCCACCGTCGCCCCGAACAGGCAGCGGAGCGTCGTGCGAAGCCGAGAAACCATCGCTACAAGCTAGTCAACTGGCGAAAAATCGCAAAATCTCGGCCCCAGGGCAGGCCGAAGGCGTGCTAGAGCAGGCCCCATGAACGTGCGCCCAACCTCCGCGCTGCTCCGTGGGTTCGTCACGATCGGCGTCGTCGGCCTGCTGCTCGCCTGCAACGACTCCAACAGTCCGTTCGACCCGTGCGTCGCCTCGCCGGACTGCAGCGGCGGTCGTCAGTGCTTCGAGCTGAGCACGGGTGCCGGGGTCTGCCTCGACTCCTGCCCCGCCGGACAGGCGCTCTGCGAGCAGGCCGAGGCCTGCGCCCCCACGGCGGACACCGAGGCCGACTGGGTCTGCCTGCCCGGCGGCGACGTGGCCATCGGCGGCCTGTGCACGCGCAGCGTGGACTGCGACCTCGGCGGCGTGTGCGTCACGGAGGCGTCATTCAGCGTGTGCCGACGCGTGTGCGACCCGCGCACCCCCGTGTGCCCGGCCGGGACCATGTGCAGCATGTGGACCGAAGGGCGCGGCTACTGCGCGCCGATTGCGGCGCCCACGGACATGGGCACGAGCGGGGGCTGACGCGCCGCAGCCGCCCATCGTGCGGTGCTCGGAAGGAATCTCTTCCCCTCGACTCCCCGTTGTCACTATCATCCGGCGTATGGTCGACACCACGGCTGCTTTGGACGCTGCGCGGAGCTATCTCCGTGCCCACCCGGAAGAACTAGGTCGCGCCGTCAAGAGCGCATTGGGGCTGCGCGTCGGCGTGCCGCTCGTGGCGCTGCGCTGGCTCGTGAAGCAAGCGGAACGCGAGGGGAAGCTCGAGGACATCAAGCTGGACGCCGTGCCCCCCGGGCTGCAGTTCGGCGCCAGCGTGGACCTCATGCAGACGCCCATTCGGGCCTCCGCCACGCTCTACATCGACAAGGTCATCTTCTCGGATGAAGAGCTCACCGTGGCACTCCGTGTCGAGAACATCTCGCTGAAGGTCACCGGACCCAGCAAGTCGCCGGTCGGTGCGTTGATCCAGAGCGGTGCGCTCGATCTCTCCAACCCGGGCACGCTGCTGGCGTACATGCCGGAGCGGCCGCCCATCATCGCCGAGGCCAACGGCAACCGCCTGGTGCTGGACCTCATGCGCGATCCGAAGCTCGGCAAGAACCCGCTGGTGCGGCGCGCGGTGGCCATCCTCACGTCGTTCGTCACGCTGCACTCGGTGGAGACCGATCCGGGTCACGTGGACGTGGCGTTCCGAGCGCTGCCCACCGGCATTCGCGGCGCGGTCACCTCCGTGCGGCGGAACCTGGTGTTGCCCGCGTTCGGTCGGCTCCTGCCCCGAGGACGCTAGGCGTGGCTCGCTGTCGCGAGTGCGGCGAGGACGTGGATGAGCTCCTCACGGTCAAGGTCGACGGAAAGACCAAGAAGGCCTGTGAGGAGTGCGTGGACCGGCTGCGCGAGGCCCACGAGATCGCCGAGCTGAGCGAGGGCGCCGTGCAGGGCATGATGGGCTTCAAGGGGCGCCGCTGAGTTCAGCACGCCCCGGCGTGTCGCTCAGGCGCCGGGCTCGAGCATCGGAGGCGGCGCGGCCTGCGGCGTGACCCCTTCCACCGCCGGCGTGGCGGGGTCGCGTGGCGCCGGTCGCGACTGAGCCCGCCGCAGCGCGCGCAGCTCCTCTTCAGCGGCCTGCTGTGCCTCCTGGGCGCGCTGACGTTCGTTGATCAGGCGCACCTGCTCCGTGTGCAAGCGCGCGATGCTGCCCGCCAGCGCGTCGGCGCGGGCCCGCTCCGAAGCCACCAGCGCCGTGCTCGTCTCGGCCGCGGCGCGCGCGGCGCTCTCGGCGGTGCGACTGTCCCGCAGCGACCGACGCGTCTCGTCGAGGACGGTCTGCTGAGCCGCCAGCTCGAGGCGACGCTCTTCGAGCCGCAGCCCCAGGGCCGCGAGCTGCTGCTGCGCGGCGGCCATCTCGCGCTCGAGGTTGGCCACGCGCGTGCGCCGCTCTTCGAGCGACAGGTTGAGCGCCTCGGCGCCGGCTTGCAGCTCGTTCACGGTGCTGGTCAGCAGCTCGACGCGCGCCTCGCTGTCGGTGAGGCGATGGCTGTTGGCGGCCAGGCTGGCTTGCAGCTCCTGCCGTGAGAACGCGCCCTGCTGGACGCGTCCGCGCAGCTCGTCCACGCGCGCTTGCTCGTGGATGAGGTTGCCGCGCAGCTGCTCGGCCGCCACCTGCGCGCGGTGGACCTCGTTGGCCCGCGCGAGCTCACCCTGGCGGACGTACTCGTAGGTGCCCGCGGCAGCGAGCAGCGCCATCAGCGATAGGGGCAGCGCCACCGCCATCGCACGACGGCGCCGGGCGCGCCGCTCCTCTGGCTGGTTCAAGACCGCGAGCTCGTCGGCCAGCTCGGCGGCGGTCGGGCGCTCGTCGGCGTCGAGCGCCATCCAGCGCGCGAACCACGGCTCGAGGAAGCGCAGCTGGGGATTGCGGGGCAGGGCGGGGACTGCGCGTGCCCGCGCTTCGATGAAGGTCTCCACCGCGTTCGCGGGCACGTCCTCTTGCGTGCTCGGCTCGAGGGCGTTCCGCAGCGCGAGGGCCAGCGCGAAGACGTCGGCCGCGTGCCCCACCGGCGGCTTCTCCGTCACGGACGCGAACTGGCACGCCACCTCGGGGGCGAAGTAGGTGGGCGTGCCCGCGAAGACCATCTCGGCGTCTTCCGCGGCGACGCCGAGGTCCAGCAGCACGGGCAGCGGCGCGCCATCCCCCGGCAGCTCGGCCAGGAAGATGTTCTCGGGCTTGATGTCCTGATGCCGGATGCCGCGCGCGTGCATGGACGCGAGCGCCCGTGCCAGGGGCTCGAAGATGGCGCGGGCCTCGTCGCGCGTCAGCGGCCCGCGCTCGATGCGGTCTTCGAGCGTCTCGCCCTCGTACCAGGGCATCACGAACCACAGGCGCCCCTCGTGCCAGCCGTGATCCTTGAACTGCACCACCGACGGGTGGAACACGGACGCGATGAGACGGAGCTCGCGCAGGGCCCGCTCGCGCTCGACCTCGGACGGCGACGGCTGGTGCAGGATCTTCAGCGCCACCACGTGCCCGCGCACCTCGGTGTCGCGCGCGCGGTACACGTCTCCGAACGCGCCGCTGCCCACGCGCGCCTCGATGGCGTAGCGGCCGGCGATGACCCGACCGACCAGCTGCGTCGGGATCGCGCCGCCCATGGCAGTCGACGCCACCTGTGGCACTCCGATGACGTCGGGGGTGGTGTTCGCGTCCACCGGGTCCAGCTGCAGCGCGAAGGCGTGCAGCAGCAGCGTGTCGAAGGATGCGTGGCGCAGGCTCGCGCTGGCCAGGCGGGCGCGGGCCAGGCGCTGGGCCTCGGCGAGTCGTGCCGTGACGTCGGCCACCGGTCGCTCGAGCACACGCGCCATCTCCACCGGCTGGAGCTCGCGGGCGTGATGCAGCTCCAGGAGCTCGCTGTCCTCCGACGGCAGCGAGCGCAGGGCGCTCAACGCTTGGGCTTCCTCGGGGGTGCCTTCGCGGTACGGCAAGCGCTCGTGGTCACCGCCGTCCACGCCCTCGCGGGCCAGCTCGTCGGCCACCCGCCGGGCCAGGTGATACAGCTGGGCGCGGATCCCGGGGGGGGCCAGCAGCTCTTCGCTGCGGGCCGACGCCACCAGGACGCGCAGCCGCGTCAGTGCGCGCAGCCCCTCGGCCTCGCTGCGCAGCCGCAGCGTCATGTACTGAAGCAGCGCCCCCGCGTAGTGCTGGAGCGCACGTCCGTGCAGCACGTCCACCACGGTCTGCTTGCGGCGCGTGGCCAGGGTCTCTGCCGCGCGTTGCAGCACGGCGGAAGGGAGGGGGGCTCGCTCGGCGCGCGCGACCAAGGGGATGGGTAGGGTAGACACGGCCCGGCCAGTGTCGCCTCATGTAGGTGACGTGTCTACATTTCGGCATCTGACGCATTGGTCACTCACCTCCGCGGGCCGTCAGTCGGCGACAGGGGGGGTGGACAATCGCAATATCGTTTGTGAGGGTCGAGGCGCGTATGATACCGTGCGGACTGCATATTGCTGCTCCCGAGGTGGTTATGAGAGAACTCGCGTCCCGGTCGACCCTCGCCCTCATGTGGGCCATTTCCCTAAGTTTTCTCGTGAGCGCTTGTGCCACGGGCGAGGGGACCGCAGTGACCGAAGACCAAGGTGTTGTGGACTCCGGGCCCGGGGATCTGGGACCGGAAGACGGTGGCATGCCGCAGATCTGCGAGTCGTGCCGCGACACCTCCAACTGCCCCGCCGACTTCGAGTGTCAGACCATCGACGACGCGACGGGTCAGCGCGCTTGTCTTCCCACGTGTGGACGGGACGAGTTCGACTTCTGCCCGGACGGTTGGGCCTGCGTCGGTCCCGCCAACGCGGGCGTGTGCTTCCCGGCCCGCGGCTGCTGCACGGCGCAGAACACCGGAGTCTCCTGCGAGGGCGAGGGCGAGTGCGGAGCGGGCGAGATCGAGTGTGACGAGAACGGTGGCGCGCGCTGCTCCACCGAGCCCGGCGGCACCGACGACGAGAGCGTCGCGGAGCTCTGCAACGGCCTCGACGACGACTGCGACGGAGAGGTCGACGAGGCCTTCCTCGTGGGCGACCCGTGCGACGGGCGCGGTGCCTGTGGCGCCGGCACGGTCCAGTGTGACCCGACCGACGACACGGACATGAGGACCGTCTGCTCCACCGAGCCGGGCGGAACCCAGAACCAGGCTGCTGCCAACGACCTCCTCTGCAACGGCATCGACGACGACTGCGACGGGCAGACCGACGAAGACCGCGGCGTGGGCGACATCTGTGACGGCGCCGGCGCCTGTGGTCAGGGCGAGCTCGAGTGCGCCACCATCAACACCACCCGTTGCTCCACCGACCCCGGGGGAAGCGCCCACAACCCGGGCGGCGCGGACGTCTGCGACGGTGCGGACAACGACTGCGACACCTTCGTCGACGAGACCTTCCCCACCCTCGGGACGGTGTGCGCGGGAGTGGGCGCCTGCGGAGCCGGTCTCGTCGAGTGCGCCACCGCGGCGACGACGCGATGCTCTTCGCTCCCCGGCGGCAGCCAGTTCACCGGCACGTCCAACGACAACACCTGCGACGGCGTGGACAACGACTGCGACGGCGACACCGACGAGGACCTGGGCATCGGCCAGCCGTGTGACCCTCCCGGTCTGTGTGGCATCGGCGTGTTCGAGTGCAATGGCTCGATGATGCCGGTGTGCAACACCGGTCCCGGCGGCACGCAGTCGCAGGCGCAGGTGGAGATCTGCAACTCCATGAACGACGACTGCGACGGTGGAACCGACGAGGGCTTCGGCGTGGGCAATGTCTGCGACGGAGCGGGTGAGTGCGGCGCGGGTGTCATCGAGTGCAATGGCAGCGGCGGCACGCGCTGTTCGTCCGGGCCTGGCGGCTCCATGCCCGACGTCGAGACCGAGGTCTGCAACGGCTTGGACGACGACTGCAACGGCACGCCCGACAACGGCGCACCCAACGTGCTGTGTCCGCCCACCGCCAACGTCACCGTCACGTCCTGTTCCTCGGGCTCGTGCACCATCGTCAACTGCGGGGCCAACCGCTACAACGCCGACACCAACTACGGTAACGGCTGCGAGTGCGAAGACCTCGAGCAGGGCTCGACCAACAGCTGCAGCGCGGGTTCCAACGACCTCAACCTCTCGCTCGGCGCCATGGGTACCCTGCCGGGCGTCATCATCGACGGCGCGGACAGTGACTGGTACCAGGTCCAGGTTCCAGCCGGTGTCACCAGCGGCATCGAGATCACGTTCGGGAGCAACCCCGGGAACGTGTTGCGGCTCGAGGTCGATCAGGGCGGCTGCACCAGCAACCCGTACTGCTCGCCGAGCGATGGCATCCAGCGCCTCACGCGCAACAACTGCTCCGGCAACCAGCGCCCCAACGACCCCAGCACCGGTATCACCAACGGCTGCGCGAACGGCACGGGAGGCAACTTCGCTGGCAACGCCATCACGGACGCGCAGATCTTCTACATTCGCGTGTATCGCGGGACGGGCACCTCGACCTGCGTCCCGTACGTGGTCAACGTGCGCGCGGGGGCTGCCAGCTGACCCGTCGCTCGGGCTGCTAGAACACAGAAGCCCCGCCGCTGGTGGGGCTTTTTGTTTGCCGAGCCGTGGGGGCTACTCGGCGCGGGTGGCCATGGGCGTCGGCGCGGGGGACGCGAGAACACACTCGTCTTGCATGCGACTGAGCGCGTTGCGCAGCCTTGCGCCCACGTCCGTCCACTGACCGAGACGGAAGAGCGTGCGCAGGCCGTCGGCGTTGCTGCTGAGGACGGCTTCGCGGCGGGCCTGGAACGGCCCCGTCTCCGCGATGGGATGCCCCACGTCGGCGAGCGCGCGATGCAGCCTTGCGACGGGCACGAAGGCGTGCACGGCCAGCAGCACGCCCATCAGGGGGCGGAGGTCGTCGCGGACGGGCGAGGTGGTCCACTCGGAGCGCCCGTTGACCAGCACCGCGTCCTGCCACAGCAAGGCGTTCAGCTTGCCGTGCTGCGTCTCGTGGATGATCGCCTCGGCCAGCGTCAGCGGGTCCGGGTGCAGGGTCATGTAGATGAGGCCCGGAGCCTCGGTGTACGACGCCGAGAGGTGGCGCTCGGGGTGGTAACCCACCGGCACCACCCGTCGCAGCGTGGTGGCGAGCTCGGCGTGCAGCGCGGGGAGGCCGGCCTCGATGATCCCGAGCGCGTGATCGAGGGCGTGCTTCCACTCCTCCGTGCTCCGGTCCGCCAGGTCGGTCGCGTTGCCGTGCTTGCTCGGATGCTCTTCGAGGGACCACAGCGGGTTGGTGTCCCGCAGGCACAGGTGGCCGCGGGCGAGGGGGATGTGCTGCTCCTCCACGCGCCACTCCGGGCTCGCCATGTCGACCAGGACGGGGTGCTGACCCACGTCCAGCTGCAGCCCGCTCTCGTCCAGCCGCAGGCCGTTTGCGGCCGGGATGCGTAGCGGCCCCCGCGCAGCGGCCAGGGTCGTCAGCGGCGCACCCAGCACTCGGTAACGCAGCGCGCGAGCGGGCCTCACCCCGGCTTCATGCAGCGCCAGCAGGAGGGCCGGCACGGCCACGTCGAGGCAGGCGTCGAGCGGATGGGCTCCGGTCCGCCCCGCGAGCAGCAGCGGCAACACGTCGGGTGTACCGATGGCCGCCAAGACGCGCTCGCCTTCTTCTTGGATGAGCGGCTCGAGCCCCTCGCGGAGCCGCACGAGCACGCGCCGCGCCGGCTCGCTGGTGTGGGCGCGCGGCGGCTGGAGCAGCGTCCTCAGCGCCAGCAGCCGCGTCTTCCGCAGGATGCGCTCGAACTCGCGGTCGCTCGGGTGCTCGGGCACCAGCAGGAAGCGGTCATCGGCACGCGGCACGGGCGCGGTCATGGGGGAGCCGAGGTCTGCCATGGATCACTCAATTGTCGATGATGGGGAGCTGCGTCCGCACGTGCTCGACCGCCACCCCGGTGCGGGCGGCCTTCTTCTCGGCGGCGCGGATGCCCTTCTCGAACGCGCGCATGCTCTCTTCCGTGACGACGCCCACGGGGGGCGCGTCGGGACGCATGTAGGGCGGCGGCATCTCGGCGTCCGGGTCGGGCTTCGGCATGGCGCGGAGCTCGGCCAGGCGCGCCTCGAAGTCCACTTGCCACGAGTCGAAGTCGCGGAACTCGTAGCTCGGGTCGCTCGGGTCCATGATGACCCCTTCGACGATGGGCCGCATGGGGATGCTCAGCGCGTGCAGCTCGGCGGGGTCGTACGCGTTGCCACGCTCGAACAGCCCGCCGCACACGTTGCGCACGGAACAGTCGTGACACGTGGGCGCGTAGATGTGCTCGAAGCTCTGCTGACGCACCGTCTGCTTCGCGTCGAGGAAGTGCACCAGGCGCTCCTCGCCCTTCACGATCTTGCGCGTCTCGGTGCTCGCCCACGCAAACTCCGGCATGAAGCAGAGCGGCACGCGCTCCACGCGGAACGTGCGCCCGCTCAGGTGCAAGAGCCGCAGCGCCCGGTACAGCGACGCCCGCAGGTCTTCCATGCGGTGCAGGTAGCGCCCTTGGTTGACCTCGGCGCGTCCCATGGACGGGTCGAGGTTGTTCCATACGAAGTGCCGCACGCCCGGATGGTGCTCGATCAAGTACGCGATGTTCTCGTCGAGGTGGTCGGCGTTGAGCTTGTTGATGACGCAGTTGACGTTCACCGGGATGCCGTGGCGCAGCGCCTGCTCGATGGCGCCGAAGGCCTTGTCGAGGGTCCCGGGCATGCCGCGCAGCGCTTCTTCCACGTCGGGGCGCACCGAGTAGATGGAGACGTGCACCAGGTCGAGACCGGCTTCGGCGATGCGCGCGGCGAAGTCGGGGTCCGCCATGCGAGAGCCGTTCGTGATCATGCGAACGTGGAGCCCACGCGACTTCGCGTACCGCACCACCTCGGGCAGCTCGGGGTGCAGCGAAGGCTCACCCCCCGTCAGCACGACGCCGTAGTAGTCCCGCGAGACGAGGTCATCGACCAGGACGCGGAGCGACTCCGCGGTGTGCACGTAGGCCGAGGTGGGGTTGCTGCAAAAACCACAGAAGTGGTTGCAGTGACGCACCACCTGGATGTAGCCGATGTTCGCCATCAGCCCGTCAGGTTACCAAACTGGGGGGCGTCAGGCATGGTCCATCGCGAACGCCGCACAATATAGGTCCACCGAGCGGCCCCCGTCTTCGATGGCCGAGGCGGTGGGGATCACGCGCGGCGTGCGACCATCGCCCAGCGGCCGGCGGACTTCGCTCAGGATGGCGTGCAGCTCGCGCGTCTTGCCCGCCGTGCGAAAGAGCCCGGCCACGTCGCGGAACGCGGCCATCGTGACCGCCCGATCGATCCCGTAGCTCTGCGCCGAGAGGTCGTAGATCTTGTTCACTGCGTAGCGAACGGGCTGGTCCTGCGCGAGCCGCAGCGTGGCGTAGTAGTACGTGGACGCGAGCGGGCAGGCCGCCGCCATGCGCTCACTCAGCCCCTTCAGCTCCGCCGGGGCGCCCTCGAACGCCCCGTCCAGCGTGGCGGTGCCGAGGTAGGCTTTGGCTCGGAGGGGCTCCGTGGCGGGCGCCTCGAGCGTCACCACGCCCACGAGCGCCTCGCGCGGCACCCAGTCCGGCAGGGCACAGCCCAAGCCGCACGCGTCGAGCGCAGCGCCCACTTCGCCCGCGGTGCCCACGCCGACGCCCCACTCGTCTTCCTGGAGGTACACCTTCAGGCGCGGAGGCTGGTCGACCCGATCGAACGCGAAGGAGACCGTGGTCATCCCCGGGCGAGGGAGCCCGCTGCGCAGACGCTCGACCGCGGCCAGGAGGGCCCCTGCGTGACTCGCTGCCTCACAAGCGTCTCCAACGAAGTCGCGCACGGACCGGGCGTCGAAGCGCGCGTTCACGGTGAAGCCCCAGGCCGCGTGGGTGCCGGCGGCGAGGTAGCCGTCGTACTTCATCGCGAACGGTTCGGTGCTCGGCAGGAGCCGCTCGGGGGCGTCCACGAACTCCCGCACCCGAGCGGCGAGGGGGTGCCCGCCGCCGGCTCGCGACAGGGCGTCGAAGAGCGCGAGGGAAGCGCCGAGGTGTCTCTTGGCGAGGCCTTGTGTATGGGTCACGCGATCTCAGCGTCCGTAGCGTCTTGCTTGGCCCGATGCCAGGTCCAGCTGCTGTTCCATCAGCTCGCGCGTCACCGCCGGCCAGAGCTCGTCGACGAACGCGAGCCGGGCTTCGGCGATGCGCCAGAGCATGAACCCCGCGCTCAAGTGCAGCGACCCACCCGAGCGCAGCAGCAGGTCCACGTCGGGGAGCCCCCCGGTCCACAGGCCGTCTTCGAGCGAGGCGCAGCGCCCCTCGGCGAGGGCGGTGGCGGCCGCGCGCAGCTCGTCGCGGCCGTCGTAGCCCATCAGCAGCACCACGCGGCGAGGACCCGCCCCGCTCTGCGCCGTCGCTTCCCGAATGGCGGGCAGCAGCTGGGGACACAGCTCCTCGATCCGGCCGTGTGCCTCGAAGCGCGCGCCCGTGTCGTGCAAGAGCGTCCCGGCCTGCGACGTCAACCACCCCTCGAGGGCCTCCACGATGCCGCGCACTTCGTCGGGGGCGCGCTGCGTGAGGTTGGCCGGCGAGCCCCACCAGAACGTGACCACCTCGACGCCGTGGTCGAAGGCGACCCGGATGGCGTCGTCGATCGCGCGGATGCCTGCGCGGTGGCCATCTTGAACCGTCAGCCCTCGCTCGCGTGCCCACCGCCGGTTCCCGTCCGGGATGATGGCGAGGTGCTTCACTGGCGCCCCGCTCACGCGTTGGCGATCCCGCGCCGCCGCTGCTTCTTGAGCAGCTGAGCCTCGGCGATGACCGCGAGCGGGTCACGAGGCGCACCCTCGGGTGCCGCGAAGCCCGGCAGGCTGGCCGCCGCGGGGAGGGGAGGGGCGCCCGCCGCGAGGCGCGGCGGAGGCTCGGGGAAGCGCTCGAGGGCGTGGCGCTCGGCGATGTTGGCGAGGGGCCCCTCCACCAGGGGGCGAAGCGTCTTCAGCCCGGCGTGGCGCAGGTAGTTGATGTGCGCGCCGTGACAGCGCGAGTCGATGCGGCAGTCGCGGCAGCGCAGCGACTTGGCCGCATAGCGTTCTTCCACGTGATAGCGGGCCACCCGCCGAATGCTCAGGCGGCCCGTCTCGGCTTCGAACAGCTCGGCCCGCAACACAGCCGGCGCGTCGATCACGCGCATGCCGGGCGCCAAGCAGGCGGACAGCCCGCTCACCGTCAGCTCGCCAGTGGCCTCCGCCAGCGTGCCGAGGAAGCCGTGCAGATCGGCGATGTCGTGCTCGCGGGCCGTCGTCATCTGCTCGTACGAAGGCTGGTGCAGGTGCACTCGGTGCCGGTTCGCAGCGAGCGACGCCGCGTGGTCGAGCAGCGCACCCGGAAGGCGGTTGTTGAGCTCGACGACCACCTGGACCGGCGACGCGGACGTCCCCGCACCCAGCCACGCCGCGATCTGCTCGGGTGAGCTCGCGACCAGCGTGACGTCGGGTCCCAGCGCCTCCCACGCCTCGAGCGCCTCGACGCTCTCCGTGCGCAGGTAGAGGCCAGCGCCCTCGATGAGGCGCTCGCGCGCGGCGTGGGTGTCCGCGACCTCGACCCCCAGCTTCGTGCACCCGAAGGGCAGGGGCGCCGCGAACGCGCTGGCATCCTGCCCGACCCACCACACGTCCCACGACTCTTCGTGCTGGCGCTGCACCACCTCGTCGACGGTGTTGCACATGGGCTCGATGAAGCAGTGCTTGCAGCGCTCGGGATCGCGGCAGTCCAGCGCTCCGCCCGTGTCGAGATAGCGGCGCACCTGATAGCGACGGCCGTTGATCTCGTCGAGCATCTTGTGCGGGTCTTGGATCAGGTCTTCCATGCCCTCGAGGAAGGGCACGGGGAAGCGGTTGGTCCACACCACGAAGCGCGGATGCCGGTTCAAGCGGAAGACCTTGTGCAAGGTCGGAAGGTACTCGAGCGGGTCGTAGAACAGCTCGTCGCGATTTTCGTAGGCGGCGGCCTGGGGGATGACGTGCAGGAGGTCGAACTCGGTGACGCCGAGCTGGATGCAGAGCTCCACCAGCTTGTCGAGCTCGCCGACGTTCTGCTTGTTGATGCAGACGTCCACGTTGACCACCGGACGCCCGTCGCGGACGGAGGCCGCGATCGCCTTGGTGATGCGCCGGAACGCACCCTTGGTCTGGGTGAGGTGGTCGTGGAGCTTCGCCGTGTGGCCGTGGATCGAGTACGTGATCTCACCCAGCCCGGCGGCCAGCGACGCTTCGAGGTAGCCCGGATCCGCGAAGCGGTAGCCGTTGGTGACCGTCTGCACGCGGTCGTACCCGATGGACTTGGCGTACGCGACGAAGTCGATGAACTTGGGGTGCAGGCTGGCTTCACCGCCCGAGATGATGACCTTCTCGGCGCCCAGCACCTCGCGCCCCCGCAGGAGCTCAGCGCGCACTTCTTCTTCCGGGATGAACACGTTGCGGGGCGTGTCCATGTCGAGGCAGAACAGACACTTGCTGTTGCAGGCCGTCACGGCGCGGACCCAGTGCTTGGGCCGGTTGGCGACCTGTTCGCGCAAGAGCATTTCGTTGGCGCGGTCGCTCGAGTGCGTGATCGGCAGCATGGGCGAGCAGGGTAGCAAGATGGGACTCTTGCTGTCCAAGTGGGATTTCCCCGCGAGGTCGCAGGAATGGCCACATTCGGCGACGTGTATGCCCACCTCTCTGGGCCGTCGGAGGCGAGGGGGATTTGTGCAAATACTGTCAAAGCACTTTCCAACTGGCCGCTGGGCCCGGTATAGTCGTGGGGTGCGTGTCGAAGGCGCCCCGCGGGCGCCCACGAGAGCCCTGGCCCACCTGAATGAGAGGTCGACGATGACGACTCGGCGAGATTGGATGACTCAAACTAGTGTTGCGGCTGTCGGAGTTGCACTCGGACTGCGTGTGATGAGCGACCGCGATGCGGCCACGGCCCTCAGCAAGGCTCCCGCCGTCGCCGGGCGCGAGGTGGCTCGGGTCGAGGGTCCCGCTCCCTGGGCGTTGATCGCGCCGCTGCAGCTCGGGTCGACCATTGGCAACGGGTGGCGTGTCCAGTCGCTCTCGGACGTCCGTCTCGGCGCTGCCATCCTGGGCCTGCAGCACGAGAGCGGCGCGACGTCGGACGTCCACATCTGCCTCCGCCAGGGTGCGCCCACGGGCGTGGCCGCCAGCCGGCACTTCGACTTCGTGCTCATGAACGAGGCCAACGGCGCGCGTGACACCAACGAGGCCCTCGGCGTCGCGCTGATCACCCTCGCGCGTCGCGCGGAGACCAACGAGCTCGAGCTCTCGCGCACGGGGTACATGGCCCACTCGCAGCGCCTCGCTCAGTACGGATGGGAACGCATCGCGTGAACGAACCCTCTTCCACGCAGGCCCAATTCGAGTTCGAAACGGGACCCCGTGAGATTCGCTTCGAGATCGACGAGACCGTCTACCCGCCCGACGCGGTGTTCGGGGCTTCGTACTTGTTCATCGACCGCTGCTTCGTGTTCCTGACCCGTCCGGGCGATCAACGTCTCGGCGTGCGGCTCCGCACGCGTGGAGAGGCCTCGGAAGAGCAGCTGGTGGAGCTCGCAGGCGAGTTCGCCAACGAGCTGCTCAACCAGGTGCTGCGCCATCGCATCGGCGTGTCCACGGCCCGCATCCGCGAGTACTACATGGCTCGCGCGTTCCACTCGTCTGGGCAGAGCACGCTCGACAGCTTGCTCGCCGAGCTCGACGACGAAGAGCTGGCCGAAGACAACCTCGAGGTCGCGGTCCCTTGGGAGAAGGCCGATGCCTCCTGAGTCCGAGCTGCAGTTCTCGGCCGACCTCTACGCCATCGCCGCCATTCGGGGCTCCGCGGCGGCGTTCGGCGAGCTTGCGACGGTCAGCGTCGAGGCGGCCCCGGGCAGCCCGGTGATCGTGGTCCGCTTCTCCGATGTTCGGGAAGACGTCGCGGACGCTCTGGCCGATGAGTTTTGCAATCATGCGCTTGCGGGTACCATCGAATACCGACGCGTAGACGAGAACTGATTCCAACTTCATGCGTCACACTCTTTCGCTTCCCGTCGTCCAACCCAACCCCAGCGCCCTGGCGTACTTCCGCTTCGGCGAGGTGGCTGGCCGCATGCTCCTCACGAACGACGCGGGGCAGTGGCAGTTCCTCAGCAAGGACGACTTCAGCCTGTTCGTCAAAGGCGAGCTCCCCGCGGGTCATCCCGAGTACGAGGGCCTCGTCGAGAAGGGCTTCGTTCGCGATGGCATGAACATCGAGGCGCTGGCTCAGCGCGTGGGCCGCAAGAAGGCGTTCGTCGGGGTCGGCCCCCATCTGCACATCTGCATCACCACGCTGCGCTGCAACCAGAGCTGTCAGTACTGTCATGCCTCGCGCACCGACATGGACCAGGTCGACACCGACATGAGCATGGAGACCGCCAAGCAGGTGGTCGATCAGGCCATGCAGAGCACCTCGAAGTACATCAACTTCGAGTTCCAGGGCGGTGAACCCACCGTCAACATGCCGATCATCAAGTTCATCGTCGAGTACAGCCGCGAGAAGAACAAGTACGAGAACAAGGTCCTCGATCATGCCCTGGTCACCAACATGACCTACATGACCGAAGAGAACGCCGAGTGGCTCATCGACAACGGCGTGCTGGTGTGCACGAGCCTCGACGGACCGGAAGAGGTCCACAACTACAATCGTCGCTGGAAGAACGGCTCCAACGCGTTTGACAACGTCATTCGTTGGATGGACTACTTCAATCGTCGGTACATCGAGAAGGGGCTCGACCCCAACATCTTCCATATCGATGCGCTGATGACGACCACCCGTTCGTCCATCGAGCACTGGAAGGAGATCGTCGATCTCTACGTGGCTCGCGGCCTGCGCTCCATCCACCTGCGTCCGCTGAATCCGTACGGGTTCGCCGTGGGGACCTGGAAGGCCATCGGCTACACCTCCGAAGAGTACCTGGACTTCTACGCGAAGACGCTGGACTACATCATCGAGCTGAACAAGCAGGGCATCGAGATCTGCGAGGGGACGGCCTCCACCTTCCTCATGAAGATGATGACCCCCGATGATCCCAACTTCGTGGACATCCGCTCCCCTTGTGGTGCGGGCACCGGTCAGGTCGCCTACAACTACGACGGCAAGATCTTCACGTGTGATGAAGGCCGCATGGTCAACGCCATGGGCAACGACACGTTCCAGATCGGAACGCTGGGCGAGACCAGCTACGTGGACATGGTCCAGCACCCCACGGTGAAGGCCCTTGCGGTCGCTTCGCTGCAGGACACGCTGCCCAGCTGCGACACGTGCTGGAACAAGCCCTTCTGCGGCGTGTGCCCCATGCACAACTACATGCAGAGCGGTGATATCTTTGGACAGCGCCCGCGCTCGCCAAAGTGCAAAGAACACTATACAATCTCTACGTTGCTCTTCGAGAAGCTGGTCAACGACAAGGACGGCCAGATCGAGAAGATTTTCAGGCGATGGACGATGCGGCGTCCACGCGAAGACGCCCAATCGTGCAGAGTCTGAGGTAAGCCATGGCTGAAAATCCGGAAAACAAGAGTCAGAAGCGTCAGCTCTCCTTGACGCGGTCCGAGACGGCCCCCCAGCGGGGTCGTGGTGCCGCGCAGTCCAGCCCGTTCCCCAGCGTCAAGCGGGATCCGGCGGCGTTCCTGCAACCCCGCGAGTGGGCGAGCGCAGACTCCCCTGCCCGAGATGCCGACCTTCTGCTCGAGGCCGATCGCCTGATGGACGATCCCGCGAACGAGGGTCTCCTTCTCGCGCAGCACTGCAGCCACGCGTCGCATGGTTCGCACGGCTCGCACGGCTCGCACGGCTCGCACGGCTCGCACGGTTCGCACGGTTCGCACGGCCAGTGGTGAGTAGCCTTGTTCTCACGGTCACCCGTGAGTGCAACTTGCGCTGCAGCTACTGTCCCACCGCGAAGGCCGGTTGGCCGTCGCTCTCTGTTACCGATGCAGAGGCGGCGGTCGATTTGTTTGCGTCGCGGTACGGTGGGGGCGACATCAAGCTCTTCGGTGGCGAGCCCTTGCTGGTTCCTGACGTCGTGCGTGCCGCCATGGAGGCCGCGCGACGCCGACCGGAGATCCGGCGGGTCTACCTCTCCACCAACGGTCTCGGTCTGGACACGGCTTGGCTGGACTACCTGCGGGCCTATCCCAAGGGTGTCTTGACCATCAGCATGGACGGTCATCCCGAGGATCACGGGCGGCTGCGTCGTGCGCTCCCGCAGGCGGGTGACAGCTACGCGCACGTGGTCGGCCTCATGCCTGCGCTGCGCAGCGTCCCGCGCGTGGTGGCGACGCAGACCATCGCGCCGTCCACCGCGAAGCGCGCACATCAGAATTTCCGCCACCTGCGAGACCTGGGCTTCCGGCGCTTCAACTTCCTGCCGGGGTACTACATCCCGTGGAAGGAAGAGCAGCTCCTGCACTTGCGCGCGTCGTTCGACAACATCGCGGCAGACGTGCGAAGCGCGTGGTCGGCCGGCGAGTCGCTCTACGTGCGGAACCTCTTCACCTACGTGCCCACCACCTTCTTCAACTCTGGGCTGGTGGTGGACTCCGACCGCACGATTCATCCGTCCAACGTGGGCTTGAGCGGAGCGCTCGAGGGCTTGCTGGAACAGACGCGCATCGGTTCCCTCGACGACCCCCCGAGCGCGGAGGCGCTCGCGGCGAAGGGCGCAGAAGTGAATGGCCTGCTGGAGCGCGCGCTCGCGCCAGGGGTCATGGCCGCCACCCGTCGCGCGGATCTCGAGTTGTCACGCTTCTGCCGCGGGCTGTATCCTTCTTATCTCGCCCACCGCGCTCAGAAGCGCCCGGGCGCTCAGGTGCTCGCCCGATGACCTCCCTCCCCGTGCTCTCCTCCAATGGCGCTGTCCACACCCACGCCGGAAGTGCCGACAGGCTCGAAGAGTTGCACGAGACGCCGTGGATCGGACCCAACGGCAAGCCCACGGAGTGGCTGGAGCTGCACCTCACCTACACGTGCCCGGAGCGCTGCGTCTTCTGCTCGGAAGAGCACCGCATGCAGCGCTACAAGAAGTTCCCGGTCACGTGGGGACGCATCGCGACGGTGCTGCGTCAGAACGCGGAGCGCGGCGTGAAGCGCGTGCACCTGACCGGCGGGGAACCCACCATTCATCCGGACTTCGTGCGCACCCTGCAGCTCTCCAAGAAGCTCGGTATGCGCACCTCGGTGGGCACGATCGGCACCATGCTGGCGCGTCCAGACTTCGCAGATCGCGCCATCCCCTTCCTGGACGAGGCGCTCTTCTCCATGCACGGGCCCGACTCCGAGACGCACGACGCGATGGCGCGCCGGCCGGGCAGCTTCGTGCAGGTCACCGGGGCGTTCGCGCAAGCCAAGCGCGTCAATCCCGACTTCAACGGCTACATCAACAGCGTGATCACGCGCCTCAACGTAGACCGCTTGCCCGACACCGTTCGGTACGCCCGGGACATGGGCGCCAAGCTGATGGTCATCTCCAACCTCACGCCCGAGGGGCTGGGCTTCGATGACTACGAGCGCCTGACGGTGCGCCTCGAGCAGCTCGCAGAGGTCTTGCCCAGCATCCCCGACGTAGCCGGGGACATGACCGTGCGCTTCTTCGGCGTGCCCATGTGCTTGCTGGGGCCGCACCGCATGCTGTCCAACGACCTGCACTGGGATCCGCGGGTCACCGTGGAGTGGGGCGACCTGCCGGGGAAGGTGGCCTTCCAGGGCTTCTACAACTGGACCCCAGACCGCAAGCGCGTGCACGCCAAGGAGTGCACCGGCTGCGCGTGGAACACGGTCTGTATGGGGGTCTACGATCGCTACGCCGAGATCCTGCCAACCGACGTCCTGCGTCCGGAGCGAGTGTCATGACGATGTCTCCCGTGGTCATCCCCGTGCCTCGCGAGGGAAACCAGCCGCAGAGTTCGTTCCGAGATCCGCGACGCAACGTCGAGATCAACATCGGCAAGACGTGCAACAACAAGTGCGTCTTCTGCTTGGACGGGATGCCCACCAAGGACGACAAGGCGTTCATGCCGCTCGCCGACATGCTCTCCGAGCTGGAGCGCTACCGCGCCGAGGGGCACTTGTCGGTCGGCTTCCTCGGCGGTGAGCCCACCACGTATCCGTGGATCGTGGAGGCCGTGGCCCACGCCAAGAAGGTGGGCTTCACGCGCATCGCGCTCGCGACCAACGCCATGATGCTGAGGCGCGAGGCGTTCCTCGACAAGCTGCTGGAGGCGGGCCTCACGCGCACCACCGTGTCGATGCACGGCCACACGGCGGAGCTCGAGGACAAGCTCACCATGGTGCCCGGCGGCTACGAGAAGAAGTGCACCGCCCTCCGCAACCTGGTGGCGCGCAAGCGTCAGGGCCACCTGGTGGACGGCGTGTCGGTCAACATCGTCTTGAACGGCTGGAACTACCGGGCGCTGCCGAAGATGATGAAGTTCTTCTTCGACACCATGGAGCTCGACGACCTGCGCGTGAACTACGTGCGCCCCGAGGGCTACGCCGAGGGCAACCCCGACCTGACGCCCACCTACTCGGACGTCATCCCCATCTTGACGAAGGCCATCGTGCTCAACGAGTTCCACTTCAAGAAGGTCTTCACCTTCGGTGGGATCCCGATGTGCGTGCTCCCCGAGGAGCTCTTGCGCAGTCGGCGGCTGCTCATGAAGTACTGCGGTGACGTGTACCGTGACCTCAGCACGGACTGCTCCATCCGCTCGCCCTCGCAGGAAGAGTCCCCCCAGCGTTGGGGCGTGTCCGTGGTGGACAGCGGGCGCGCGCGCTTCAACTGGCAGGACCGCAAGCGCGCGGACCTGAAGCACCAGGCAGACAGCTGCCAGCGCTGCTCCATGACCGACGTCTGCGAGGGCGTGTGGGCGGGGTACACCGACATCTACGGCTTCTCCGAATTCGCGCCGCTCGAGTGGGAGCAGGGCGCCGTGGTGAGAGGGGCCCCGCGGCCGGTGGAAGCGCCCACGCCCGAAGTGGTCCAGCCGAAGAAGCGCTACCCGCGCCGGCTGACCGTGCTGCAGGGCTGAGATCGCCTCGCGACCGTGTCCCAGCTGACACGCGGGGGGTGGGCGCGCCCTCGCGACGGCTCGTTTTCACGAGTGAACACGGGGACTCTTGCGGTTTTCGGGGTGGCGCGAAACTTGCGGACGGGGTCGGCATGGCCCATCTACAGTGCGTGCTGCACCTCCGCCCGTCGTTCCGCCCCGCGCGACTTCCGCTCCTGACCCTCGGCCTCGGGCTCGCCGCCATGTCCGTCCTCGCGGGGTGCGAGGATCCCGTCGCGCCGCCGGTGGCCCCGGCCCCCCAAGAGGTCGTGACCCCGCCCGCGCCAGTGGAGCCTGAGCCCGCGCCTGCGCCCGCGCCGCTGACCCAGCCCGTGAACGTCTGGACCGAGGGCTCCCGCGGCGAGCCGGTGGAGCGCAGCCAGGCCGCCCAGCAGGACCTGCTGGTGCTGGACCTGGGCGACGACTGGACGCCCTACCTCTTCACCGAGTCGAGCGAAGAGGGCGAGACCCCGGTGCCGAACGCCTACCGCGCCACCTACCTCGCGCTGGCGCGTGGCGAGCATCCGGACGACCACCACGGCCGCCGCGCGCAGCGGGACAAGTACCTCGAGCTCTACGGCATCCCGCCCACGTTGGGGCTGCTGCGCCGGCGCTTCCAGGAGATCGGAACGCGGGCGTGCATTGCGCAGCTGGACTACGAGGCGCTGCGCGCGTTCGACGGCTTCATCGCCTACGAGAGCAACTCGGCGGCGCGCACGGAGTCGCGCCGGCACGCGGCGCTCGAGACCGAGCTCACGGCGCTGGCGCGGCGCGAGGGAGGCACGCTCGAGGCCCTCGACCCCGCGGCGCTCGGCACCGCGGACCGCCGTCGCCTCACCGAGTACCGCGAGCGTCACGCGCGTCACCTCGTCATCGAGGCCGTGCAGCGACGCCTCGACTGCGAAGGTCACTTCGAGGGCAAGGGCGCGTTCATCCGTGGCGCGATGGACTGGGCCACGCACGAGGCGCTGGCCGAGTTCGAGCGTCGGCACCGCATCTACGGATGGGGCTTCATCGGGCGCGAGACGCTGGACGCGCTGCGCAAGACACCGCTCGAGAACGAGCGCGACGCGGTGCTGCGCGTGCTGACGGAGCGCGCAATTCACGCGGCCGGTATCGTGGAGGACGGAAGCGCCGCCGAGGCCCACCCCGCGGAGACGCGCTACGTGGGCGCCGACGGAACGCGGCACACGGTGCGCAACCTCGTCGCGGAGCTCGAGGCCCGCGTGAACGAGTCGTTCGGTCTCGCCA
The DNA here is from genome assembly GCA_964510015.1 of uncultured Sandaracinaceae bacterium. GTDB lineage: Bacteria > Myxococcota_A > Polyangia > Polyangiales > Houyiibacteriaceae > JADJJE01. The sequence goes on from CAZEAA010000008.1 coordinate 38,430, forward strand.
CCGCCGAGAACGTGGGCCTGTGGCTCGAGTCGCTCGGCGAGCTGAGCGGACACCACTGGGTGGCGTTCCCGGCCATCGAGCTGCCCGAGTACTATTCGAACGACATCGAGCTGTCCGTGGAGGTCGACCGCGGTGACGTCTGGTACGAGTTCCCGTTCGACGCCGAGGGCAACGAGCGCGCGCAGCCGATGTCCCGACGCCCGCACACCACCGTCTACGCCGAGTATCGAGGTCAGCGCATCGCCTTGGCGCGCTACGGGACGACCATCGGCGGGTGGCGCAGCGACAACGTCGGCGGGCGGCTCATGTGGCGCTACAAGAACTCGCCGCCCGGTCCGCGCGTGTGGAGCCGCATCATCGCCTCGCCGGTGTGGCTGCCGCCCGAGTCGTCCCCGCCGCGTGGCCTGCTCACGCCCGTCGGCAATGGGCGCCTAGAGGTGAACTACGACGAGACCGGCCCGAGCTACGCCTCGGCGTACGGGCTCGTGGCGGCCTACCATCAGCTCTACTCCGAGGGCGAAGAGGGCGACGTGCAGCTCGGCGGCGACCAGGGCATCCGCATGCACGGCTCGGTGGACTACATGAGCATCATGCGGCGGCACAGCCACGGCTGTCACCGGCTCCACAACCACATCGCGGTGCGCCTGATGTCGTTCGTGCTGCGCCACCGCCCGCACACGCGCCGCGGGCAGCAGGTGCTGGGCTTCCGCCGGAACATCGAGCACGAGGGGCGGTCGTACCAGATGGCGATCGACGCGGGCGGCTACGTCTTCCGGCTCGAGCGTCCGCTCCCGGTCAACGTCCTCGAGGGGCGTATCCTGGGCGCGCAGCTCACGCCCATCGAGCACGAGCTGCCCAAGTACGATGCCGAGATCGGCGCTTACGTGATGCCGGACGGTCAGTGGGTCACCGTGGACCGCCACGGCAACATCACGCCGCGCGAGATGCCGGTGCCCGAGGGCGGCTTGCCGGATGGCGGCGTCGCCGTGGGCGCTCCCGTGGTGCCCGTGGCCGCCGTGGCCGACGAAGCGCAAGAGGGCCTGCTGACGGGTGAAGACGACCAGACCACCGTCGCGCCGAGAGCGCCCGCCGCGGCACCGAGGCGGCCGTGAACGAGCAGCCCACACACGGCATCCGCGTTCGCTTCGACCTCCAGCGCGGCTCGGACGACGTCGCCACGTACGACGTCACGGTGTACGAGCCCGACCACCGCTTCGGCCTGGTCGCCTCGCTGGACTCCGCGTCCGGACACGTGAGCCTGGCGCCCGCGGGCGAAAAGACGCCGGGGTGGGTGGCCGCTTGTGTCATGCCTTTCGCGAAGCAGATCCTGTCGGCGCGTCGCGGCGGGGGTGCGGGCGTGTGGCCACGCCGCGTGCTGCGATGGCGAGCGCCACGCGAATGACATCGTAGCGCTGGACGAGTGGTCATCATTCAGTGGACCACTTGGGGACCCTACGGTATCCTCCGGGCACCCCCCCTGATGGATACGCCGCCTCACAACACGATTGGCAGCGCCCTTGCTGCGCTCGTGGCTGCGGCCGCGCGCGACGACTCGGCGGCCATGGTGCTGGCGGCGTTCGACGCCGGGCGTCTCGGTGCCACGCCGAGCGACCTCACGCAGGCGCTGCGCAGCGCCAAGGAGGCCTCGCACGACGACGCTGGCGCGCGAGCATCGTCCGCCACCGAGCGGGGCTGGATGACCGAGGTGGCCGAGGCCCTCGGCGGCGCGTTGCTCGCGGAAGAAGGCGCGCGCGTGCGGCTGCTGAACTCCGCGGCGCAGCACGCGCTGGGCGCCGACTTCGACGACGACCTGCTCACTGCGCTCGAGCAGCTGACGCGCAGCAGCGCACACCCTCTCGACGTGCACGCGCTGCTCGAGGGCGCGCGGGTGCGGGGCTCCGCCTGGGGCCGCGTGGACCAGCAGCTGGTGTGGGCGCAGCGCACGGCCCTCGGCCTGGTGGTCTTCGTGCAAGCGGGCATCTCGCGCTCGAGCGCTCCTCCTCCGGACGAGGTCGCCGCCCTGCGTCACGAGCTGGCCAACGCCATGACCGCCATCGCCGGGCTCGCCGCGCAGGCGCAGGGCGACGCCTCGGACGAAGCGGCGCTGCGGGCGCTCGCGCGCATTCGTGCGGTGGCCGACACCGCGGTTACCGACGCGCGCCACAAGGTGGGCGTCATCCTGCCGGGCCCGCGTGTGATCTCCACCGAGCTGGTGGAGCTGGTGGGCGACCTCGGTCCGTTCGCGGCGCAGCGCGACGTGGACGTGGAGGCCCGCGTGGAGCCCGGCCTGCGCTCGCGCATCAGCGCCTCCACCTTGCGCCTGGTGGTCTGGAACCTGCTCAAGAACGCCATCGAGGCTTCGCCGACGGGCAGCCCGGTGGTGGTGAGCGCCGAGCACCGCGCCGGCAACCTGCGGATCGCCGTGGAGGACCGGGGCCCCGGTCTGTCATCGGCCATGCGGTCGCGCGTCTTCGAGCCGCACTTCTCCACGAAGGCCGATGGCCGTGGGCTCGGGCTCTCCCTGGTGCAGACCGAGGTGGCGCGGCTCGGCGGCCACGTGGACGTGAGCACACCCGGGCGCGGCGGCACACGCTTCACGGTGACCCTCCCCGGCGCCGACGTGGTCGAGACGCATCCGTTCGGCGAACCCGACAGCAGCGGCGTAGTGAGCAAGCACCCGCTGCGCGGCACCAGCGTCGCGCTGCTGTGTGACTTGGTGTTCTTGCAGCACGCGCTCGAGGCCTTCGGCGCCAGCGTGACGCGCACCACCCTCGAGGGCCTGCGCGGCAGCGGGAAGCGGGCGGACGTGCTGGTGGCCGACGCCGCCGAGATCGACCTCGACGTGGCCGTCCAGCTCCGCCGCGACCGCGTGGCGCGGCGCGTGATCTACCTGGCCCCCGAAGGCGAGCTGCCGGTGGTGGACGGCGTGGATGCCATCCTCGCGCGCAGCTTTGACTTGCGCGAGCTGGCGGACACCATCGAGATGCTGCTGGCGGTCGAGAGCAACGTGGGCTGACCCAAAGCTTGGGCTCACGGCCACGTGGACGTAGGCGTCTACGTTGACGTACGTGGTCGTCGACGTGAGCGT
>CAZEAA010000009.1:0-14650 GCA_964510015.1 uncultured Sandaracinaceae bacterium
AGTTGTAGATGAACGCGGTGACACCCACGGTGAAGAGCGACGCGGCGAGGATCAGCCCCCAGAAGTGGACCTCCACCTCCTCCTGCACAGCCAGGAACTCCATGCCCATGCGGCGCTCGAGGACCACCTGCGTCACCCCAGCAACGCCGAAAGCCAGCGTCATGGCGATCATGCCGATGTTGGAGGCCCAGAACGCCAGCGTGGCGCTGGGGGTGTCGTAGAGCTTGCGCCCCGACAGCAGCGGCATGGCGTAGGTGATGATGGCCAGGATCAGCATCGCGTAGGCGCCCCAGAAGGCCATGTGCCCGTGCATCGCCGTCACCAGCGTGCCGTGCGTGTACATGTTCACTTGTGGAAGCGTGTGGGCGAAGCCCAGGAAGCCGGCGCCCACGAACGACATGACGCAGCAGCCCACCGTCCAGGCCAAGGCCACGCGGTTCTGGTGCTTGCGCCCGCCCTTCTTCGCCATGGTGATGCCGTACATGGCCATGCCCAGGAAGGCGAGCGGCTCGAGCGCGCTGAACACGCCGCCGATCCACAGCCAGTAGCGCGGCGTGCCGATGTAGTAGTAGTGGTGACCGGTCCCGAGGATGCCCGAGAGGAACGTGAGCCCGACGATGACGTAGAGCCACTTCTCGATGATCTCGCGGTCGATGCCGGTGAGCTTGATCAGCAGGAAGGCCAGGATGCCGCCCATGATCAGCTCCCACACGCCCTCCACCCAGAGGTGCACCACCCACCAGCGCCAGTACGAGTCTTCGGTCTGGTTGTCGGTGGGGATCATGCCCGGCAGGTAGAGCAGCGCCGCCATCAGCAGACCGAAGAACAAGACGGACGCCGTGGTGGTCACGCGCTTGCCCTTGAGGATGGTCATCCCGATGTTCGCGATGAAGAGCAGCACGTCGACGACCACCAGGTAGTCGAGCGGCCGCGGGATCTCGAGGAACTTGCGCCCCTCCCACCACGAGAAGTGGAAGCCGATGATGGCCGTGACGCCCACCGCGACGAACGCCGCGAGCTGCACCACCGCCAGCTTCGGCCAGTAGAGCTCGCGCTCGGCCTCCTCCGGCACGATGTAGTAGGCCGCGCCCATGAAGCCGCACAGGTTCCACATGACCAGCAGGTTGGTGTGCGTGGCGCGCGCGGTGTGGAACGGGATGATGTCGTGCAGGCCGTCCATGCCGGCGTGCGCGAAGGCCATGATGAAGCCGTAGACGATCTGCAGCCCGAAGAGGAGCATGCAGGTCGCGAAGAACCAGTACGCGATGCGTTGAGACTCGTATTTCATGGGGCGCTCGTTCCGTCGTGGAGGGTGGCGAGATAGGTCGTGAGCGCGGCGATCTGCTCGTCGGTGAGCGGCAGATCGGGCATCGCGGTGCCAGGGCGCACCGACTGCGGGTTGCTCAGCCAGCGGCTCAGGTAGTCTTGGTCGAAGCGGCTGCCGACACCGTCGAGCGCGGGACCCACGGTGCCACCGCGACCCCCGACGGCGTGGCAGGCCGTGCACATCTGGTCGAAGATGGGAGGCCGTCCATCCGCGACCGGCGCCTGGACCGCAGAGCCCATGTGCGCCGCGAGGGGCGGGTCGGCCGGGAAGCCGTTCAGGTCCATTCCGTCCACCCACTCGAAGAAGGCGATCAGGTCGCTGATCTGCTGGTCGGTGAAGTCGTACTGCTGCATGCGCCTGCGCCCGGGGTACATGGCCTCGGGGTCGCGCAACATGGCCGAGATGAACTCGGGGCCGCGCCGCGAGTGCACGCGCGTCAGCTCGGGGGCGTAGTAGGCGCCCTCGCCGAGGATGGTGTGACAGCCCATGCAGTTGGAGCTGTCGAACAGGTGCTTGCCGCGGATGGCGGCAGGCGTGAGGAGGTGCTCGTTGGTCTGGCCCGGGATCTGCCGGAACGTGTCCACCGTCAGGAGGACGAACGAGAGGCTGCAGAGCCCCGTCCCGACGAGGAAGAACATACGCGCTGCGGATTTGGAGAGCATGGCGGGGTCAACCTCGGGCCGTAGAGGAGTTCAGGGTCTGCTCGAGCTCGAGCGCCCGCGGGAACAGCACGTTCGACTCGAGGTGGATGTGCTGGTGCAGGTCCAGCTCCACCGCGGCGAGCGCCGCGTAGAGCGCGCGGTAGCTGCCGCAGGCGTCCTCCGGGGGCCGGTGGTCGTCGGTGAGCCGGCGAATCGCCTCGAGGGCCTCGCCCGCGTCCTCGTGCTCCGTGTTCATCATGCTGATGGGGTGCAGCACGGTGCCGAAGGGCGCTGACACCGGCCCGGTCGCCGCCGCGAGCGACTGGATGTACGGGAACAACACGCGCTCCTCCTTGAGCAGGTGCAGGTTCAGCTCGTCCACCATCCCGAGCACGATGGGCGACAGCTCGCGCAGCTCGGGGTGGGTCTCGCCGTGCACCCGGGCGACCTTCTGCATGAGCTGCTCGATGCGCGGGAGCTCCTGCCACATGAAGGTGTGGTGCACGTCCAGGATGTGCTGGGCGAGGGTCGCGAGCGGCGCCACGCGCCAGTCGGTCTGCACGCCCAGGTCACGCGCGGGGGCCTCGAGCTCGGCGATGACCGTGCTGGGGTCCACCCCCACCTTCGCGCATGCGTCACCGAGGTTGCGGCGCCCTCCGCAGCAGTAGTCGATGCGGTGCGCCTCGAAGACGCGCGCCGCGTGCGGAATGGCGGACGCGAGCTCGCCAATGGTCGTCTGTAGTGAGATGGTCATGATCAGCCTCCAGCCCCGAGCGTGGGGGGAGACGGATCCCGCGGGTATGATCTGCGTCAGGTTGGCGTCCGCGAGCGGAGCCTCAGACGGCGACCGACTGCCGCAGCGCGTCGATGCTCGGCACAACGATGCGGTCGCGGTGGATGGTGACCACGCCGCTCTTCTTCCAGACGCTGAGCGCGCGGATGACGGTCTCCACGCGCGCGTCGATGTAGGTGGCGATCTGCTGACGGCTGAGCCCGAACGGGATGACCGTGTCGCCGCCCTCGAGCTCGTCACCGAAGCGGTCCACCAGGTTCAACAGAAGCAGCGCCAGGCGCCGCGCGACGGTGCCCGCCGCCATCACGTCGATCTTGCCGTGCAGCAGGCGCACCTGGGCCAGCAGCGTGCGGTTCATGGCGTTGGCCACGCGCGGGTCGCGCTGCATCCGCTCGATCAGCGACACCGCGTTGATGGACAGCACCGTCGCCTGTGCGCTGGCCACCACGGCGGCGGCTCCGTAGCGGCGACGCTCGAGCACGACCGGGACGCCGGGGCACTCGGTGGGGCCGAAGAACGCCATGAGCGTGACCTCGGCCGCAGGCGTGGGACGCCGGATCTCCACCAGCCCCGACACGATGTGGTGGAAGTTCTGCGAGTCGGCGCCCTGCCGCCAGAGAAAGTCGCCACGCCGCAAGGTGGCGAGCGAGCAGGTGGCCTCGAGCTCTTGCAGCTCGCGCTCGTCCAGGTCCGCGAAGAAGCGGCAGCCTCGCATCCGGCGGCGGAGCACGGTCTCGGCCTTCTGCGGAGGCGGGGGCGACATGGCGCGCGACCCTAGCACGATTCCCCTGCGCCACATGACGCATATCATGGTCGCGCACGCGCGGCGGCTCAATCCTTCGAGTGTCATGGTCATCGATCCCGATCTGACGTTCGAAGAGCTGACCCTCCGCGTGGGTGGACCGGGGGCGCCGCTGCTGGCCGAGGCGCTGCCCCGGGCCATGCGGCACGAGACCCTGCGCGAGCTGTGCCGCCGGCACGATGTCCCGCTGGACGCGCTGGTGAGCGAGCTGAAGCGCGCGGTGGAGAGCGGCCCCATCGAGCTGGGCGTCAGCGCGCTCATCGCTCACATCCTGCGCGACCACCACGACTTCGAGCGGCACGAGGCGCCCCGCCTGGCCGAGCTCGCGGGCGACGTGGCGCGCCAGCACGGTCGCATGCAACCGGAGCTCATCCGGCTCGCGGAGTACACCGAGACCCTGGCCGACGAGCTCGAGGCGCACCTCGCCCGCGAGGAGCGGGTGCTGTTCCCCTTCCTGCTGGCCCTCGACGCGGCCGCGAAGGCTCGCGGCGCGCGGCCGCCGGCGCCCTTCGACGCGCTGCGCCACCCGCTCCAGATCATGAGCGCCGAGCACGCCGTGGAGGACTCGCTGCTCGAGTCGATTCGCGCGCTGACCGACGGCTACGCCTGCCCCACCGACGCCGACGAGCCCTGGCGCGAGCTGATCGACGGGCTCCGTGCGCTCGACGTCGACCTCACGCGCCACGTCCTGATCGAGGACGGCGTGCTCTTCCCGCTCGCGCTGGCTCTCGAAGAGGAGCTCGGTCGCGACGCTTGACCCCGACAACGCACCACGAAGCGAGGTTGCATGACCCGGCCCACGGCAGTTCCCTTCGACCAGGCACCCTTCATCCTCTTCTGGGAGACCACGCGCGCGTGTGACCTGGCGTGCCTCCACTGCCGGGCGTGCGCGGTCCCCAAGCGGGACGCCCGCGAGCTGACGACGCGCGAGGGCAAGCGGCTGCTCGACGAGGCCGCGGCGATGGGGACCAAGCTGGTGGTGCTCACGGGCGGTGACCCGGCCAAGCGCCCCGACATCGTGGAGCTGGTGCGCCACGGGACGTACCGCGGCCTGCGCATGGCGCTCACGCCCAGCGCCACGCCGCTGGTGACGCGCGAGTGGCTCGAGCGGCTGCGGGACGCCGGGGTGGCACGCGTGGCCATCAGCATCGACGGCGCCGGCGCCGCCACGCACGACCGCTTCCGGGGCGTGGTGGGCTCGTGGGCGCGCTCGCATCAGATCCTGGATCACGCGCGCTCGCTCGGGCTGTCGACGCAGGCCAACACCAGCGTCAGCGCCCGCAACGTGAGCGAGCTGCCGCTGCTGGCCACGCAGCTGGCCGAGCGGCGCATCGACCTGTGGGGCGTGTTCTTCGTGGTCCCGATGGGCCGCGCGGCAGGGAGCGAGACGCTGCCCGCCGACGAGGTGGAGCGCCAGCTCGAGTGGCTGGCGCTCGTGGCAGGGCGTGTTCCGTACGACATCAAGACCACGGCGGCCCCGCAGTTCCGGCGCGTGCTGCTGCAGCGCAAGACCAGCCGAAACGACGTGGTGGGCCTGCGGGACGTGGGCGGCGACGACGCCATCGGTCGCGTGCGACGCGGCATCAACGACGGGCAGGGCGTAGCGTTCGTCTCCCACATCGGTGACGTCCAGCCGAGCGGCTTCCTCCCCGTGGTGGCCGGCAACGTGCGGGTGGAGGGCCTCACCGCCACGTACCGCGACTCGCCGGTGTTCCGCACGCTGCGCGACCCTGACCAGCTCGAGGGGAGCTGCGGCCGCTGCGAGTTCCGCAAGGTGTGCGGTGGGTCGCGCGCGAGGGCCTACGCCACCGGCGGGAACTTCATGGCCGAGGACCCGGCCTGCCCGTACGAGCCCGCCACCGCGAGGGCCTCGTGACCAGCGTCGTGGTCATCGGCGCGGGCGTGGCGGGGCTGGGCGCGGCTGCGCGGCTGCGGCGCGCGGGGGCGCGCGTGACGCTGCTCGAGGCAGGCGCCCGCGTGGGCGGCTTGGTCGAGACCGAGCGGACCGGAGGGTGGGTCATCGAGCACGGCGCCGACGGCTTCCTCTCGAGCAAGTCGCAGATGACCCAGCACCTCGCGTGGCTCGGCCTCGAAGGCAAGATCGTGCGCGGGGGCAGCGCCCCGCGACGCGCCTACATCGCGAGCCACAGCGGCCTCGAGCCCCTCCCCACAAGCCTCTTCCGCTTCGAGCGCGGTGCCGTGCGCGAGCTACTGGGCTCGCGGCTGCTGAGCCCCAGCGCAAAGCTGCGGCTGCTGCTCGAGCCCTTCGTCGCGCGCGCCACCGAAGAGGAGAGCGTGGCCGGCTTCATGGGGCGTCGCTTCGGCGTCGAGGTCGCGGAGCACATCGTCGAGCCCATGCTGCGCGGCGTCTTCGGCTCTCCCACCAGCGCGCTCGGCATGCAGGGTGCCATGCCCAAGCTGGCCGACCACGAGCGGCGCTACGGGAGCGTGGGCTTGGCGCTCATGCTGGCCCCGCGCAGCGGCGAGCAGGGAGGCCTCGTCACGCTCTCGGGCGGGATGCAGACCCTCGTCGAGGTGCTGGCCCAGGAGGTGGCGCCCTGGACCTACCTCGGCGTCCCCGCGCAGAGCATCCGGCGCGCGCACGACGGGCAGCTACGCGTGGTGACGAGCCGTCACGGCGAGATCGAAGCCGACACCGTGGTGCTGGCCTGCCCCACCTGGATGAGCGCGCGCCTCGTGGCGGGGCTGGACCCCACCCTGGCGGACCAGCTCGCCATGATCCGTTCGTCCGACGTGAACGTGGTGTCGCTGGGCTACCACGCCGCCGACCTGCCCTTCATCGGGAAGGGCCCGAGCGCCGACGGCGAGTGGGCCGGCAGCGTGGACGGAACCGGCTTCTTGGTGGACCCCGCCCTCGGCCGCGCGCTGGTGGCCTGCACGTGGGCGAGCCGCAAGTGGCACGGGCGCGCGCCGCGCGGTGAGGTGCTGGTGCGCTGCATGGTCGAAGCCCCGCCCGGCTGCAGCGACGCCGAGCTGGTGGAGCTCACGCGCGCCGAGCTGCAGCACTTCGTGGGCATCACGGCGGAGCCCACCCTGGCCCGCACCAAGCGCAGGCTGCGAGCGCTGCCCGTGTACGCCCCGGGGCACCACGCGCACGTGGCCGACGCACGGGCGCGCGCGCGCGAGCTGGGCATCGAACTCGCCGGCAACGGCTACGACGGCATCGGCGTTCCGGATTGCCTCGCCAGCGGGTTGCGCGCGGCGGCCCGAGCGCTGCGTGACTCCGCCGAGGAGACCACGCGATGAAGAGCACCATCCCGGAGCGCGGCATGACGCGCGGCGCCATCCTGGCGGCGCTGACCGACCTACGCCGCCGCGACCTGCCCAGCGACGGCCACGCCTTCGCGTTCGTCTACGACGCGGGCGAAGAGGCCCAGTCCATAGCCCGGGAGGCGTTCGCCGCGTGCATGGGCATCAACGGACTCGACCCCACCGTCTACCCGTCGGCGCGCGGCATCGAGAACGCCATCGTGCAGGCCTGCCTCGAGCTGACGCGTGCGCCCAAGGGCGCCGTGGGCACCGCCACCGCCGGAGGGACCGAGAGCGTGATGCTCGCGGTGAAGGCCGCGCGGGACGAGGCGCGCCACAGTAGACCGGACATCCGGCACCCGCGCATGCTGGTGCCCGAGACCGCGCACGCGTGCTTCCACAAAGCGGCCGCGTACCTGGGCGTGGAGCTCGTGCCGGTGGACGTGACCGACACCTTTCGGGCCTCCGTCGACGACGCGCGCCGCAAGATGACGCGCGACGTCATCCTGGTGGTGGGCTCGGCGCCCTCCTACGCGCACGGCGTGGTGGACCCCATCCCGGAGCTCGCGGCGCTGGCCCGGGAGCACGACGCCTTCATGCACGTCGACGCCTGCGTGGGAGGCTGGGTCCTGCCCTTCCTGCGTGAGTCGGGGGTGGATGTCCCGCCGTTCGACTTCGACGTGCCCGGCGTCACCAGCCTCTCGCTGGACCTCCACAAGTACGGCTTCGCGCCGAAGGGCGTGTCGGCGCTGCTGGTGCGCGATCGCAGCCTGCGCGACGCCCACTACTTCGCGTGCGCGCGCTGGAGCGGCTACTCCATCGTGAACTCCACCACGCTGGGCTCGAAGTCCGTGGCCGCCATGGGAGCCGCGTTGGCGGTGATGCAGCACCTCGGCCGCGAGGGCTACCGGCGGAACGCTCAGCAGATGTGGGAGGCGACGCAGCAGCTCTGCGACGCCGTGGAGCAGACGCCGGGCCTGAAGCTGCTGGTGCGCCCCGACATGAACCTGCTCGCGTTCACCACGAGCGCCGCCGGCGCCCAGCCCGCGGGCGACGTCTTCGAGCTGTCGGACCGCTTGGTGGCGCGTGGCTGGCACGTCCAGCCCACCTACTCGTTCGGGCGCTCACCCGCGCACATCCACCTGACGCTGGACCCCGGCAACGCCTCCCACGCGGCGGCGTTCGCGGCCGACCTGCGCAGCGCCACGCGCAACCTGCCACCGCAGGCGCCGCCTCCCGCGCCGCTGCTCGCCGCGCTCACGTCGCTCATGAGCGGCGGCACCACGGGCTCTCGCGTGGACACGCACATGCTGATGGGGGCCCTGGGAATCAACGATGGCCGGATGCCCACGCGCGCCGCGGGCATCCATCGCCTGCTGGACGCAGCCGCACCCGACGTGCGCGAGGCGCTGCTCGTGAGCTTCGTCGGAGAGCTGTTCACGCCACCCGAGGAGGACCCGCATGGATCGACGTAACACCCCGTCTCTCTGCCACCTGGGGCGCCCGCTGCGCATCGCCTACGGACGCTTCTTCCACGAGGCCAACACGTACTCGCCGCGCATCACGGACCGCGCGGCGTTCGACAACGCGTTCTTCCTCGAGGGGGAAGCCCTGGCGCGCGCCACCGGGCTGCGCGGCAGCGAGCTCCCCGGCTACATGCCGCACGCCGAGCTGACCGGCTTCGTGCAGGCGGCGCGCCTGGCAGGCGACGTGACCACCGTGCCGCTGGCGTCGTACCTGGCGGTGCCGAGCGGCCCTCTCGAGCGCAGCGCCTTCGAGGGGATCCTGGACGACCTGCTGGACCGGCTGGCGCACGCGGGCACGCTCGACGCGGTGTACCTGGCGCTGCACGGCTCCATGGAGGTGGTGGGGCTGGGCGAGGCCCCCGAGGCCGTGATCCTGAGGCGCGTGCGCGAAGTGCTGGGCCCGAAGCCGCGCCTCGCGGCGACCTTCGACCTCCACGCCAACCTGAGCAAGGAGATCGTGGACGCGCTGGACGTGTTGTTCGCGTACCGCACGAACCCGCACTGGGACCTGTGCCCCACGGGCTTCCGCGCCGGCCGCCAGCTGATCGACACGCTGCGCGGCCGGGTCACGCCCACCCACGCGTTCCGCAAGCTGCCCATGGTGCTGGGGGGCGGCAACACCATCGACTTCCTCCCGCCCATGCGCGAGGTGTTCCGCGCCATGCGGCGCATGGAGCGCGACCCGCGTGTGCTCAGCGCGAGCCTGTGCATGGTGCACCCCTACACGGGCGCAGAGGACCTGGGCTGGAGCGTCTACGTGGCCACGGACGGGAACCCCGCGCTGGCGCAGCGGCTGGTGGACGAGCTGGCGGACCGCGTGTGGGCCAAGCGCACCGTGGGGCTACCCACCCTGTATGGCGTGGAGGACGCGCTCACGACCGCCCGGGCGCTGCGCCGCTCGCTGGCCGGGCGCCTGGGGCCGGTCACGCTGGTCGACGTCGACGACATCGTGAGCGCCGGGGCGCCCGGCGGGAACACGCACCTGGTGCAGGGCCTGGCCACGTGCGGCAGCGACCTCCGCGCCTACGTGCCCCTGCACGACCCGCAGCTCGTCGCGGCCACGTGGGACCACGCCATCGGGAGCACGCACGACCTGGTGCTGCGCGGCACCCCCGGCTACGGGATGCCCGAGCTGCCCGTGCGCGCCACCGTGGCGGCCCGCGCCACCAGCGAGTTCGGACGCAAGGTGCGCCTCGACATCCAGCTGCCCGACGAAGCCACCGGCGCGCTCCACTGCGTGATCACCGAGGGGCCTCCCCTGCCCCTCCACCCTCGCTTCTGGCGCGAGCTGGGGCTGGACCCGCGCCGCGCCGACGTGCTGGTCCAGAAGAGCTTCTTCCACTACCGCATCTTCTACGCGGCGCTCTCCTTAGCGCACGTACCCGTGACCAGCGACGGCGCCACCAGCTTCCGCCGCGTGCGCGAGCGCAGCTACCGAACGCCCACGCACCCCGCCACCCGCCTCGACGACTGGCGCCCGCTGGACTGGAACGGTCACAGCAGCCGCAGGGATGTCGATGCCCAGTACGCCCTCGGGCGGTCTGCGGTCAGCCGGGGCGCGTAGGGGCTGGGAGGCATCGCTCTCCATCTCCGCCTGAAGCGGCAGAGCGGCCCGCTGAACTACACGTCATGCGAGGACCGCCAGGCGACCGTTGGCTACGTGGGCGTTCGCCAAGATGGAACGCTGTTGGTGTCGATCGAGCGGCTCCCACAGCAGCACGCGGACGCCTCGGCCGGGCGAGCGGGGCACACCCTGCGCGCCGTCGTCCGCTGGAACGCCGCTAGCGCGCGCCCGGAAACCATGGGTTCGTGGGAGGGACGCACCAACGAGACGCCAGCGCCGTTCCGGGTGAGGAGCCGTTGACCCCGCAAGGTGACGGAGGGTGTGCGCCATGGGGCCACCACGTTACCCGCGCAAAGTCTGAAGGGTGCACGTTTGACCGGGACCGCTCGCGGCTCCTCGACAACCAGAAGGACAACATGAGGCAAGTTCGCTACACATCCGCCACGTTCGCGCTCGCGCTGGCCGCCTTGGCGGTGCTCGGGCTGTCCGGCTGCGACCGCGTCGAAACGCCCGAGGTCATCACCTATGCCCACCACGGCAGCCTCGCCGCTGGTGACACGGTCAACTCCACCGACGGCTCGCTTCAGGACGACTACACGATCCGTGTAGAGCAGGGCTGGGTCATCACCGCGACCCTCATCAGCGCGGCCTTCGATCCGTACGTCTGGATCCTCTCTCCCAACCAAGGCAGCGCGCAGCAACTCGCGTCGCAGCCCGGCACACACGTAGTGACGCTCGCACACACGGCCGAGACCTCTGGTTCGTTCATTGTGCGCGCCAACAGCAACACCTCCGGTCAGACGGGCGGCTACACGCTGCAGATCACAGTCGGCCCGCCCGGCACCGCAGTGCCCGCGCCCGTCCAGACCGCTCCGGTTGTTGCTGTTGCGACGGGTACACCCCCCCCGCCGCCCGCGCCGCAGCCAGCAGCACCGGTCGCTCCACAAGATCCCCTCGTGGGTTGCTGGCGCATGACCACTGGGCGAACATTCGAGTGCTACTCGCAGTCGGGCAGCTACAGCACCGACCGGGAAGGGACTTCATTCGAGGGTACGTGGCGACGAGGAGAAGGCGAATCCATGCTCCTGACCATGTCTATCGGGACGTTTCCGTATCTGCTCGAGTGGGCCGGACCCGAAAGCTTGACGTTCGTCGCACAGAGCGGCGCCCGCGAGTCGTTTGTACGCATCCCCGCTACGACGCTGGCCCAGGCACGGCAATCTACAGCAAGCGAGGGGTATGCTGCGCCCTCCCCTGCCTCAGATCCACTCGTAGGCTGTTGGCGATTGCTCGCCGGATCGGCGAACAGCGCCGTCGAGTGCTATCGAGCGGATGGTGCGTACGCAACGACGCGCGATGGTTCCATGTTTACTGGAACATGGCGACGAGGAGCTGATGGGACGATGCTCTTGACCCTTAGCCTCGGCACATCGAGATACACGTTGCACTGGACGGGTACCGACTTGGTGACCTTCGGTGCTCAGAACGGCACCAGAGAGACGTTCCAGCGGGTTCCTGGCCGCGCACCCTAACGCTACCTGAGATCGGCACTCGTCAGCCTCACCTTCGGAGCGGCATTCGCTGCTCGCTCACGTAGCCTCGCCAAGCCGCTCTACCAGCGACAGCAGGACCTCGGCGTCCAGCGCCGCGTACTCCACCTGCTCGTCGCTCAGGGGCCGCTGGCTCCAGTCGCTGGTCTGCTGGCTCTTGTCGAGCGGCTTTCCAAGCTCGCGGCGGCAGACCTCGCGCAACGTGTGGGCTCCCTCGGCCTCCATTCCGCGGGCGGCGCGCGACAGCAGCATGACCTGGAGGACCTGCAGAAGGCCGCCCGACCAGCCCCTGGATCACGCCCGACACCGCGCTTGGCACCTGACGCCCCCCCTGCCTCACTCACCGCGTGTAGCGCAGCTCTAGCTCGGCGAAGTGCGCCAGCTCGCCCACCGGGTACACGTCCGTGAACGCGCGGAACAGGCTGTAGTTGGCGCGCACCGCGAGGCCTGGGCCGATGAGCCAGCGTGCCCCCATGTCGGCCTCGAAGCCGGCCAGGCCGTTGCCGCCCAGCCCGGAAGCCTCTGGTCGCACGAAGAGGTGCGTGTCGAGCGTGAAGCGCAGCTCGGCGTTCGCGTTGACGGCGGCGTGGAAGACCGCGCCGGCCACGTTCGAGCGCCCGCCGATGATGTCGGCGAAGCCGAGCCAGATGTGGGCCGTGGGGTAGAGCTGATCCCACGCTTCGTTCTTGCCGGTCCCCGGGTCGTCGCCGGAGGCGTAGAAGCCCTCGATAGCCAGTCGGAGGTGTTCATCCGCCAGCGTGACGCCGGCCTCGGCGTCCACTTGGAACGCGCGCAGCTTGACGGCGCCGGTGCGCCCCAGCTGCACGCCCGCCTCGGCGCGGTAGTCGAACAGCCCCACGCGCTGCTTGGCGCGCACCCCCAGCGTGGAGCGCTGCAGCCCCGGCGTGACGGGGATGCCGCCCGAGCTCGCGGCGCCGCGCAGCTGCTCCAGCAGGTAGACGTCGAGCGCGAGCCCCTCGTGGAGGAGCGGTCCGAGCGCCGCGTAGGCACCCAGCAAGTAGGCGTCGGTGTCCGCGAAGTTGGTGGTGGCGCCCTCCACCAGCTGCGCCCCGAACACGTCGAGCCACGCAGAGCTGCCGAGGTCCACGCGCAGCTTGGCCGCGTCGAACGCGCGCCCCGTGGGGTGCCAGGGAACGGACCCGATCACCAGGTGCTCCCCGTAGTTCAGCTCTTGGCGACCCAGCTGCACGCTCACGCGGTCGGTGGCGATGGTGATGTAGCCCTGGTGCAGCCCGAGCGCGGCGTCCGTGAGGTCGGCCCCCGACGACCAGGCGCCCGAGGCCTGCGGCTCGATGCGCGCCGAGAGGCGCACGCGACCGAGCTCGATGGGCGTCAGCAGCAGCGCGAAGCGAAAGCGAAACCGGACGAAGTCGTTGTCCGCGAGGCCGAGCTGGTCGTACCCGGTGCGCACCTCGGGCCGCGTGAACGCGTCGAGGCCCCAGTCGAACGGCCACGGCGTAGGCGCGGTGGGCTCCTCGGGAGCCGGCTCGGCGTCGGGCGGCGTCTGGTCCGCAGCGGGCGCGAGGTCCGCTGGCGCCGCGGTGTCGGTGCCGCCGGCGTCGTCCCCCTGGTCGTCCGCCGGTGTGGGCACTGCGTCGGCCGTTGACGGCGTGGCTCCGGGCGTCTGCGCCAGCGCCTGCCCTGCGAAGCACACGCACAGCGCCGCCACCAGCGCGGCCATGCGCACCAGCTGCCGCGGCACGGCGCGGCCCGCGCCCATGATGGTGTCGCACCACACCTGCCCGTCCAGCACGTAGCGCACCTGGACGGCACGCACAGCGCCGGACTCGAGCGCGCCCACGGCGTCGTCCAGCGTCCACGTGCGCTCTTCGGCGTACGCGGTGGCGGCGGCCTTCGCGCGCACCTCGAGGGGGCCGTCGAGGGCACGCAGGTCGCCCAGGTACGCGTCGAAGGTGACCTCGTCGAGGGAGGCGCGGTACACGTCGGGGAGCTCGCTCAGCTTCATGGGGAGGTCCTTTGTGAAGGGATCAGCGGGAGCACCCGGATGGCGGGGCTCGGCGCGGGGCAGGCCGGCTCGCACGCGCCGCAGCCGGTGCAGCGGTCGCCGTCGACCACGGGGTAGAGCCCGTCGAGGCGCAGCGCGCCGGGCTCCGGGCAGCGCTCCACGCACACGCTGCACAGCTGTCCGGCGCCGGCCAGGCAGCTGAAGCGGTCCACCGTGGCGCGAAACGACATGGTCGGCAGCGCCACCCGTCGGCGCGCGCTGGGCCGGGCCCAAGGAGGCGCCGGTGCCGACTCTTCCGCTGCAGCGAGCCCGGACGGCGCGCCCGCTGCCGCAACACGCCCCGCCAGCACGGGCCGCAGGCGCGCCAGCAGGAAGTCACGGCGGCCGAGCGGCAGGTCGCGGCTCATCGCGGCCTCACCATGCTGAGCGGGCTGAGCGGGCTGAGCCCGGGAAGCGGCGCCAGAGTGGAGCGCGGGCGCTGGTCCGCGGTCGCCGAGGGCGCGTGACACTGCGGGCAGCTCTGCCGCCACGGGTGGCTGGTGGTGAGCCCCGAGGCTTGCGTTCCGTGGCAGCTGTCGCAGCGCTCGCGCATGAACGTGCGGTGCGGCATGGTGGGCGGCGCCCCGGGCCAGGCACGCTCGCCGCGCTCGGGCTCGGTGAGACCCAAGAAGGTGTTCACCTCACTGACCGAGTGGGGGAGCGGCGCGCGCCGCGGGAGCGGGCTCTCGGCCAGCGCATGGCACTGCAGGCAGCTGTCGAAGCGCTCGTGGCTCATGATCGGAGCCACCCGCCCCTCCACCCGCATGCCCTCGGCGTGACACGCAAGGCAAGCGGGCGCCCCGTGCTGGTCCACCGCGTGTGGCACCGTGGGCGGCGCTCCGTCGTACGCGCGGGCCGTGCGCCGCGCAGCGATGGCCTGCGCGTAGGCCACCGGGTCGTGCGGAAGCGCGTCGGTGCCAGCGGCCTGTGGGGTCCGCATGGACTCGAGCGCCAGCAGCTGCGTGGCGCGCCGGTCGGCGTAGCGCGCGGACTCCATCCCGGCCTGGGGTGGCGCCGTGGCTGCGCTCTGGCCCGGATCCGTCACGGCGGAGTACCCGCGCGGCTGCTCGGCGTGGCGCGTACCGGTCATGTAGCCCACGGCCGCCACCACCACGGCGCTCGCCAGGAACACCGACCGCCAGCGGCTTCCG
>CAZEAA010000009.1:14660-20344 GCA_964510015.1 uncultured Sandaracinaceae bacterium
CGTGTGGGCAGGGGCGCCGGGGGATCCCACCGGCGCCTCGTCACTCACGGGACCCCGCGCTGCGGGCCACGCGCACCACGCGCGCCGCGCACTTCTTGTAGTCCGGCTGCTTCGAGATGGGACAGTAGGCCTCGAGCGTCAGCTCGTTGATGGCCAGCCGCTCGTCGAAGAACGGCACGAACAGCGAGCCCTCCGGAGGGCGTCCGCGCCCGTCGATCCAGGCCGCGATCTCGATGGCGCCGCGCCGCGTCTCGAGGCGCACCACGTCTCCGTTCTCCACGCCGAGCCGGCGCGCGTCGCTCGCGTGCAGCTCCACGTAGGCTTCCGGCATGGCCCGCCGCAGCTGCGGCACGCGCATGGTCATGGACCCGGTGTGCCAGTGCTCGATCACGCGGCCGGTGCACAGCCAGAACGGGTACTCCGTGTCGGGCTCCTCGGGCGGCGCCACGTACGGCTGGATCCAGACCTGCGCGCGGTCGTCACTCGAGGTGGAGTGATAGAACTGGAAGCCCTTACCGGCCTCCACATAGGGGTCTTCGCCCTCGACGAAGCGGTAGCGCGTCTCCTCCCAGACTCCGTCGCGCTCCACCACCGGCCAGCGCAGCCCGCGAGCCCGCGTGTACTCCACGTAGGGCGCCAGGTCCTTGTGCTTGTAGCGCGAGAAGCGCCGGTACTCTTCGAACAGCTGCTGGTCGACGTTCACGTCGTAGTAGCGCCGGAAGTCCCACACCGGCACCTCGGCGCCCTGCGCGTTGGTCATGTGGAAGAGGAAGCGCCCATCCTTGTCGCGCATGCCGAGGTGACCGCGGTCGAACAGCTTTCGCGCCACGGCGATGACCTGCCACGCGTCGTCGCGCGCCTCTCCGGGCGGGTTCACCATCTTGAACCACTGCTGCGTGCGGCGCTCCGAGTTCCCCACCATGCCGTTCTTCTCCACCCACATGGCGGAGGGCAGGATCAGGTCCGCCGCCCGCGCGGTGGCGGTGGGGTACACGTCGGAGACGATCAGGAACTTGCCCGGGATGCTGCGGCTGGGCTCGAACAGGGCCTTCGTGTTGGGCAGGGACTGCGCCGGGTTGGTGACCTGCACCCAGATGGTGTCGATGTCGCCGCCCTCGCTCGCCGCGGTGGAGAAGCGGCGCCACATCTCCACGGCGTGCGCTCCCGGCGTGGCGTTGATGCGCCCCTCGGGGAGGTTCCAGATCTCCTCGGCGTGATGGCGGTGCTCCGGGTTCGCCACCAGCAGGCCGCCGGGCAGCGCGTGCGAGAGCGTGCCCACCTCGCGCGCGGTGCCGCACGCCGAGGGCTGGCCCGTGAGGCTCTGCGGCCCATCGCCCTGCCGGCCCCAGTGCCCCGAGAGCAGGTGGATGGCGTGGATCTGCCGGTTCACGCCCGTGCCGCGCGTGTGCTGGTTGCCGCCCATGCACCACAGGCTCGTGATGCGCAGGTCGCGGTCCGCGAACAGCCCAGCCAACATGCGGATCTTCGCGGCCGGCACGCCCGAGAGCTCCTGCACCCGCTCGGGGGTGTACTCGCTCATGGCCGCGCGGAACGTGTCGAAGTCGGTGGCGACACCCATCAGGTCGGGTGCGTCTTCCTCGCGCCGGAATGCCACGTGGCGCTCCACGAACTCGCGGTCGTAGGTGCCGTCCTCGACCAGCAGGTGCAGGATGCCGTTGAGGATCGCGATGTCCGACTGCGGCCGGAACTCGAGGTAGTCGTCCGCGAAGCCGGTGGTGCGCGTTCGCCGCGTCCCGATGTCGATGATGCGCAGGTCCTCGCCCCGCGCGCGCCGGTCGATCATCCGCGAGAAGAGGATCGGGTGCATCTCGGCGGGGTTGTTGCCCCACAGGATCACCACGTTGGCGTGCTCGAGGTCGTCGAAGCAGCTGGCGGGCTCGTCCACGCCGTAGGTGGAAAGGAACCCGGTGACCGCCGACGCCATGCAGAGGCGCGCGTTGGGGTCGATGTGGTTGTTGGCGAGACCCCCCTTCATGAACTTCTGGGCGGCGTAGCCCTCGGGGATGGTCCACTGGCCCGAGCCGTAGAACGCGAAGCCCGCCGGGTTGCCCTCGATGCGGTCCGCGATGATGCCGAGCGCCTCGTCCCACGAGATGGGCACGTGCACGTCGCCCCGCTTGAGCATGGGGCGCGTGAGGCGGTCACCGCCGTAGAGCGCGAGCCCCACGTGGTAGCCCTTCACGCACAGCAGCCCACGATTGACGGCGGCCTGGCGGTCGCCGGCGATGGCCACCACGCGGTCGTTGCGCACGCCCACCTGCACGTGACAGCCGGTGCCGCAGAAGCGACACGGGGCCTTGTCCCACGTCACGCCGCTGCCCACCTGCTCGCGGATGGCCGGGTCCAGCGCATCGGGCTCGTCGGCGCTCACGCTGCGGGCGAGCACGGCCGCGCTGGCCGCGCTCATGGCCGAAGCCTTCAAGAAGTCACGCCGCTCCATGAGCACCTCCATCATCCGTGCAAAGGTCAGGGCGACGCCCGCGCGGGGGTCGCTCGAAGTCGCGCAGGTCGGAGAAGTCGTGGAAGACCACGTCCACCCAGACCACGCCGGGCACGGCCCGCAGCGCCGCCAGGTGCGCGTCATGGCGCGCGTAGTCGTCCGCCTCCAGCACGGCGGCCAGTCGCCCGGCAGAGTGCTCACCCAGCTCGAGCGCCGGGAACGCGCGCAGGTCGGAGAGCGCGGCCGCGCACGCAGCGTCATCGCGGTCCAGGGTCAGCACCAGGCCGGAGATGGGCATCAGTGGCCTCCCCTCACGTTCGCGTCCAGCGCGGCGTCGTCGGCATCATCGGCATCATCGGCATCATCGGCGCGCATGGCCCCCGTCATCGCGCCGAGCGCGACGCGCAGGCCCACGGTGAACACCATCAGCCCGGCGGCCCAGACGCCCGCCATCACCTTCCACTCGGTGAGGCTGGGCGTGTACGGCACGATCTCGTGCAGCGTGGACGGGATGAAGCCGGGCACGATCAAGCCCATGCCCTTCTCGATCCACACGCCCACGAAGGTGAGCATCAGCGCCAGGTTCAGCAGCCACGGCCGCGCAGACAGCGGCGGCGTGAGCAGCACCACGGCGGCGAACACGTTGAAGCTCACGGCGGTCCAGATCCACGGCACCAGCTCGGAGTGCCCGTGCAGCCCCAGGAACAGATAGCGCGCCGAGGCCACGTGAGCGCCGCCCGCGTAGAACTCGGCGAACAGCTCGGCGCCGAGCATGAACAGGTTGATGGGCGCGGTGACGCGGATGATGGACACCAGCGTGGTCAGCGCGGCGCGCGGCACGTAGAAGTCGGTGGTGCGCTTTACCACCTGCAGCGACAGCACGATGAACGCGGGCCCGGTCACGAACGCCGACGCGAGGAAGCGCGGGGCCAGCAGCGCCGAGTTCCAGAACGGGCGGCCGCCGAGGCCGGCGTAGAGGAACGCCGTCACGGTGTGGATGGAGATGGCCCACGCGATGGAGAGGAAGACGAAGGGCAGGTACCACTTCGGGTTGGGCTCTCGCCCGAGCCAGCGCTGATAGATGATGTAGCCCACCACGTGGAGGTTGATGAGCAGGTAGCCGTTCAGCACCAGCACGTCCCAGGTGAGCATGGACATGGGCCAGTTGAAGCGCCCGAGGCCCGGGATCATGTGCCAGAAGCGATCGGGGCGACCGAGGTCGGCCACCACGAACATCAAGCACATGACGATGGCCGCGATGGCCAGGACCTCACCGATGATGACCACGCGGTGCATCTCGTGGTCGTCGTAGACGTAGGCCGGGATGACCATCATGACGCCGCCCGCGGCGAGGCCCACGGCGAACGTGAAGTTCGCGATGTAGAGCCCCCACGACACGTGGTCCGTCATGTTGGTGACGCCCATGCCCTCCACCACCTGGTTGGCCCACGCGTTCGCGCCCACCAGCGCGATGGCCGTCAGGACGAACATCCACGCATAGAAGAGCCGCGACCCCTCGGTGGCCTCGTCCAGCGCGTCCAGCAGGAAGCGCGGGTAGCTGACCACGTGGCGGACCTCGCCGGGGCGCTCGTCGGGGTTGGTGGTGGGGTGGTTCACGGCACGCTCAGTTGTCGAAGAAGTAGTAGAAGCGTGGGCGCGTCCCGAGCTCTTCTTTCAGGACGAAGACGCGCTTGTTGTCGAGGACCCAGCGGATCTCGGAGTCGGGGTCCAGCATGTTTCCGAACACGCGCGCGCCGGTCGGGCACGCCTCGAGGCAGGCCGGCAGACGCCCGTCGCGGGTGCGGTGGAGGCAGAACGTGCACTTCTCCACCACGCCCTGCGGGCGGATGCGGTTGGAGAGCAGGCCCTGGTCGGGGTTGATCTCCTCGGCCGGGATCTCGGGCGCCGTCCAGTTGAAGCGGCGCGCGTGGTACGGGCACGCGGCCTCGCAGTAGCGGCAGCCGATGCACCAGTTGTAGTCCACCACCACGATGCCGTCGGCCTCCTGCCAGGTGGCCTCCACAGGACACACGTGCGTGCAGGGCGGGTTCTCACACTGCTGGCACTGCACCGGCATGTAGAACTTGCCGGGGGCCGGAACGGTGTGGTCGTAGTGCACCGTGCCGCGCTCCATGTCCATGGAGCCCTGCTCCATCTCGAGCACGCGGATGTACGACTGATTGGTGCGCCTGTCGTGGTTGTTCTCTTGGTGACACGCGTCGGCACAGCGCCGGCACCCGATGCAGACGCTCAGGTTGAGCGCGTAGGCGAACTGCACCCCCGCGCGGGCCTCGATGTCGCGGATGGTGACCACCGCGCCGTAGCGGTGCTCGGTCTCGGCCTCGAGGCGGGCGATGAGCCGGCGCTTGTCGTCGGCGCTCAGCTCCTTGTAGTGCTGCGTGAGCAGCTCCTCCATGCTGGTGGCCTCGGCGACCTGCGCGAGCGGCGCCACGGCGCGCGCGAAGGCTGCGGCCCCCAGCGTGGCCCCGGCGGCCTTCAGCATCCGGCGTCGGCTGATGTCGTCAGTCATGGGGGTCTCCGTCATGGGTGTCTCCGTGGGGCGCGGCGGCTCCCGTAAAGCGGTCGCGGGGGCCGGGCACCGGCTCGAACTGCCCGAACGCGGGGGCGTGCGGGTCGTGACAGGCCACGCAGTGGTTCCGCTCCCGCGGCCCACGGGAGAGGTCCCAGTGGCCGCGCATGCCACCGTGCGCCCCGTGGCGATAGTCGCGGTACTGCGGGCCGTGGCACTGCGCGCAGAGGCGCAGCGCGTCCGTCAGCGGGATGTCGGTGCCGTCGGCCAAGTGCAGCGCGCTGCGGTCGGCCTGCGCGTGGCACGAAGCACAGGGCAGCTCACCGTGGCGGAGCGACAGCCCCGCGTGCGGCGCGCCCACCTCGCCCGCGCTGGCGGGAAACTCACGGGGCTCCCCCGCTTCGTGGCAGGTCCCGCAGGCCACCACCGTGGGCCGCCCCGAGACGTCGAGCGGGCCCACGGGCAAGCCCTCCAGCACCCGCGGCGTGGGAATGGTCACGGGGTAGCGCGCTTCAGGCGGCTCCACGTCGCGCCGCGACTCGGCCGCGCCACCATCACAGGCGGCGGCCAAGGCGAGCCACGCCAAACTCCAGATCCGAGCGTCCACACAGGCGCCCTACGCAAGCATGGTGCCAAGGCGCCGCTGGGCCGCGTTCGGCGCATCCCGCGCGCAAGCCTCGCGCAGAACCCGCT
>CAZEAA010000009.1:20444-40026 GCA_964510015.1 uncultured Sandaracinaceae bacterium
CGAAGCCGGACACGAACAACCTCGCGTCGGGGTTGGCGCCCAGGATGCGCAGCCCCTCGGTGAGCCGGTGCAGCGACGTGGCGCACAGCTGTGCGGCCGGCGGCATGGACTCATCGGTGCTGTGGCACCCGCCGAGCACCACCACCACGTCCACCGGCCGCCGCACGTCGAACGGAGGGTAGTCGTCCTCGAAGGGCGCGAGCAGGCTGTCCGCCACGGGCTGCCAGCTGGTGAGCAGCAAGAACAACGTGGCCCCCGCGATGACGCCCTTCCCTGCGCGCGGCCGACGCCGCAGCAGAAAGAGCCCCACGCACAGCGCCACGAGCACCAGGGGGATGGGCATGAGCGCCATCCCCAGCGCCTTCTTCAGGTAGAAGCCCAGCACGCTAGCTCTGCGCGCGGCTCACGGCGCGAGCGGCTTGCGGAAGCGCAGGGTCATGCGGTCGGACTCGCCGATGGCCTCGTACTCCGCGCGGTTCTCGTCGGTGACGTTGCGCAGCGTGGGCGGAAGGCTCCAGACGCCCTCCGGGTGGTCATGGTCGTCCGCGGGGTTTCCGTTGATCTCGCTCTCGGCCTCGAGCACGAAGCCCGCCGCCTCGGCCAGCGCGACGACGGTCGCCTGGGGCACGTAGCCGCTCTCGGCGCTGATCCCCTCGGGACCGCGGTGCTGCTCCACGCCGAGCACGCCACCGGGCTTCAGCACGTTGAACATCGCCTGATAGACCGCAGGCGCGAAGCCCCGGTTGATCCAGCCATGCGTGCTGCGGAAGGTGACCACCATGTCCGCCGAGTTGTCGGGCCCGAGGCTCGTCACGTTGGGCGGGTTGAACGTCACGCGCTCGATGCCACCGTACAGCTCGGGGTTGGTGGCGAGGAACGCGTCGAAGCGAATGCCGTACTCCGTGTCGGAAGGCGGGGCCGCGGCGACCAAGCGACCGTCGTGCTGCAGCACGGGCGCGAGGATCTCGGTGTACCAGCCGCCACCCGGGCTCATCTCCACGACGGTCATGCCGGGCTCGAGCCCGAAGAACATGAGCGTGTCGAGCGGGTGCCGGAACTCGTCGCGCGCCCGGCTCTCCGCGGAGCGATGGGTGCCGGAGATGGCGGCCTCGATGGCCGTGCGCGCGGAGCGGCCCTCGTTCTGGTCGAGCGGCGTAGTGACGGTGCCCGTGGCGGGGCCACCGCAGGCACCGAGGGCGAGACCGAGGAGCAGAGAGAAGGAAGGGAGGGAGGAGAACCGAGAGGTCATGGAGGTGCCCTGCGTGGGAGGTGGGGCCCTGTCAAACCCACAAGAGGAGCCCTGATTCCATCGAGAACGAGTCCGCGCCAACAAAACGCAACTTCAAGTTGCATTAGCAGACAGACCCCGCTAAGACGGGCGGGCATGTCGGACCCGCACGCGCACGCGTCCCGAGACGCCTCCGAGATCACCCGCCGGCCCAAGGGCCGCAGTGAGCGCGTGCAGCGTCAGGTCTTCGACGCGGCCCTCGGCATCCTCGTCCGCGAGGGGCGCGTGGGGCTGACCATGGACGCCATCGCGCACGAGGCGGGCGTCCACAAGACCACGCTCTACCGGCGCTGGGGGAGCCTCGAGCCGCTCGTGCGCGAGGCCTGCGCCGACTACGACGACCAAGCCATGCAGGCGCCCGACACGGGCTCGTTCGTGGGAGACGTGCGCGCGCTCGCCCATCAGTTCGGCCACTACCTGGCGCAGCCCATCACCCAGGCCATCGTGCGCATGGTGGTGTCGGACGCGCCGCACGACGCCGAGCTGAGCGCCTGGGCCGCCGAGTTCTGGCTCACGCGCAGTGGCCCGTTCGACACCGTGGTGGAGCGCGCGGTGCTGCGCGGCGAGCTGCCGGCGAACAGCACGGCCATCGACCTCGCGGAGCCGCTGGTCGGCCCCCTGATCCTGCGCGCGCTGGTGACGGGCTTCGACCTCACCGACGCCGCCTTCCTCGACCGCCTGGCCGCGCTGGTGACGCGCGGCCTCACCTGACCTTCCTCTGCCCCCTCTGCTCTCGAAGACGACCATGCGCTACGCCATCGATCCTCGCTTCCGCGCCATCCCCGGCACCTCCTCGCCCCTCGAGCTCCGCGCGATGGTGCAGAACCCGTTCGCGTTCTTCGAGGAGCGCTACCTGAAGCACGGCCCCATCTTCCGCTCGAGCCTCGTGTACCCCGTGGTGTGGATGATGGGCGCCGAGGCCAACCGCACCATCATGGTGAGCGGGCGCGAGAACTTCTCCTACGCGGGCGGCTATGGGCAGCTCGCGTTCGGCAAGCTGTTCAAGCAGAACGTGCTCGTGATGGACGGCGAGGAGCACCTGCGCGCGCGCGCGCTGCTCGAGCCCGCCGTGAACCGCCTGGGCCTCGGTGAGGTCATCGACCAGGTGCAGGGCATCTGGGAGGCCGCGGCGGACCAGCTCGAGCGCAAGCCGCACGGCGACGTCTACGACATCGCGCAGCGCGCCACCTTCGAGGCGTCGGCGTTGGCGCTCACGGGGCTCAAGGACGGCAGCGAGCTCGACGCGATGCGCCCGCACTTCGAGGCCATGATCGTGGGCGCCATGGCGCACACCAAGCTGCGCTACCCGAACGGCATCCTCGACCGCGGTCTCAAGTCGCGCGACGTGCTGGTGGACATGCTGCGCCCGCACATCGAGCGCGCGCGCCGCGACCCCGAGCCCAAGGGCTTCTTGGGGCGCCTGGCGCAGGACAAGGACGAGCACGGCCGCTACCTGCCCATCGACGACGTCATCCACCACACCATGCTGCTGTTCTGGGCGGGCTACGACACCACCGCGAGCGCGGGCTCGTGGGTGCTGCACCTCTTGGCCCACCACCCCGAGTGGCAGGACCGCATCCGCGAGAACGTGTGGGACGCGCTGGGCGACGAGCCCTATCAGCTGAAGGGCAGCGCCAAGCTCCACACCGTGAGCTGGTTCCTGCGCGAGGTGGAGCGCTGCGGACCGAGCCTCACCATGTTCCCGCGCACCGCCATGCGCGACTTCGAGTTCGGTGGCCACACCGTGCCGGCCGGGACCCCCGTGTTCTGGAGCCCGTGGATGAGCCAGCGTTGTCCCGAGGCCTTCCCGCACCCGCACGCGTTCGACCCGGGCCGCTGGGACCCCGCGCGCGGCGAGGACCAGGCCAAGGGCAAGTACATGGTGGGCTTCGGTGGCGGGCCGCGCCTGTGCCTCGGCCGCAACTTCGCGCAGATGCAGCTGCGCATCCAGATCACCACGCTGCTGCGCCGCTTCCACATCGAGCCGGACGCCACGCGGCCGTTCACCATCCAGGGCCTGCCCACGCACCACCCGGTGGACTCGTTCGTGCACTTCCGCCCGCTGCTCGGCTACCAGGAGCGAGGCGGCCGCGCGCGCGCGGCGCGGGTGGGTGCTCGCGGGGCGGGACAGGGCGACGCACAAGCCTGAGCCACCACGAACGGTGGCGCGCCACTTTCGCCCTGCCGCGACGCGCTGCTAGCTTGCGCGGATGCTCATCCACCCTCGGGCCGTCGCGCCCTCGCGTTCGCTGACCTCCTGCACACTCCTGTGCGTGTTCGCCTCCCTGTCCGTGCTGGGCTGTGGCGGAGGAGCGCCCTCGTCGCGCGATCCTTCCCGACACACCGCGCTCGACCCGATCTCCCTGCTGCCGCCCGATACCCAAGCGGTGCTGGACGTGGACGTGGCGACGGTGCGCAACGCGCCCTTCATGGCGCGCGTGGACGAAGTGCTCGAGCCCGTGATGGACAGCCAGGCGGCCAGCGTGCGCGACCTGATCAACCGCATCGACCGCGTGGCCCTCGCGTTCCTCCACGAGGCCGCCAGCGACGGCAGCGAGGACCTGCTGATCGTGGCGCGCGGGCGCTTCAGCGCGGCCGACCTCGAGACCTTCGCGGCGTCGCAGACCCCGGGCACGCACCGCGAGCACGCGCTGCGCCGCGACGGACCCACCGTGTTGGCGCTGGCCTACGACCACACGCTGCTGTTCGGCAGCGACCGGTGGGTGCTGGCCGCCCTCGACCGGCTGGACGGCCTGTCACCCCCCGCCGGGCCCGAGAGCGACGTGATGGTGGACGCCACGCGCCGGGCGCAGCTCGGTCAGCACACGGTCACGTTCGCGAGCGAGGTCTCGCACAGCTTCCGCAGCGACAACCTGTCGGAGTTCCCCATGCGCGCGAACGCCGTCTCGTTCGGCGGCTGGCTGGACGTGGCCGACCCCCTTCGCCTGCAGGGTTTCGCGCTCTTCGACGACGAGGCCGCCGCGGCCGCGCTCGCCGCCGCACTACGGGACAAGATTGCGGAAGGTCAGCAGAGCCCCGAGCTCGCCGCCGCGGGTTTCGAGGGGCTCTTCGCGAGCGCCGAGATCGTGGCCAACAGCACGGTGGTGGACGTGACCTACAGCGTCGACAACGCGACCTTCGAGCGCGTCATCCTGGCGGCCGCGAACGGCTTCATGGCCTTCCAGTCGGCAGCCGCCACCGCCATCGAGGAAGAGCCCGCGCCGGCGGAGGCGGACCCGAACGCGCAGCCCTGACAGAGGCCGGTGTCCCCTCCACAGCCCTGCCACCCGCGGGGCTGTGCTGCGTCGGGGTCACACGGTTGACATCATCAACCATTGACCCCAGAGTCAGAGCATGGCGAAGAACGCCCCGCCCACCTCCACGCGCACCGACCAGCTGCGGCCCGAGCTCGAGCTCACGCGCACCATCGGCTATCTGAGCGCACGCGTGGGCCAGGCGTTCCAGCGGTCGCTGCTCATCAAGCTGCGCGAGGCGGGCTTCTCCATCACCGTGGAGGAGTGGCGCCTCATGCGCGCGCTGTGGGCCGAGGACGGCCTGCCGCAAGCGCGCCTCGGCGACATTGCGCTGAAGGACAAGGGGCAGCTGAGCCGCATGGTGTCGCGCCTCGAAGCCGAGGGCTGGGTGCAGCGCAGGCCCGACCCCGCGGACCGGCGCACCCCGCGCTTGTTCCTCACCCCGGCGGGGCGGCGCCTCGAAGCCAAGCTGGTGCCGCTGGGCGGTGCCGTGCGCGCGCAGGCCGTGCAGGGGCTGCCCGAGGCCCAGCTCGCCGCCGCGGTGAGCGCCCTCGAGACGATGCTGAGCAACCTTTCACCGGAGGACGAGCCATGACCAAGCCCCGCGAGAGCCACGCCGACACCGCGGAGTCGCTGCGCGAGCGCCTGCGTATCTTGCGCCTCGAGCTGGAACGCCTGGTGACGCTGCGCGACGCCGCCACGCGAGACCGCAACAACGCCATCAACCTGGGCGCGCTGGGCATCCTGGCCGTGCCCGCGTTCTTCCTGTGGGGCTTCTGGATCGCCCTCGCCATCGCGGTGCAGGCCGTGCTGATCGTCGTCGGAGGCTGGTACATCACCGGCGTGCACGTCATCGAGTACGCCGGCAACATCGAGGACTGCCAGCGAGACATCGCCGTGGTGAGCGAGCAGCTGCGCCAGCTGGGGACCGCTCCCCAGCGCGCGGCCTCGTGATCACACGTGGATGCCGCCCGAGGCCTCCACGCGCTGCGCGTTGATCCACCCGCTGGCGGGCGACAGCAGCATCGCCACCACGGGCCCGATGTCGTCGGGCCGGCCCACGCGTCCGAGCGCGGTCTGCCCCGCGATCATCGCGTTGAGTGCGGCGTTGTCGCGCACCGTGCCGCCGCCGAAGTCCGTCTCGATGGCTCCGGGAGCGAGCGTGTTGACGCGGATGCGACGGTCGGCGAGCTCCACCGCGAGGTAGCGCGTGAGCACCTCCACGGCCCCCTTCGCGGCCGCGTAGCTGGCGTAACCCGGGAGGGCGAAGCGCGTGAGCCCCGACGACAGATTGAGGATGCTCCCTCCGTCGGCGATCACGGGCAGCAGCGCTTGCGTCAGGAAGAACGGACCCTTCAGGTGAACGCTCAGGACGCGGTCGAAGTCCTCTTCGCGCGTGGCATGGATTGGCGCATGGAACCCATGACCACCGTTGTTCACGAGGTGGTCGAACGTGCTGCGCTCGAAGCGCGTGGTGAGCACCTCGCGGACCGCGTCGGCGAACGCCGGGAGGCTCTTGGTGTCGCCCACGTCGAGGGGCAGCGCCGCCGCGCGACGGCCCTGCGCCTGTAGCTGGGTCACCAGCTCCTGCGCGGCTGCCTGCTCGGTGCGGTAGGTGAGGATGAGGTCCACGCCGTGTTCGGCGAGCGCGAGGGCAGCAGCGCGTCCGAGGCCACGGCTGCCACCGGTGATGAGGGCGATGGGGTTCGACATGGGGAAGCTCCAGGTGACGAGTCGCACAGCGCGACGTCGAGCAATCTATTGCCGGCACTTCATCGAATAAACACCTCCTGCCTGGCATCACTGACCAGAATCATCGACTAATCTTCCGACCCGCTTCATCCTGCCGGCATGGACGTGATGGACGCCACGCGCGTGTTCCTGCGGGTGGCCGAATTGTCGAGCTTCACCGCCGCCGCCAGCGCCCTGAGCGTCCCGCGAGCGAGCGTCTCCGCGGCCGTGCAGCAGCTCGAAGAGCGCCTGGGGACCCGGCTCCTGCAGCGCACGACGCGTCGCGTGACCCTCACGCGCGACGGGGAGATCTTCTACGCCCGCGCCCGTGACCTGCTCGACGACTTCGAGGAGCTGGCGTCGCTCTTCCACGGCGAGGACGCGCCGCTCTCGGGGCGCATCCGCGTGGACATGTCGCTCGGCCTCGCCGACACGGTCATCGAGCAGCTGCCGACGTTCCTCGCTGCCCACCCTGCCCTCGAGATCGAGTTCAGCAGCACCGACCGCATGGTGGACGTGGTGCGCGAGGGCTTCGACTGCGTGGTGCGCGCCGGCACGCGCGTGGACTCTGGGCTCATCGCTCGTCCGCTCGGGGCGTATCCGATGATCAACTGCGTGAGCGCCGGGTACGCGGCTGCCCATGGTGTGCCGAAGACGCTCGAGGACCTGCGCCACCACCGCCTCGTGCGCTACAGCCTCACCCTCGGGGTCTCCGCCGATGGCTTCGAGTACGTGGACCCCGTGAGCGGCGCCGTGCACGAGGTGGCCATGCCCGGCGTCATCACCGTGAACGGGTCCACCACCTACTCGGCAGCGTGCCGCGCGGGGCTGGGCATCATCCAGACGCCGCGCGTGGGCCTGCACGAGGAGCTGCGCGCGGGGACCCTGGTGGAGGTGCTGCCGGCCTTCCGCGCCGCGCCGCTGCCCATCGCGCTGGTGTACCCCGACCGCCGTCACATGCCGCGGCGGGTGCGCGCGTTCATGGAGTTCCTGGCCGGCATCGTCAGCCGACAGATCGAGAGCGACGCGCGGCTGGCCGCTCGCTAGCGACTCAGCCGCCGTAGAAGCGCGGGACGCGGCGCGACACGTTGGTCAGCACCTCGTAGTGGATGGTGCCGGCCGAGCGCGCCAGCTCGTGCGCGTCGATGGCGTCGCCCCCCTGTTGCCCGAGCAGCACCACCTCGTCGCCCAGCTGCACACCCGGCACCTCGGTCACGTCGATGCCCGTGAGGTCCATGGACACGTTGCCCACCACCGGACAGCGCTGCCCGCGCACCAACACCTCGGCGCGGTTGCTGGTGGCGCGGATGAACCCGTCGCCGTAGCCCACCGGGATGGTCGCGATGAGGCGCTCGCGGTCGGCCGTGAAGGTGCCGTCGTAGCCCACGCGCGTTCCAGCGGGGACCGCGCGCAGCGAGATGATCTCGGTGCGCAGGCGCATCGCCGGCCGCAGCCCCGCTTGCTCGGTGCCGGGAGGGCCGTAGCCGAACAGCGCGCTGCCGAGGCGCACCATGCTGTAGCGCGACTCCGGGTGCAGGAACGCACCCGCGGTGTTGGCCGCGTGCAACAACGTGGGTCGGTGCCCACGACTGCGCACCACCGCCACGGCCTCGTCGAAGCGGCGGAGCTGCTCGCGGGTCACGTCCGCATCGCTGTCCGCCGAGCTCAGGTGCGTCATGCAGCCCTCGATGAGGATGGCTCCCTTCGGACCCAGCGCATCGAGCGCATCCAGGAACTGGGGCAGCGCGGCGCAAGGCACGCCCAGCCGGCTCATGCCGGTGTCCACCTTGAGATGCACGCGCACGGGTACACCGCGGCCCACCGCCACCTCCACGAAGGCCCGCAGCTCGGGCAGCTCGTAGACCACCGGCGTCAGGCCCGCCGCCACCACCTCTTCGTGCGCGCCGCCGTGCACGCCGTTGAGCACCACGATCTCGGTGTGGATGCCCGCCTGGCGCAGCTCGAGCGCTTCTTCGGCGAGCGCCACACCAAAGCCGTACACGCCCACTTCTTGGAGGCGGCGCGCGACCGGCACCACGCCGTGCCCGTAGCCATCGGCCTTGACCACCGCGAGCACCCGGCTGGTGCCGGCGATGTCGCGCGCCACCCCCAGGTTGTGGACCACGGCGTCGAGGTCGATCTCCGCGCGCGTGGGGCGCAGCGTGTCCGCGGCGGACTGCAGCCGGGGCTTGAGGATCAACGTGTCGCGGGGCGAACGCACCCGCCATGGCTACTCCGCTCCCAGCGGCGCCGCAACGTGGCGCCGCTCCATGACGCCGCTCCCGCGTGCTAGCGTCTTCGTCCCCCCCGAGCAATCACCATGGCCGACGTCACGCTGTTCTTGCACTCCACCGGCACCACGCCGGCGCTCTGGTCCGGCATGGCAGCGGGCGTGGCTCCCGGCATGCAGGGGCTCGCGCCGGCCAACCTGGGCTACGCACCCAACCCGCCGCTGCGGCGCGGCACGCCGTTCACGCTCGACGACGAGCTCCGGCATCTCACCCGCGCGCTCGACGAGGCCGCGCCCGCGGACACCGGGGTGCACCTGGTCGCGCACTCCTACGGTGGCCTGCTGGCCCTGTACTTGGCCAAGGAGCTCGGTCCGCGCGTGCGCTCGCTGTTCCTCTACGAGCCGGTGCTGTTCGGTGCGCTGCTCCGCGAGCTCGAGAGCGGCCGTTCCGTTGATCCGAGTGCGGCCGCGGAGGTGCGCCTGTTCGCGGAGCACCCCTGGTTCCTGACAGACGAAGCGCGCATGGGCACCCCCGAGTGGCTCGAGACGTTCATCGACTACTGGAACCGGCCGGGCTCCTGGGCGCGCATGCCGGACGCCGCGCGCGCGCAGACCGAGACGTGGGGCTGGAAGATGTCCCAGGAGGTGCGCGCCATCTTCACGGACCCGCGTCGGTTCCATGAGCACGCGCACCCGGCACCCACCACGTTGCTGCTCGGTGGCCGGACCACCGCCGCATCGCGCGCCACCACGCTCACCCTCGCGGCCACGGCCTTCCCGCACGCAGCGCTGGTGGAGCTGCCGAAGGCCGGCCACATGGGTCCCCTCACCCACCCCGACGACGTCCTGCGCACCCTGCAGGAGCACTTCGCTCGCGTGGCTCCCGCGTGACGGGCGCGCCTAGTGTGGCGCTTTGTCACACCTGAGGCGCGACGGGTGTGCAATCCGCGAATTCCTCCTGCGGCAAGCGGCATCCATGACCTGCTCGCGGCTGGCCTGCTTCGTGCTTGGAAGGTCCGCATGCAACGAAACACTCTCAGCATCGGCCTGGTCGCGTTGACTCTGCTGGTCGGCGGCCTGCCCACCACGGCGAACGCTCAGCGCTCGAGTCGCTACAACACGCACGTGGAGGGCTACTTCATCGGAGACTTCTTGGGCGAGTATCGGCTGCGCGTCGACGGGGAGCGCCAGGATGGGGACATCGACCTCGACCCCACGCTCGGCGGCGGTGTGCGTGTGGGCTTCCAGGCCGGCCTCTTCGCCGCGGGCTTGATGGCCGAGTTTCGCGGCTACGGCAACGACACGTACGAGGACCGCGACTTCGCCTTCGACATCGCGCCGTTCCTCGGCTTCCGCATCCCCCTCGTGGAGTCGCGCGGCACCAAGGTGCGCCTGCGCGGCACGTTCCCGCTCGGCTTCACCATCTTGAAGCCTGACGAGGGCACCTTCGGTGACACGCGCTACTACGGCTTCAACGCCGGCGCGCTCGGCGGCATCGAGTTCGTGTTCGGCTCGTTCGGCTTCTTCACGGACGTGGGGCTGCGCTATCACCGCGTCTACGCCAACGAAGAGCTGGGCCCGTTCCCCGACGTACGAGTGAGCCTGTCGTGGGCGCAGCTGAGCCTCAACGCCGGCATGCACTTCGAGTTCTGAGAACCTTCCCGCGTCCAAGTGCGCAACCGCGGCGTCGAGCGGGGTCAGCCTCCTCTCGACGCCGTCACGGCACGCGCCACCAGGTTCTGGAGGTCGGCGAGAATGAACGGCTTGTTCAGCACGGCCGTCGCCCCCAGCTCGCGAGCGCGACGGTGCGTGCGGTCGTCACCGAACGCGGTGATCAAGATGATGGGAACGCCCGGCAGCACCCGACTCGAGGTGTCCACCACGTCGAGTCCGCTGGCGCCAGGCATCTGGACGTCGCTGATGATCACCTGGGGCCGAGGTCCGCCCTCGCGCGTGCGCTCGATCTCGGCGATGAGCGCCGCGCCGTCCGGACAGTCCACCACCGCGAAGCCGCTCCGCGTGAGCAACATGCGGAGCATGGAGCGCATCGCCGCGTCGTCCTCCGCGAGGAAGATCAGGGGAGCTGTTGACACCTCATCCATTTCTCCGAGTCGAAGCAGCACGATGCATGCCAGTCGGCGAGTGCGGTCATGAGTCGTCCGAGGCCCCTGATTCCATGCGCTCCATTTTACGGTAGAGCGTGCGCCTATCGAGTCCCAGGGTACGCGCGGCCTGCGCTTTGTTCCCGTTCGATGCCCGCAAGACCTGGTCGATGTAGCGACGCTCCAGCTCCTGGAGCGTCAGCATGTGCTCGAGATCCATCTCCACCAACGTCATACGCTCCGGCACGTGGTCTCGGATACGGTCCAAGAGGTCCTCGATCATGACTTTGTCGAAGCGCGTGAGGGTCACGGCGCGCTCGATGCAGTTCTCGAGCTGCCGCACGTTGCCGGGCCAGTCGAAGTCGAGGAGCTTGCGCGCGGCCTCCGGGGAGAGCCCGTTGACGCCCTTGCCCATGCGAGCCGAGATCTTCTCCACCAGGTGCTGCGCGAGCACCAAGATGTCGTTGCCGCGCGCACGCAGGGGCGGGACGTGCAGCTGCACCACGTTCAGGCGGTAGAAGAGGTCTTCGCGAAAGCGGCCCTCCTCCACCTCGGTCTCGAGGTCCCGATTGGTGGCCGCCAGCACACGGGCGTCGAACGGCACCTCCGCGTTCCCGCCCACGGGCCGCACGGTGCGCTCTTGGAGCACGCGCAGCAGCTTGCTCTGCATGTCCAGTGGCAGCTCGCCGATCTCGTCGAGCAACAACGTGCCGCCCTCGGCCTCCGCGAAGAGCCCGCGACGCGCCGTACGGGCGTCGGTGAAGGCTCCCTTCACGTGACCGAAGAGCTCGCTCTCCAAGAGGTTGGCCGGGACCGCGGCGCAGTTGATGGCCACGAACGGCTTGTCGCGTCGCGAGCTCTCGGTGTGCAGCGCGCGGGCCACCAGCTCCTTGCCGGTCCCGCTCTCGCCGGTGATCAGCACCGAGGCGTCCGCGTCGGCCACGCGCTGAATCAAGTCGTAGAGCTGCATCATCGGGGGGCTCTGACCCACCAGCGCGCCGGCGCCTCGTGACCGCTTCACCTCCGCGCGCAGCCGCTTGACCTCGTCGTTCAGGCTGCGGTGCGAGACCGCCCGCTGGATGGCGTGCGCCATCATGGCCATGTCGATGGGCTTGTTGATGAAGTCGTGCGCGCCCGCCCGAATCGCGGTGATGGCCGACTTCATGTCCCCGAACGCCGTGATGACGATGACCGGCGTGTCGGGACGGTTGGTGCGGACGTACTCGCAGATGTCGAACCCCGACATGTCGCCCAAGTTGATGTCGGTGACGATGGCCTGAAAGTCCACGTCTGCGATGAGCGCGATGGCCGCGGCTCCCGTCGTGCGCCACTCCACCTCGAACCCCTGCTTCGCGAGCGCGGCCTTGATCAGCTCGCACATCGCCTGGTCGTCGTCCACGGCCAAGATTCTCATGTCACTCCTCTACCGACTTCGGCAGGTAAACGTAGAACGAAGTTCCTCGGTCGAGCTCGCTCTCCAGCTCGATGAAGCCGCCGTGCTCTCGGAGGATACCGTGGCACACCGTCAGACCCAACCCCGTGCCCTGCCCCTCGTCCTTGGTGGTGAAGAACGGCTCGAAGATGGTCTCGAGGCTGTCGGGATGGATGCCCACGCCGGTGTCCTCGACGGTGAGCTTCACGTAGGGGCCCGCCGCGGCGTGCTTGTCCTTCGGCGAGTCGAGCTGCACGCGCTCGAGGCGCAGCGTCAGCGTGCCGCCGCCGGGCATCGCGTGCAGCGAGTTCATCATCAGGTTGGTCAGCACCTGGAGGATCTTGCCCTCGTGGATGTAGGCCTGCAGGTCACTCCGGCCCTCCACCTTGATCGTGACCCGGCTGTCGTCACAGAGCGGGCGCAGCAGCCCCACGGCCGTGTCCACCACGTCGCGCACGCGCGAGACACGCCGCACGAGGCCCTCCTTGCGAGCCAGGTTCAGCAGGTCGCGGATCAGGCCTGCCATGTGATGCGCCTGCTGCGCGATGACGTTGCCGTTCTCGCGGATGTCGTCGGAGGCCGCGTCGTCCATGGCGATCATCATCGCGCGACCCGACACCACGTTGAGCGGCGTCCCCAGCTCGTGCGCGATGCTCGAAGCGAGGCGCCCCACCAAGGTGAGGCGGTCGGCGTGTCGCAGCTCCTCGAGCGTCTTCGTGCTCTTGCGGTGCTCACGCTCCATGCGCTCACGCGCCCGCTCGAGCTTGGCGCTCATCGCATCGAACGCCACCGCCAGCACCGCGATCTCGTCTTCGCGATCGGAGTACTTGGACCGACCGGAGAAGTCTCCCTCCGCCACGGTGTTGGCCAGCGACGTGAGCTCCTGCAGCGGCTTGCCCAAGACCCGCATCGCGATCACCAGCGCGATCAAGCCGGCGAGGAGGATGCCCGTGACCGTCGCCGCCACCTGCTGTCGCACCGCCGCGCTCGAGTAAGCGACCTCGCTCGAGATGTCGTAGTCCACGTCCACCAACGCCACCACCTGCTCGTCCAACACGACGGGCGCCGTGGCGTGCATCGAGTCGGCGTCCACCGAGACGATGGCCGGGGCGGAAGGGATGACGGATCCCATGTCGGACTCGCCTGCGACCCGCAGATGGATGGTGGAGTGGGGCCAGTTCTGGCGCACGCGCGTCAGGAACTTGGTCGCGCCGCTCGGGCCCGACGTCTCCCAGATGTCTTGGACGGCGGCGGCCAGGGTGCCGCTCAAGATGAGCGCGTCATTGCGCAGCTCCATGTCCTGCTGTGCGGCGAGCCGCTCCACGTGCAGAAAGCCCTGCGCCGTGAGCACGATGCCGATGCCCAGGGCCAACGCGAACGCGAACCTCCACGCTAGCCGCATCCGAGCCCCAGGAAGGGGCCAGGCCAACCCTCGCGAGGCACCCACAGGAGTCTCTTAGTGCCGGTCTGCATGGGAAGTCCGCCCGTAGGATGAGTTCGCAACATCCAGACCGCAAGGCCGCGCGGGGCGCTCAGCCAGCCAGCTTGCGCTGAGCACGGACCGCCACCTCGGTGAGCGTCCCGGCACACGGCTCGCACCCTCCGCCGCAGCACTCCGGCATGCGCGACTCGGGCAGCGACATCAGCGGCATGACGCTGCTGCGGTACCACACGGGTAGGCCCACCTCCTCGCTGGCCTCGTCCACGGCCGCGCGGACACGGGCCCGCTCATCGCTCTCGTCGTTGGCCGACATGCGGCGTTCCTAGCGGATCCCCCGGCGCGGTCCAGTGGCGTGGACCGCGCCCGGTCACCGCAGCCGTCAGAGCTTGAGGCCCTCTTCGATGGAGCGCGTGCGGTGACGCGCGAGACCCAGGTTGCCGCGGCTCTTGTCGATGGCGACGTAGAGGAAGAGCGAGGGGTGGCGCACCAGCGGACGGATCAGGTGGTACTGCGTGTCCAAGGTGATCAGCATGTCTTCGATGGCGCCGGGGATGCCCAGCTCGCGCATGACGCGCATCTTCGCCTTCACCACGCTCGTGTTGCCGGAGGCGGCGAGCTCGACGTCGAGGCCGTTACCGCCACCGATGGTGCCGAGGGTCAGGCCGGACTCCCAGTCGACGAGCGCCGCGGCGAGGGCGCCATCCAGGGTCATGATTTCTTCGAGGCTCTTGGTGATGGTGGACATATCGTAACGGTTCCGAGGGCTTTCTGAGGGGGGGATGGGAAGCGCCACAGGGGGTGTGGCTGGATGAATCTCACGGACGCCCGAGTCCGGACCTTGGACGAGACGGCTGACTTCGTTGGCCAGCTCCACGAGCGAGAAGCACAGGTCGGAGGCGTAGCGACGCTCCACCGAGTGGAACACCACGCGCCCCGCGGCGGCGCGGTCGACCAGGTTGGCCAGCTGGCGCGCGTTGTGCTCCAGCAACGCGCTGCGCATGGATTCGCGGTCGACGGCGCCCTCAGCCACCAGCGCTTCGGCGAAGTTGCTGCCCGTGGAGCGGCACTGCTTCAAGACGCGCTGCAGCGTGGCGTGCGTGGCAAGCCCGCGGCTCTTCATCACGTCGCTCAGCCGGCCCGCGGCGCCCTCGGAGATCACCCACGCGATGGCCCCGCCCGCCAGGAAGATGCGGTCCTGGCCGTCCGCGGTGTGCACCACGATCTCGCCATGGCCGAGCTGCAGCGCATCGAGCAAGACGCGTTCGAGAGTGGACGGAATATCGAGCTCGCGCAGCCAAGGGCTGCCGACGCTCGCTGCATGCTGGGGGGTCATACGTTGCGGGCCTCAGAGGAAACTTTAGCACCACTTTAGGATATGTCACCCCTTAGGGCCAGCCATTCGCGGCCAAAGTGCGAAAGATCATGAGATAAGTCACCTAATGCCAGTGCTCTACCACAACTTCGAGTCGTTTGTATTCTTGCATAACTTTTGCCGAATAACATTATCGCCAGCTAGGCGTGTCGATCACCGCCGCCCGAGCCACACGAACAGCGCCACCAGACCGCCAAAGACCCACAGGGTCGCGGGCAGCGGCTCGTCCAACAGCAAGGCCGCCGCCACGAAGGTCAGGAACGGCTGCAGCAGCTGCACCTGACTGACGGTGGTCACGCCACCGCGGGCGAGCCCGGTGTACCAAGGCACGAACGCGAGCAGCTGCGAGATGGTCCCCACGTAGACCAACCCCAAGGTGGCCGAAAGGCTCGGGAGCGCGTCCAGGGAGCGCATCGAGAACAGCGCCCATGGCACGGTGAGCGGGGCCACCAGCAGCACAGCCCACGCGATCACCTCCACGCTGGACAGCTCGCGGGTGAGCTGCGCGCCCATGCCGTAGCCGACCGCCGTGAAGACCACCGACACCAGGAGCAGCGCGTCGGAGGGGCGAAACGAACCTCCGCCGTGGTAGCGCGCAAAGGCCACCACCGTGAGCGTGGCAGCCGCGGACATCCACCAGAAGCGCGCGGGACGCGTCTCGCCATAGCGCAGCGCGGCGAACGCTGCCGTGGCCATCGGCGCGAGGCCCAGGATGACGCCCGCTTGCGAGGCGCTGCCTTGCTGCATCGCCCAGGCGATGCTCACCGGGAACCCGACCGCCACGCACACCCCCACCGCCGCGAGCCGCAGCGCGAGGCGCGTCCCCGGCCAGCGCGCGCGGCGAGCCAGCAGCAGGGGGAGCGCGAGGAGCGCCGCGATGGCCGCTCGCCCCGACGCCATGGTGAGCGGGTCGAAGTCGCGCAGGGCGAGGCGGGTCATCGGCATGGTCAGGCTGAAGGCCACCACGGCAGCGGTGCCCAGGGCGAGGCCGGTCGCCCGATCGTTGATGCGGGGAGGAGAGACGGGCGCGGGCTGCGCGGCCGCATGGAGAAGGGCGCTGCTGGGCATGCGGAAGAGCCTGGCGCGCGAGGGTCATTAGGCACAGATTCAGAAGTCGAACAGTTTGACCGGTACAGATGAGTTGCTGCGCATCTGTACCGGTCCACCGGGATCCAACTGTCATGCTCTACGAAGACGTCTCTCACCGCCTCGAGCGCCTCATCCACGACGGGACGCTGCTGCCCGGTCATCGCCTGCCCTCGGTGAGGCACTTGCGGGACCGCTGGGGCATCAGCGTGGCCACCGCGCAGCATGCCTTCCGCGTGCTCGAGACGCGCGGGTTGGTGGAGGCGCGCGCGCGCTCCGGGTACTTCGTGCGCGACACGCCCCGCTTGTGGCTGCCGGCGCCCGAGCCCGCGCTGCCGCTGCCCGAAGACGAGCGGCTGCGAGGCCTCTCGGTGCTGCGCGAGACCGCGGCCCCGGACTTGGTCGCCCTCGGCACGGCCCTCCCCGACCCCGTGCACCTGCCGCTCGGCGCGTTGAGCCGCCTGGCCAGCAAGATCATGCGCGAGTCGCCCGACGAGGCCTTCGGGTATGCGCTGCCACCGGGTCCCGCGCGCTTGCGGCGCGCCATCGCCGCTCACGCCGCCGACGCCGGCGCCAACCTGCAGCCGAGCGACATCATCACCACCACGGGCGCCATGGAGGCCATCTACCTGAGCTTGGCGGCGACCACGCAGCCGGGGGACCGCGTGCTGGTCCAGTCGCCCACCTACTTCGGCATCATCGAGAAGATCCAGTTCATGGGGCGCGTCCCGCTCGAGGTGCCGAGCACGCCCGAGCGAGGCATCGACCTGGGGCTCTTCGAGCGGATGGTCGCCGACGGGGCGAGCGCATGCGTGCTGGTGCCCAACTTCAACAACCCCTGCGGCAGCCTGCTGAGCGACGCGGACAAAGCTCGGCTGGTGAAGCTGTGCATCCGCGCGAAGCTGCCCATCATCGAAGACGACCTCTATGGCG
The DNA here is from genome assembly GCA_964510015.1 of uncultured Sandaracinaceae bacterium. Taxonomy (GTDB): domain Bacteria; phylum Myxococcota_A; class Polyangia; order Polyangiales; family Houyiibacteriaceae; genus JADJJE01. Next base: position 37,314 of record CAZEAA010000009.1, read on the forward strand.
AGCTCGCGCACGACGGGCAGCGGCCCACGTCGCTGAAGGCCTACGACCGCGGCGGCTGGGTGCTGTCGTGCAGCTCGGTCAGCAAGGTGCTGTCCCCGGGGCTGCGCGTGGGCTGGGTGGCTCCCGGCCGCTTCTACGACGCCGTGCTGGACGCCAAGCTCGCCGTGTCCTTCGCCAGCGCCAGCCTCCCGCAGCTGGTGGTGGCCAGCTACCTCGAGGGCGGCGGCTACGACACGCACATCCGCAAGCTGCGCGCCGCCTACCGCGACCAAGTGAGCGCCGTCGGCCTCTCGGTGCGGCGTCACTTCCCCGCGGGCACGCGCTGCACCCGCCCGACCGGCGGGCACGTGCTGTGGGTGCAGCTCCCTGAAGGCGTGGACGCCATCCCCCTCTATCGACGCGCGCTGCGCAGCGGCGTGGGCGTGGCGCCTGGTCCGCTGTTCTCGCCGACGGGGAGGCACCGCGGGTACCTCCGGCTCAACTGCGCAAGCCCCTTCGACGCGCGCACGGACGAGGCCGTAGCGAAGCTGGGCGCGCTGTGTTTGAAGTCGCTCACGGGGCGGGGCTAGAGCCTACGGAGCAGTCGTCGACGTGGTCGTAGGCGTGGTCGTGCTCGTTGACCTGGTCGTGCTCGTGCTCGTGTTCGCACATCGGTGCCGTCACGAGTCGCGACCACCTCGCCGCTCGTCTTTCGGGCAGTCTCAGTCAGGGCTGGGGCGGCAATGTGCCGAGCACAGGTCGCAATGTGCACGACGACCACGGACATCGGACACGAGCACGAGCAAGAGCACGGCAACGAGCACGTTGACGCTGAGGACCACGTCCACGCTGACGTCTACGTACATGGTCGTTGACGGTGACCGCGATGAACTCGCGGATCCACGCCCTCTCGTCGCAAGCCTACACCAGCTTCTTCCGGAACCGCAGTGACGCCAGCGTCACGAAGCCCACCAGGATCATCGTCATGGACAGCAGCTCGAGGGACACGTCCCCGAACTCCGCGCCCTTCAGCGTGATGCCGCGCACGATGCGCAGGTAGTGCGTGAGCGGGAGCAGCTCGCTGAGCAGCTGGGCGGGGCGAGGCATGCCCTCCCACGGGAAGGCGAAGCCCGACAGCAGGATGTTGGGCAGCAGGAAGAAGAAGCTCATCTGCATGGCCTGCTGCTGCGTCTTGGCGAGCGTGCTGAACACCAAGCCGAGAGCGAGGTTGGCGGCGATGAACACGAAGCTCAGGGCGTAGAGCAGCGGCAGCGAGCCGCGGAAGGGGACATCGAAGACCAGGTGCCCCGCCGCGAGGATCAGGGTGACTTGCACGTAGCCGACCGCGACGTACGGCACGAGCTTGCCGATCATCAGCTCGTAGCTGCGCACGGGCGAGACGATCAGCGCCTCGAGGGTGCCGCGCTCGCGCTCGCGCGCGATGGCCATGGAGGTGAGCATCACCATGGTCATGGTCAGGATCACGCCGATGATGCCGGGCACCACGAAGATGGCCGTGCGCAGCTCGGGGTTGTACCAGACCGTGGGCTCCGTGCTGATGATGGGGACCGGGCGCACCGCGCCGAGGCGCGCACCGCTGTCGGCGGCGAGGCTGGCCGCCGTGCTGGTGGCGGAGGCCACCGTCTGCGGGTCGGAGCCGTCCACGACGACCTGGAGCGTGCCTCCGCGGCGGGCGGCGACGTCTTCGCCGTACCCCTCGGGGAAGACCACCGCCACCTTGGCGCGCCCCGCGCGAAAGGCGCGCTCCACCTCGTCGTAAGAGCGCACGTGGCCGACCACGTCGTAGTAGCCCGTGACCTCCATGGAGCGGACGAAGTCGCGCGACGCGCTGCTGTGGTCGTGGTCCAGCACCACCGTGGGCATGTGACGCACGTCGTTGTTGATGGCGTAGCCGAAGAGCAGGAGCTGCATCACCGGCATCACCACCATCATGGCGAGGGTCAGCGGGTCGCGCCGGACCTGGCGCAGCTCCTTGTCGGCGATGGCCAGCAAGCGGGTCATGCGACCTCCGGCTGCGGCGCGCTGTCGGCCCGCTGGTCCTCGTGCACCAACGCTACGAAGGCGTCCTCCACCGTGGCGCGCTGCTCGCCGTGGTCCTCGTAGGCGAAGCCGAGGGGGTCGAGCACGTCGGTGATGACCTGACGCGGGTCCCGGTCGCGCACGGCCACCCTCAGCCGCGTGCCGAAGGGCGCCACCTCCTCCACGCGGGGGTCGAGTCGCAGCGCGTCGGCTGCCTTCCGGGCATGCGCGGGGAGGTCCAGCTCCATGATGCGCAGCTTGCGGCGCGCCACCACGTCGAGCGGAGTGCCGGCTTCCAGCACGGCCCCGCGGAAGATGAAGGAGAGGCGGTGACAGCGCTCGGCCTCGTCCATGTAGTGCGTGGTCACCACCACGGTGGTGCCGTCGTCGGCGATGGTGTGGATCTGATCCCAGAACGAGCGGCGACTGAGCGGGTCCACGCCAGCCGTCGGCTCGTCCAAGAAGAGCAGCGGCGGCTCGTGGATGGTGGAGCAGGCCAGCGCGAGGCGCTGCTTCCAGCCGCCCGAGAGCGTGCCAGCCAGCTGGTTGCGGCGGTCGCCGAGGCCAATGCGGTCGATGACGCCGGCCACCCGCGCGCTGCGAGTGCGAAAGGACACCCCGTAGATGCCTGCGTAGAAGCGCAGGTTCTCGAGCACCGTGAGGTCTTCGTAGAGGCTGAAGCGCTGGGTCATGT
>CAZEAA010000010.1:0-36339 GCA_964510015.1 uncultured Sandaracinaceae bacterium
GGGGGCGGACTTCCGCCGTTGATCCATGCCAGGACTGCTGCCCCGTACTTCAGTGACTTCAGTGCGGGGTGCCAATTGTGCTTGTTTTTAGGCCGTTCAGCGCGCCATGCCTCGGTGCTTCGCCATGGAGGTCTTTCCATCGGACTTGTGACGAGTCGTCAGACGTAGACGGCGACGAGTTACCGGCGCCCGATCAGCGGCCGCGGTCGAGCTGCTCGATCTCCACGAGCAAGCCGTTCTCGAACACGAGCCGGCGCATGAAGCGCTGCGGGCCGAGGTTGTAGACCCACTGCTGGACCTGCACCTCCACCGAGATGGTGTCCGCCACGAGCACGCCACCCACACGGTTGTAGATGGTGCGCTGACGCACCTCGGTGGTGGTGATGACGTCGACCGGGTCTCCGCAGGTGGCGCGCACCTCGGCGGTGCTGTCGCCCTCCCGCACGAGACGCGTGCCGCAACGCATGGCCTGCGCCGACGATGCATCGACCAGGAGAACGAGAGCCAGCGTGGCGAACGTCGTGAGCAGGAATCGCATGGGGGAGCCTCCGCCAGACAGCGTACCCGAGCCGCAGCGTGGCTGCCCACTCGGGTATACGCATTGAGGCACCGAGTCGTGCCATCTTGCGCCCATGTCCACGAATCCACGCTTCGTGCCCGCGCTCGCGAAGACCGAGGCGGCCGCCGAGTCCGTCTACTTCGTCTTCCACCGTCGCCAGCTCGTGCTCGTCGACGGCAACGTGCCCGGCCAGGACCCGCGCGCCCTCGGCTTCGAGGTCACGGAAGAGCACTACCTCGGCCGCCTCGGTGAGCTCGACGTGCACGCGGCGTCGCTCGCCGAGGACGCCGCGCTGCCCGAGGCGTCCAGCCGCCACGAGCTCATCTCGCTCTACGGCACGCTGCCCGAGACGCTCCACGCGCTCGCGGGTCGCGCCGTGCAGGTGGTCGAGTGGTCCCGCACCCATCGCTTCTGCGGCGCGTGCGGCGCTGCGACCGTGCCTTCCGAGACTGCGCGGTCACGCGTCTGTCCGTCGTGCCGGCTCGAGGCGTTCCCCAGGCTCTCGCCCGCAATCATCGTGGCCGTCGAGCGCGGCGACGAGATCCTGCTCGCACGCTCGCCGCACTTCCCGAAGGGCATCCACTCCGTGCTCGCGGGCTTCGTGGACCTGGGCGAGAGCGTCGAGGACGCCGTCCGCCGTGAGGTCATGGAAGAGGTGGGCCTCGAGATCGACAACGTGCGCTACTTCAGCAGCCAGCCGTGGCCCTACCCGAACTCGCTGATGCTCGGCTTCCAGGCCGACTACGTGAGCGGCGAGATCACCCCCCAGCCCGGCGAGATCGAGGAGGCGGCGTTCTACCGGTTCGACGCGATGCCGAGCACGTTCCCGGGGAGGATGAGCATCTCGCAGTGGCTGATCGCGGACTTCCTGGCCCGCCACGGACGCGCCACGGTGCCCGTGGAGACCCCCGACGTGCGCTGACCGCGAGTGGCGTGGCGTTGCGCGCGAGGGTGGGTGCGCGCAACCGCTGCGCCCGATCACGAGCCCATGCTCGCGAGAGCTCGCGAGAGTCGTGGCGGGGAGCTGGGCACGCTTGTTGCGTTGAGCTCGGCTCATGAGCAAGTCCATCCCCACCGTCCAGAAGTACATGACCACCAGCCCGCACACCGTGGGCTCCGACCAAACCCTGGCGTACGCCCACAAGCTGCTCAAAGAGCTTGAGGTCCGCCACCTGCCCGTGCTGCGCGGCGGTGACCTAGTCGGCATGATCACCGAGCGAGACCTCGCGCTGGTGGAGACCCTCCGCGATGTGGACCCCAGCGTCATCCTGGTGGAGGACGCCATGAGCCAAGGGGTCTACACGGTGTCCCCCGACGCGCCCATCGACGAGGTGGTGACGGAGATGGCCAGCAAGAAGTACGGGTCCGCCGTGGTCATGCAGAACCGCAAGGTGGTCGGCATCTTCACCACGGTGGACGTGTGCACGGCCTTCGCGGCGCTCCTGCACGGGCGACTGGCCGCGCGCTGACGGGAGGACACGTCGGCCAGCGGGATGAGGGCTGGCCGACGTTCGCGTCTCAGGGCGCCGTGAAGACGCCCATGGACCGACCGGGCGGCCCGTCGTTGGCCACGCCGGCGCCGTCGCCACCCGGCCCTGCCGTGCCGCCCGTGGTGGTCAGGTCGGTGTGCTGAACGCTGCCGCCGGCCACGGCGACGATGCCGAAGGAGTCCCCGCCCGCGCCGCCTCCGCCGCCTCCGCCGTCGCCGCCCTTGCCGCCGCGGCCGCCGTTGCCACCGTTCGTCCCAGGGACGCACCAGCGCTCGGCGTTGGCGTTCTCCCACGTGGCCCAAGACGGCAGCTCATCGCCAAAGCCGAGATCGGAGTTGAAGGGAGAACGGCCCGGCATGCCGTTGGCGCCATTGCCACCAACCTGGCCCGCTTGCCCAGCCCCGCCTCGCCCGGCCGCCCCGCCCGTCGCGGTCACGCGCGTGAGGGTGAGCGTGGAGTCCCACACGAAGATGGCGATGGAGGCGCCGCCGCCGGACCCGGGCGCGCCGCCCGCACCAGCACAGCCGCCCGCGCCGCCGCCGCCGCCGGACCCGCCCGTCATGAGCACCCAGAGCTCGTCGTAGTTGTTGGGGGTGCCGTTGTGGACGCCTTCGTCAGCGCACATGAAGGCCGCACCGCCGCCACCCCCGGCTCCACCGGCGCCACCCACACCCCTGCCTCCGGCCCCAGCCGTGGCGGGGAGGTAGCCCGTGGCGTCGAACGACCCGGCCACACCTGCCGTCCCATCGGGGCCGCTTCCGCCGTCCGCTCCGTTGGCGCCGTTGACACCATGGATCAGGTTTGTCGGCCGCGAGCCAATGTCGTTGATGGCCAGGCTCGTGTCGGCGAGACGGCTCACGCGCCAGTAGCCCGCGACGCCACCGGCATCTTGAACTTGGGCCGCGCACGTGGCGCCGGGCACCTCGCCGAGCGCCCCGGCACCCCCTCGACCCGCGTCGAACCCTCCGAAGTAGTTCTGGAAGTCCGAAGCGGAGAGGGAGGCGGGAACGACGACGCCCGCGCCTCCCGTGCCTCCACGCCCACAATCGCAGGCGTTGGTGCTGCCGGCCGAGCGCGTGGGTGTTTGCACGAACAGCATCTGGCCGCAGCCCGGCAGACCCGCGCACTCCACCGCGTTCGGCATGGCGTGGTTCTCCTTGTTGGGACCGCCGATCTGCGGGTTGACCAAGGTGAGGCCATTGTTGGTGGTGGTCAGCCCCGCCATCAGGAACGTGGGGGAGAGGTTGGGCCCAGTGGGCAACCCTGCAGCGGCGACCGGCAGCGTGGTGGTCACCATGGCTCCGGGCATGCCGGCCCCCGCGGTGAAGGTGGCGTCGCTCACCTCGAGGCCGCTCGAGCGCACGACCCGCATCGCGATGGACGAGCCCCCCGGCGTGGTGGCATCGGGCGCCGTGACCGTGAGGCGCGACAGCAGGGTGCGCGAGGCGATGTCGGTGGCCACCACCGTGCCCGCGATGTGCGTGCTGTTCACCGCCGTGCGCGCCCAGTCCGCCGCCAGGCTGTAGCCGCCGAACACACCGACGCCCTCGACCAAGACGACGTCTTCCGGGTAGTCGCCGGACGCGACGAGCAGCTGCGACTTGCCGCGCTCCACCGCCAGCACCAGCCCGAACTCGATGCTGCCAGCGGGCATGGTGCGCGTGCCCACGGTGGGGCTGGGCGTCAAAGAGCCGGTGGTCGCGACGAAGACGGCATCATCCGCGTCACCATCGATGCCGTCGCAGTTGGAGTCCACGTTGTCCTCGTCGGGCAGGTCTTCCTGCGCGGCGCAGCCGTCCGTGAGCCCGCCATCTTCCATGGTCATGCCCTGGTCGGGAGTGACCCCCTCGCTGCCGCCTCCGCCGCAGCCCATCACCGCCGTTGCCAGACCCAAGACCATGCTGAGCGCGTGTACGCCAGACTTCCATTCAACCGTCATCTGAATCTCCCCTCGAAGCGCTGGGACGCCCTGCTGGCGTGATGGAAAGGTGCCACACCGAGCCCAGGTGGCCACTCGATTCTGTTGGAAGCGGACAAGATTCGTATTCGGCCACACGTGCGGCTCGACACTGGACGTGCGCTAGGGGGCCCCCTCAGCGCTCGCTGGGGAGCAGCCGCCCGCCGAGGCGGCTGGCCCCCACAGCCATGGGCAGCGCCAGCACCAGCAGCGCCATCCAGCCCCACGTGAGGCCCGCGCCGAGGCCCGCCCCCGACGCCTGCGCCGCGTTGAGCAGCCCGCTGGCCACGCCCGTGCCGAACGCGGCGCCGACCGAGTCCGAGATGCCGAGCGCGGTGCCGGTGGAGCCCGACTCGCCCTCGCCCGTGGCGGCCAGCGCGGAGTCCGAGGTGGTGTTGTAGACCAAGCCCATGCCCGCCGCGCCGAGCGCCCAGATGGGGAGCGCCAGGTACGGGGTGACGCTGGGGTCCACCAGCACCAGCAGGCCGAGCACCGCGAGCCCCGCGCCCAGCACCCCGAGGAGCGCGATGCGCGAGGCGCCGAGGATGGGCAGCAAGCGCGCCTGCAAGAACGCCGCGCTGGACCACGCCATGGCCGCGGCCGTGAGCACGAAGCCGGTGAACGTGCTGCCGCGATGATGGATGTCCGTGAGGGCCAGCGGCAGGTGCGACTCCGCGCCGAAGAAGAGCGCGCAGGCCAGCGTCTTCACGCCCACCGCGGCCGGCAGCACCGCGCGCAGCCGGAACACCCCGGGGGGCCACAGCTGGGCGAGCCCCGTCACCACCGCCACGCCGCCGAGCCCCGGCAAGAGCCACGAGGGCACCCCCGGCCACGCGGGGGCGTGCAGGCCGAGCGCGGCGCCCACCACCACCGTCGTCACGGCGAGCGCCAACACGCGCTTGCGCGGACGGACCGGCGTGCCCGGAGGATGGGTCTCGAGCGCCTCCACGGAGGCCCGCGGCTGGTGCTCCACCCCCGCGAGCGAAGGCAGGATGAGCCACGCGGCGAGCGCGGCGACGGGCAGCCCCAGCGCGAACACGAAGCGCCAGTGGAGGTGGTCCACGATCATGCCCAGCAACCCCGGCATGGCCACCGCGCTGCCGCCCCAGGCGAGCGAGAGCAGGGCCAGCACGCGCGCCTGGTCCGCCCGCGGGTACGCGCGGTGCACGGCGGCGTAGAGGACGGTGGTGAGCGCGCCACCGCCGAAGCCCTGGAGGCAGCGGCAGAGCAGCAGCGTGTGGATGTCCGGCGCGAAGGTGGCCCCCAACAGCCCGAGCGCGATGGCGCCGAGACCGCCGCGCAGCGCCCCGCGGGGGCCGCGCGTGTCGGTGTGCACCCCCGCCCAGACGAGCCCCACCAGCGAAGCCAGGAGGTACGTGGTGATCACGGAGCCGTAGAGCTCGCGCGCGTGGAGCTCCAGCGTCAGCGCGGGCAGCGCCGTGTAGATGGAGAAGCCCTCCATCGCGTGCACGCCCACACCCAGCATCAGGCCGGCGGTGAGCTTGCGCGTGCTGGCGCGCGCGCCCGACGGCGGTGCGTCGAGCGAGGGGGGAGCGTCGGCCATGCCGGACTGTCGCACGAGCCCCCGCGGGCGCAACGAGCTCGCGCAGCGAGGCCCCGCACGCGAGGGTTCAGGGGCGCACGTTCGGGTCGGCCTCGGCGGCCACGGCGGCCTCTTCCGAGAGCTGGTGGGCGTAGGCGATGGCGCGCCGTGTCGAGAGCAGCAGGTCACGCTCGGTCTGGAAGATGGAGTCCTCGCCGATCTTCTCGAGCAAGCCGGCGCGCTCGAACACGCCGTACATGCTCTTGCGCACGCCACACAGGATCAGCCGCCCGCCCCGCGCGCGAGCCTTCTCGGCCACACCCGCGATGGCCTCCGCCGTGGTGGCATCGGCGTTGAAGGCCTCTTGGACCCGCAGCACCAGGAAGCGGGTGTTCGCGTCCAGCTGGCGCGTGAGCTCGGCCGAGAGCTCTTCGGCCGCGGCGAAGTAGAGCTCGCCCTGCAGGTTGAGCACGGTCACGTCGCCCACGTCGGCCGGGTCCACGTCGGGGTCCTCGCGCAGCACGCCGTCTTCGCCTTCCAGCAGCACACGCAGCTTGAAGCCCTCGGCGCGCCGCAGCGCGTAGTAGATGGACGTGCCGATGCCGATGAACAGGGCGTTCTCGAGGTGCTCGGCGAAGAGCACGGCCAAGAAGGTGACGATGAGCACCATGCGGTCGCCCGGCGTGCTGTCGAACACGGCCTTGAGCCGCCCGATGTCCACCAGCTTGAGGCCGATGTGCACCAGCGTGCCGGCCAGCGCGGCGGTGGGGATCTCGTTGGCCTGCGGCGCGAACAGCACCACGATGGCCAGCACCAGGCCGCCGGACAGGATGCACGAGACGCGCGTCTTGGCGCCCGACTCGAAGTTCACCATCGTGCGGCTGAACGAGCCCGAGGCCGCGAAGCCACCCACCATGGCGGCGCCCACGTTGCAGAGGCCCTCGCCCACCAGCTGCCGGCTGGCGTCGAAGCGGTGACCCATGCGCGTGGCCAGCGACTTGCCGATGGCCACGGCCTCCACGGCGCCCATCAGGCCAATCGCGAACGCGGGCTGGGCGAGCGCGCGGAACGACGGTACGTCGAAGCTGGGCATGCGCGGCCAGGGCAGCGAGCGCGTCAAGGGCTCGATGTCGCGCACCAGGAACACGCGGTGCGGCGAGCCGTCTTCGGTCCAGCCCAGCAGCCACGCCAACACGGAGATGATGACCACCGCGGCGAACGGCGCAGGCACGCGTCGCCCGATGCTGGGCTGGAGGCGCTGGAGGCTGCGCACCAGCACGAACGTGCCGGCCGCGAGGCCGAGCGTGGGGAAGTGCGCCTGCTTCAGCGACATCACGAGGCGCATGAAGTCGAAGAGCGCGCACTTGGTGGGCACCCAGCCCCACAGCGTGCGGACCACGTCGGCCTTCGGCACCCCGATGAACGTCGGCAGCTGGTTGACCACGATGTACACGCCGCAGCCGGCCGTGAAGCCCACCAGCACCGACTCACTCACGAAGCGCGTCAAGGTGCCCACGCGCAGGAGCCCGGCGATGGTCTGCACCACCCCGATGATGAGCGTGAGCAGGATGACCGCCTGCACCGGGTCGCCCTGCGTGGCGAAGAGCGCCGCGTTGCCCGCGATCATCACGGCGATAGCGTTGGTGGGCCCGTTGATCAGGTACTCCGAGCTGCCGAAGGCCGCGCCCAAGATGGAGGCCGCCACCGCGGTGGCCAGACCGGCCGAAGGGGGGAAGCCCGCGATGAGCGCGTAGGCCATGCCCTGTGGGATGGTGAAGAGCGCCGTGGTGAGCCCCGCCACGAAGTCGTGACGGAAGTCGTTGCGCGTGTAGCCACGCAGGGTGGTCAGCAGGGGAAGGAACCGCTCCGCACGCGACGAGGCGCTGACGTCAGCTTGTTCCCCGCGCAACGGGGGAGGCAGGATGGAGGCGTTCATGCGGTCGACAGGCCCGGAATCGACCGTGGAGGTACCACGCATGGGCTACCCGTGAAAGGCTCTGGTTCTGCCGTCGGCCCGTCTCGAAAAACCAGTTCGAACCCGTCACGATTGCTGGCGGGGCTCTGTCGTGGCCGTGAGCAGCGCCGCGATGTCCGGGCTGCGCACCTTGCCGGACGGGAGCCGCGGCAGCTGGTCCACGAAGCAGTACTGCTGGGGATGCTTGAAGCGCGCCAGCTCGGCCTGGCACGCCGCGCGCAACTCGGCCTCGAGCACGTCGCGAGGCGTCCCGGGGACGGGCTCGATGACGGCCACCACGCGCTCGCCCCACTCGTCGTCGGGGGTGCCCGTGACCACCAGGTCCATGACGCCCGGGTGCTTGCCGAGCACGCGCACCACCTCGGCCGGGTACACGTTCACGCCCCCCGACAGGATCAGGTCGCTGCGCCGGTCCGACAGGTGGATGAAGCCGTCCTCGTCCACGTGCCCGAGGTCGCCCACCGTGAAGACGCCCTCGGCCACGTAGGCGGCGCGCGTCTTCTCCGGGGCCTGGTGATAGACGAAGGGGACCGCCAGCGTGCGATGCCGGCAGACCAAGGTGCCGCGCTGGTTCGCGCCGAGCCGTGTGCCCTCGTCATCCACCGCGTTCACCTCGAAGCTGGCCAGCGGCCGCCCCACGCTGCCGCGGTGCGCGAGCCACTCCTCGCTGGTGAGCAGGGCGTAGACGCCGCCCTCGGTGGCGCCCCAGTACTCGGTGAGCACTGGGCCGAAGCGCTCGATGGCTTGCTGCTTGATGGCCGGGGTGATGGGCGCCGCGCCGTGCAGCAGCACGCGCAGGCTCGCGGGCGCCACGAGGCCGCGCTCGTCCATCAGGCGCAGCAGGCGCACGATCATGGTGGGCACCAGGTGCACGTGAGTGACCCCGCGCGTTTGCAGCAGCGACAGGCAGTGCTCGGTGTCCCAGCGCTCCATCACCAGCACGCTCGAGCCGGTGACGGCGTCGTACAGCGCGAAGAGCAGCGGGGCCGCGTGGTAGAGCGGGCCGGGCACCAGGTGCACGCCGGGTGCCGTGAAGCCCACCAAGCGCGCTGTTGTGCGGTAGGTGTCGAGCGCGGCCTGGATGGAAGCCGGGCGCTGGCGCTTCACCCCCTTGGGCTGACCGCTGGTGCCGCTGGTGTACATCATGGTCCCGCCGGGTGGCGCCGCGGGGTCGAGCGGGAACGCGGGGGCTGCGGCGAGCGCCTGCTCGTACTCGGGCCCGAGTTCCAAGGCCCGCCCCCCATCGGGCACCAGCGACCGGTGGGCCGGGTCCACCACCACCAAGCGCGCACCGGCGTCGCGCAGCACGAAGCCGATCTCGCCCGCGGCCAGGTGCCAGTTCACGGGCGTGAGCCACACGCCCGCGAGCAGCCCGCCCAGCACCACCTCCAGCACCTCGACGCGGTTGCGGCACAAGAGCGCCACGTGCTCGTCCGCCCCGATGCCCGCACCACGCAGGACGCCCGCAAAGGCCAGGGCGCGATCGGTGAGCTGCGCACGCGTCAGGCGCACCTCACCGCACTCGATGGCCAGGCCATCGGGCTCGGCGCCGGCGAACAGGAAGGAACACGCCTCGAGGCTCATGGGCGCGCAGTCTACTCGGCACGGGGCGCGGCGCTGCCTTACGCAGCCAGCCGGGGGCTGCCGCTGCACGTGCGGGTCGACCACCGCGACGGCGAACACAGCGATGTAAAATTTCGGGACACCTAGAATCCGCGGTTCAGTGGTACGTGTGTGCCCCCGCGCGCGATGCGCCAGCTCCTGGAGCCCGATGAAACCGACGTTGAGAGAACGCCTCCGCTACGCCTTCGACAACTCCATGGCGAAGGGCACCCCCGCCCTGATCGGCTGGTTGGCCGTAGCCACGTTCTTGATGATCCTGGTCTACGCGATCGTGGCCATCGCGACCGGGGTCTTGCCCGAAGACGTCGCGAGCAAGAGCTTCGCCGAGACCCTGTGGTACGGCCTGATGCGCGCGATGGATGCTGGCACCCTCGGAGGTGACGCCGGCGGCTGGCCCTTCCTGCTCACCAACTTCGCCATCACGATGGGCGGCATCCTGGTGGTCTCGGCGCTGATCGGTGTGCTCAACTCGGGCCTCGAGGCGCGCATCGAGGAGATGCGCAAGGGGCGCTCGAAGGTCATCGAGAGCGACCACGTGCTCATCCTGGGCTTCACGTCGGCCATCGACACGGTGTTGTCCGAGCTGACGATCGCCAACGAGAGCGCGCGGGACGCCTGCGTGGTGATCCTGTCCGAGATGGACAAGGTGGCCATGGAGGACGAGCTGCGTGCCCGCGTCCCCGACACCGGGCGCATGCGCGTGGTGTGTCGCTCCGGCAACCCAGCCGACCCGATCGACCTCGACATGGTGAACGTTCAGGGCACCAAGAGCATCATCGTGCTGTCGCCCGAGGACGAGGACCCGGACATCACGGTGATCAAGGCGATCCTGGCGATCACCAACGCGCCCAACCGGCGCGCCGAGCCCTACCACATCGTCGCTGCCGTGAAGGACGAGAAGAACGTCGCGGTCGCGAAGATGGTGGGCAAGTCCGAGGTGTCGGTGGTGCTCATCGGTGACCTCATCTCGCGCATTACCGTGCAGACCTGTCGCCAGTCGGGCCTCTCCGTGGTGCACACCGAGCTGCTCGACTTCGACGGAGACGAGATCTACATCGCCGAGGCGCCGGAGCTGGTGGGCAAGACGCTCGGCGAGGCGCTCTTCCTGTATCCCGAGTCGGCCGTCATCGGCATTCGCACGAGCGCAGGTCCGCTCGTGCTGCCCCCGCTCGACACGCGCATCCAGCCGGGGGACCGCATCATCGCCATCTCGCGCGACGACGACACGCTGAAGGCCAGCATGGAGGCGCCGCGCTTCGACGCGTCGCTCATCGTGGAGGCGCCGCCCAAGACGGTGGCCACCGAGCGCACTCTGGTGCTGGGCTTCAGTGAGGGGGTTCCGTCCATCGTGCGGGGTCTCGACGCCTACGTGACGCCGGGTTCCTACGTGTTGATTGTGGCCGACAGCGCCGACGCCGAGCACGTGGCCGAGGCGATTGGCCCGCTCACGTCGCAGCGGCTCGAGGTGCGCACGGGCGACACCACGGACCGTGCGGTGCTCGAGGCCACCGCGCCCGAGACCTTCGACCACATCCTGGTGATGTGCAGCGACGACCTGCCCGCCCAGCGCGCCGACGCCCGCGTGCTGGTGACGCTGCTGCACCTGCGCGAGATGGGCGAGCGCCTGTCGCTCGACTTCTCCATCGTGAGTGAGATGCGCGACGTTCGGAACCGCCAGCTGGCGGAGATCACGCAGGCCGACGACTTCATCGTCAGCGAGAAGCTGGTGAGCTTGATGATGTGCCAGACCGCCGAGAACGCGGACCTGTACCCCGTGCTGATGGACCTCTTCGACCCCGACGGCGCCGAGATCTACCTGAAGCCCATGGACCACTACGTGCAGACCGGGCAGGCCATGACCTTCCACACCGTGGTGGAGGCCGCGCGTCGGCGCGGCGAGATCGCCATCGGCTACCGCATCGCGGCGAAGTCGTTCGACTCCACGCAGGCCTACGGCGTGGTGGTGAACCCGAAGAAGGCGGACGCGCTGACGTTCACGACGGCGGACAAGGTCATCGTGGTCTCGGAGAGCTGAATGACGCCAATGCAGCGCACGCGGGTGGCACGTCTCACGGGGGTGGGTGCCTTCGTCCTGTTCGTCAGCAGCTTCGGAGGCTGCGGCGATGGCGACTCTGGAGCGGCGGTCACCATGGGCGCGCCGGACATCTCGACCGCGACGCAGCCCAACGCGGGCTTCCAGTTCCTGGAGACCACCTATACGGTGCCGGGCACCGGGGCGACGCGCACGCTGCGCCTCAACGTCTGGTACGCCACGGCCGACGAGACGGGAACGTCCACCCGCTTCAACCCCATCTCCCAGGACGCGCACTCGTTCCTCGGCGCGAGCGTGCGCGTTCCCCACGGCCGCGCTCCGCTGCTGGTCTATTCGCATGGCGACGGCGCCTGGGGCGGCGCCAACCACTCGCTCTCTCGTCAGTTCGTGCGCAATGGGTGGGTCGTCGTGGCGCCTGATCACACGGGCCTCACGCTGACGGACAACACGGTGCCGAGACCCTTCGACTCCGCCGCGGTGCGCGCCTACGACCTGCAGGCCACCATCGACTTCATGGCCGACCTGCCGAGCGACCATCCGCTCGCGGGCCACGTCGACACCGCGCGCGTGCTGGTCGCCGGGCACAGCCTGGGCGGGCAGAGCGCCTGGATCATGGGGGGCCCCGCGTTCGACCTCGACGCCATCGAGGCGAGCTGCGCCCCCAGCTGTGTGCAAGCGGAGCTCGACGCGTATGCGATGCTCGAGCCCGATCATCGGGTGGCGGCCATCGTGTCGCTGGACGGCGGTCTCGCGGTGGAGCTGGTGGCCGACGCGGGCTTCGCCGCGATGCGCGTCCCGGCCATGCTGATCACGCCGCCCGACAAGCCGAGCGACGCAGAGCTGTTCGCGCGCTCCGCGGGGGTGGACGTGACCTGGGTGCAGCTCGCGGGCGCCTGCCACAACTCGTTCACGGGCATCTTGGGTTGCGGCACCCTGCCCCTCGAGACCAGCCTGCCGGTGACCGCGACGTACACGCTCGCCTTCGGCATCCGTCACGTGCTCCAGTCGAGCGACCCTGCGCTGCTCGCCATCCTGAGCGGCGAGACCGAGGTGGACGCGGTGGTCACCCTGACGCACCACGAGTAGCGACCTGTTAGGCTGCCCGACGTGGCGAACACGATCAGCAGTCAGCACTCATCGGAGGCGAGCGTCCCGCTCAGCAACGGCGCGATGAGCGTGCTCATGTCCGTGCTGGTGCTGGCGGGCTCGCAGCTGGCGCAGAGCGACTGGGAGCGGCGCTTCGTCGCGTGGCTGGCCCGCCGCGACCAGAGCATCTTCGGTCTCGGCATGGTCAGCTTCGACTTGGCGGACATCCCGTGGACCGAAGCTTGGGAAGCCGAGCGGGCGTTCGCGCTGCGCGTGATCGACTTGGCGCACGCAGGGCACCGCTTCGCGGACCTGGACTACGACCCGCCGTTCGTGAAGGCGCAGCTCGAGAGCCTGCGGGCCTTGGTGGAGGGGGTGAACGTGGCCGTGGTCACGGCGTCCACTGGCAAGGTCTTCGAAGACGCGGATCTCCCCGTGCCGCGCTGCGAGCTGCATGACGTCATCGCGCACGGCTATGGCTGCCTCCTGTGCGGCGAGGACGTTCCCCCACTGCTGCGCTGACGCTATGCTGGCGAGATGAAGCTGGACATCGAGCGTCACCTCCGCCGGGCGTTCATGCGCCGTCTCGTGTCCACTGCGCGCGGGCGTCAGCACGTGCTCAGCCTGATGGTGGCCGCCGAGGAGGGCGACGAGCAGGGGGTGTTCGACGCGCTCGCCAACCGGGCCGACGACGCCGAGCTGCAGAAGCTGGTGCGCGTTCACCAGGAAGACGAGCGCGTGCATGCGCGGCTGTACCGGGACTGCCTGACCCGCGCGGGCCTCGAGTACGTCACGGTGCCGGACGACTTGATGATCATTCGCCACGTCGGGCGCACCGCCGGCGGTGTGTTCGCGGAGGGCGTGGCGACCGGCACCACCGAAGCGCTGCGCTCCCGCGCCGACGTGATGAACACGTATGCGCTGCTGCTGGCCATCGAGCAGCGCGGCGTGCAGCAGTTCCCGCTGATCGGCGCGGAGTTCAGGCGGCTGGGCGACCACCAGACCGCCGACGTGTTCGACCGCGTCACCAAGGACGAGGCGCGGCACGTGCGCTACTGCAAGGCCATCGGCCGGCGCTACGCCGAGAGCGACGCCGCGTGGGAGGCGGCCGTCGCCACTTATGCGCGCATCGAAGACCGCGCGTTCAAGGAGGTGGGCGTGAGCACGATTGCCCATGCGCTCGAGACCGGGCTGCTGGGCAAGAGCCGCATCGCGAGGCGGGTGGGCCGCGCGTTGCGCGCGGTGACGGCGAGCGGATGACCCTCACCCCAGCGCCCGCTCCACCACCCGCTGCGCGGCGTCCGCGCTCGGCATGATCAGCCCGTACTGCTTCCCGCGCTTGTCCACGATGCGCACCGTGGGGATGCGGATGCCGTTGTTCGACTGGAGGATCAGCACGTTGATGGAGGTCATCTCGTGGGGCTTCACGTAGAGCAGCTCGCGAATGCGCGCGCTCTGGCGCGTGGCGGCACGCACCACCAGGAGGCCGATGACCACCAAGAGGACCGCGAACGCGAAGAGGCCCACTTGGACGCCCTCCTCGCCGGGCCGCGCGGGGATGGTGAGGACGGGCACGAAGAAGAACAGGCTGCTGAGGGCGCAGGCCCAGCCCGTGATCTTGTAGAGGCGCTCGCGGCGGACGAGGCTGGGCTCGACGAGGCTGAGCAGGGGGTGGTTGTGGTACTCGCTCATGGGTTGGCTCCTCCTCGTCCGTGTCCGGACGGACCGGTTCGATCACGGAATCGGCTGCCTCCAGCGCCACGGCCTTGACGCTCCCTCGGGCCTGCGCCACGATGTCCTCATGCTTCGCAGCACCAACTTCTATGCGCGCTGGTGGTTTACCTCCTAAGAGGCGCCGCGCGTTAGTCGTTGATCAGTCATCGTACGCGGCCGCCTCTCTCTGGCGGCCGTTCTGTTTTCGGCCCCAGACAAAGGCGACCCCGGAACCCGGTCGCCTCCCGGCGGCCGGACGAAGCGGAGACTTCAGCAGGCGCACGGGAGGCAAGGAGCCCTGTCCATGCAGCCCCTGTCCATTGCCCCCAGTTCTTCGCCCCGCCCCGAAGCCCACGCCACCACGCGCTACGTGACCGCGGGCGGTGTCCACGTCGAGCGTCACACGCTGCCGCTCTCCCTCTCGGAGGCGCGCGCCGCCCTCGAGGCCATCGCCACCGCGCTCGACACGCAGCCGGGTGTGCTGCTGGGGTCGAGCTTCGAGTACCCGGGGCGCTACAGCCGCTACGACATCGGCTTGGTGAACCCGCCGCTGCGCATCACGTGCAGCGGTGAGCGGGTGGAGCTCACGGCGCTCAACGCGCGCGGGACGGCGCTGCTGCAGATCCTGTCGCCGGTGGTGAGCGCGACCGCTGTCCTGTGCGACGTGCACGTGACCGACGACGTGGTCCGCGCGCGCGTGCGGCCCGCGGCAACGCCCGAGTCCGAAGAGGAGCGGAGCCGGTCGGCGTCGGTGTTCGACCTGCTGCGCGACCTGGTGGCCCACCTGGGACACGCCGGCGACTCTCTCCTCGGCCTGTACGGCGCCTTCGGCTACGGCCTCGGCTTCCGCTTCGAGCCCGTGCGCGCGCAGCTGCCGCAGCCCCTCGGCGCGCGCGACCTGGTGCTGTACCTGCCCGACGAGCTTCTGTTCCTCGACGCCCAGGAGGGCCGCGCCGAGCGCGTGACCTACGAGCTGGCGGCGGGCACAGCGGGCCCCGCGAGCACACACGGCCTCGAGCGGCCCTCGCTCACGCGCGAGGTGTCGCTGCCGCGCGGCACGCGGCTCGGCGCGATCGAGAGTGACCACACGGAGGCCGAGTTCGAGGCCGGGGTGCGGAGTGCGCTCGGCGCGTTCGCGCGCGGCGACTTGTTCGAGGTGGTGCTGAGCCAGACGTTCCGCGCGGCCACGGACGTGCGCCCCAGCGACCTGTACGCCGCGCTGCGCAAGCTGAACCCGGCGCCATACGGCTTCCTCATGAATTTGGGCGCGGGCGAGCACCTGGTGGGCGCATCCCCCGAGATGTTCGTGCGTGTGCGCGGCCGTGTGGTGGAGACCTGCCCCATCGCGGGCACCATCGCGCGCGGCGCCGACGCCATGGAGGACGCCGAGCGCGTGCGCACCCTCCTCAACGACGTGAAGGAGGAGGACGAGCTGACCATGTGCACCGACGTGGACCGCAACGACAAGGCGCGCATCTGCGAGCCGGGCAGCGTGCGGGTCATCGGACGTCGGCAGGTGGAGATGTACAGCCGCCTGATGCACACGGTGGATCACGTGGTGGGCACGCTGCGCGAGGACCGCGACGCGCTCGATGCGTTCCTGGCGCACACGTGGGCCGTGACGGTGACGGGCGCCCCGAAGCCCGACGCGCTGCAGTTCATCGAGGACCACGAGAAGAGCGCGCGCGGGTTCTACAGCGGCGCCGTGGGCGCGGTGATGTTCAACGGCGACCTCAACACGGGCCTCACGCTCCGCACGGCGCGGCTGCGCGACGGCGTGGTGGAGGTGCGCGCGGGAGCCACGCTGCTGCATGCCTCGGACCCCACCAAGGAGGCACGCGAGTGCGTGCTCAAGGCGAGCGCCGTGTTCGACGCGCTGCGCGCAGCCACGTCCGCACCTTCCCCGCGCGCGGGCATGCCCATGGCGGTGCCGCGCGTCCAGAAGACGCGGGTGCTCTTGGTGGACCACCGTGACAGCTTCGTGCACACGCTGGCGGACTACCTCCGTCAGACGGGCGCGGAGGTGACCACGCTGCGCTCGGGCTTCGACCCTGCGCGCATCGGCCGCATGGCGCCGGACCTCTTGGTGCTGTCACCCGGCCCGGGCCGTCCTGATGACTTCGGCTGCCGCGACGTGCTGGACGCGGCGGCGGCCGCGGGCAGCGCCGTGTTCGGGGTGTGTCTCGGGCTGCAAGCGCTGGTGGAGTACGAGGGTGGGCATCTCGACCAGCTCCCGACGCCGCGGCACGGCAGCTCGTCGCTCATCTCGGACCTCAAGGGGCCGCTGTTCGATGGCTTCCCGCCCGTGTTCCGGGCAGGGCGCTACCACAGCCTGCACGCGGCCACGCTGGACGGAAGCTTCCCGGAGACGCTGCGCATCACCGCGCTCGGCCCGCTCGAGCCCTTGATGTCGCGAGGCACCCTGCGCGAGGGCTGCGTGGTCATGGCGGCTTCGCACGCGACGCGCCCATGGCACGCGGTCCAGTTCCACCCGGAGTCCATCACGACCGAGCGCAACCTCGGGCTGAGGATGCTGCAGAACGCGCTGCGCACCGCGAAGCCGGAGGGGGCCGCGAGGTCCTGAGGCGATCGTTTTCCAGTCGGAAAATATGCGCTGGCCCCGACCGGTGGAGCCCGTATCATGCCGGGTCCGATGACCGACACCTCCCACCCGAGCGAGACCGTCGCCCTCCCTCGCTACGGCGCGCAGCTCGCGTTCGTGCGCGCCATGCTGCCCATCCTGGGGGGCCTGCTCGAAGCCGGCAGCGCGGTAGACCCCGTGGTGCAGCGCGAGATCGAGTCGCTGCCCGCGGGCCTGGTCTTCGGGATGACGGTCTTCGGGACCGACGCCAAGATCCGGCTCACGCGGCGCGACGGACGCTTCGTGCAGCTGGACCCGCAGACGGCCCCGCCGCCCACGCTGGACATCGTGTTCAAGCACGTGAGCGTGGCGTTCCTGGTGGTGTCCTTCCAAGAGAGCACGGCCCTCGCGTTCGCCCGCGGGCGCCTGGTGGTGCACGGCGACACCGCGCTGGCCATGCGCATCACGCGCTGCCTCGACCGCATGGAGGCCGTCACGCTGCCCGGCCCCATCGCCACGCGTGCGCTCAAAGAGGTGCCGCACATCCCTCTCGGGGAGCGCCTGCCGCTCGCCGCCCGTTACTACGCCGCTGCCGCCGCGAGCGCGGCCCGAGGTCGAGTCTCATGAGCGAACCCTTCTTCGAGTTCTTCTGCCCCGTGAAGATCGTGGCCGGCGCCGCCGCGCTCGAGCACGTGCCCTATGAGCTGGCCTCCATCGGCGCGACCAAGCCGCTGGTCATCACCGACAAGGGCGTGCGTGGCGCGGGCCTGGTGGACGTGGTGCTCGGCGCCATGGTGAACGCCGCCATCGAGTACCCGCCGGTGTTCGACGACGTCCCCCCCGACTCCGGCACCGACGTGGTGGCCGAGATCGCGCGCGTCTATCGCAGCCGCGGTTGTGACTCGCTCATCGCGCTCGGCGGCGGCTCGGTGATCGACACCGCCAAGGCCGTGAACGTGCTGGTCTCGGAGGGTGGCGACGACCTGCGCGCCTACTCGGGCACCGGCGTGGTGAAACGCCGCCTGCGCCCCTTGTTCGTGCTGCCCACCACCAGCGGCACGGGCTCGGAGGCCACGAGCGTGGCCGTGATCCGCGACTCGCAGACCGGCGCGAAGCTGCCCTTCATGTCGCCCTTCCTGATGCCGGACGCGGCCGTGCTGGACCCGCGCCTCACGCTGGGGCTGCCGCCGTTCTTCACCGCTGCCACGGGCATGGACGCCATGACGCACGCCGTGGAGTCGTACTTGTGCTTGGCCAAGAACCCGCTGAGCGACGCCTACGCGCTCGGGGCCATCCGCAAGATCAGCGAGAACCTGGTGCCACTGCTGGATGACCGCGGGAACCCCACGCGCCGCCTGGAGGTGGCGGTGGGCGCGACGATGGCCGGCGTCGCGTTCTCCAACAGCATGGTGGGGCTCGTGCACTCGCTCGGGCACAGCGTGGGCGCGCTCTGCCACGTGCCGCACGGCGTCTGCATGAGCGTCTTCCTCCCGTACGTGCTCGAGTACAACCTCGAGACACGGCGCGACGCCATCGGGGAGCTGCTGCTTCCGCTGGCCGGGGCCGAGGTCTTCGCGAGGACACCCGCGAGCGAACGCGCGGCGGCCACCATCAAGCACCTGCGCAGCATGCGCGACGCGCTGCACGCGAAGGCAGGGCTGCCCCGCACGCTCAGCGAGACGGGCAAGGTCACGCGTGCGCAGCTCCCGGAGATCGCGCAGCTCGCCATCGACGACGGCACGCTCATCATGAACCCGCGCGAGGTCCGCTACGACGACGCGCTCGCCGTGCTCACGCGCGCCTTCGAGTAGCTCACCGTCCCGCGCGAGCGGCTTGCGTCAACGAACGAGACCAGCGCTCCAGCCGGTGAGCTGCGTGGTGGACGTCCAGGGCTGCGTGTAGACCTGCGCGGTGGCCTGCTCGGCCGTGCCGTTGCGGGTGATGTTCAGCCCCAGCCGGTAGTTCATGCCCGAGACTACCTGCTGCGACACCCACACGATGCTCACGAGCCGGATGGTGTCACCGCTCACGCGCGACTGCTCTTGGACGGCGAACGCCGCGGCCTCCCGCGGCCCCTCCGCGTTCACGTCGCCTTCGCCCCAGCCACCGGGCATGGACGGCTGGCCTTCCGAGTCCTCGGAGTCCTCGGCTTGCGGCTCGGTCGCCTCGGTCCCTTCCGTCTCTTGCGCCTCGTCCGCCTCCTGCGTGGCGGCCGGCTCGCTCGAGCCCGCACACCCCAAGCACACCGACAACATCACCGAGAACCCAACGCTACGAATGGTCATGCCGGGGACCGTATCATCGGAGGTGCTCAACAGCGACCCAATTCGTGGACACACGAAGCCCATTTTTCGAGAATCACCACCTCGTCGCCGGACAACTCAATCCCCATTCATGAGTACGTGTTTGGTGACTGTATGTCACCAAATGGATTTTTCCGCAGGATTGCGCTGACACATACGCAGTAACAGCATGCAAGTAACAGGCAATGTGAACATTACGTACACCGCGTAATCGGCTTGTGTTATCTCTTTGACCGCGTCCCAGAGATCAGCTGGAGCCCCCCATCAGGAGATTCTCACCATGCTCTACTCCTATGCTTCCAACAGACCCCGTTCCAAGTTCGCATCCACCCTGTTTGGATTGACGGTCGCGCTCTCGGCTTCGGCTTGCGCCGGTGAAGAGACCAGCCCGGTCGGCGGTGCCGCCGCGGCGCTCAGCGCCACGGTGTCGTCCACGGTCCAGACCCCCACCCTCATCAACTACGACGATGCACCGCGGACACCGGACCCGGACGATCCCGCCATCTGGCACGGTCCCCACGGAGCCGCGTTGGTGATCGTGACCATGAAGGAAGCGGGCATGCAGGTGTACTCCGCCACCGGTGCCCTGCTGCAGACCATCAAGCCGCACTACCGCCCGGCGATGAGCCCCGACGATCCGCCCACGCCCGGCGGCCCGGACGGCGGCACCCCGGCCTGCCCCTACAGCACCACGGGCGAGGACTTCAGCCGCTACAACAACGTGGACGTGCACTACGACTTCCCGGTGCGGGTCAACGGCCGCACGCGCAAGATCGACATCGCCGTCGTGAGCGACCGTGGCTGCGACGAGCTGCGCATCTTCGAGATCGACCCCTCCCGCTCGGGCGGCCCGCTCTTCGACGTCACGGCGTCCAACACGCCGCGCGTGTTCCCCACGCGCTACGAGCAGCCGTCGCCCATTCAGTCGCCGGGTGAGCCGAACGTGCTGGTGCCCGACAACGACCTCGACGACGAGAACACCGCCTACGGTCTCACGCTCGGTCAGCTCAGCAGCCACGGTCCCGTCATGGCGTTCGCCACGCAAGCTGGTCGCGCCGTGGTGGGCGAGCTCGAGCTGCGCGACGCAGGCAACGGCCGCGTCACCTACCGCCGCGTGCGCGAGTACCGCTTCAACCCGACGTTCCGCATCCGGTCGGGCAGCGGGCACGGCAAGATCACCTGGAGCTCCTGCCGCGAGGACGCCAGCGAGGACCCGCAGTTCGAGGGTCTCGTGGTGGACGAGGACGCTGGCGTGCTCTACGCCGCGCAGGAGACCGTCGGCGTCTGGCGCATCCGTCTGCGGAGCAACGCCGGCTCGGTGGTCAACGTCGCCGCCGACAACCTGATCGAGCCCACGCTGTCCTTCGGCGCCGCGTACTGGGCCGTGCCGGATGACGACGAGTTCTCCTGCGAGGACGAGGCGCCGGACGCTCCCTTCCCCGATGGCACCATCGTGGCGGCGGGCAACCCCGACCTGGGTGGCGAGTGGCTCGAGGCCGACGTCGAGGGCGTCGAACTCTATGACGCGGGCTGCGGCGAGGGCTACCTGATCGTCTCGAGCCAGGGCGACAACACCTTCCACGTGTTCGACCGCGAGCGCCCCACCCGCCACCTCGGCGTGTTCGAAGTGGACGGCGCTGGTGAGACCGACGGCCTCGAGATCACGCCGTACGCCATGGGTCCCCTCTTCCCGCACGGCGCCCTCGTGATCCAGAGCGGCAACGCGCCGGAGCCCGACAACACCGACCCGATCAACGGCTACGAGTACGACGGGGCCGCGCGCTTCGAGTACGTGGCCTGGCCGGTCATCGCAGACGCGCTCGACCTCTGATCGCGTGAACCCTGCCGGAGCCCTGCGCCGCCGAAGGTTGCGCAGGGCTCTCGCAATTGGGCCGCCGAGTTCTGTGCGCCGAGCTCCGGCTCAGAACTCGGGGCGGTCCTGGTGCCGGCCGAAGACGTCGCGGAACACGTCGCAGATCTCTTGCTCGGTGCAGTAGGCCTTGGCCGCGGCGATGATGGGAGGCATCAGGTTTGCGTCGGTGCGGCAGGTCTCACGGATGTCCTGGAGCGCCACGCGCACCCGGTCCTGGTCGCGCTCGGCCTTCAGCTTGGTGAGCCCGGCCACCTTCGCCTTCTGGATGCTCTCGTCCACGCGCAGCATGGGGATCTTGGGGTCGTTGGCCTGCTGGTAGCCGTTGACGCCCACCACGATCTTCTCGCCGCGCTCCATCTGCTGCTGGAAGCGGTAGGCGCTGGCCGCGATCTCGCGCTGCGGGTAGCCGCGCTCCACGGCCTCCACCATGCCGCCCAGCTCGTCGATCTTGTGGATGTAGGCCATGGCCTGACGCTCGATCTCGTCGGTCATCCACTCCACGAAGTAGCTGCCGCCGAGCGGGTCGATGGTGTTGGCCGCGCCGCTCTCCTCGGCCACGATCTGCTGCGTGCGCAGGGCCACCGTGACGGCCTCCTCGGTGGGCAACGCGTACACCTCGTCGAGCGAGTTGGTGTGCAGCGACTGCGTGCCGCCCAGCACGGCCGCCATGGCCTGCAGCGCCACGCGCGCCACGTTGTTGTAGGGCTGCTGCGCGGTGAGCGAGACACCCGCCGTCTGCGCGTGGGTGCGCAGCATCATGGAGCGGGGGTCCTTGGGGTTGAAGCGCTCCTTCATCATGCGGGCCCACATGCGGCGGGCCGCGCGGAACTTGGCGATCTCCTCGAAGAAGTCGTTGTGCACGTCGAAGAAGAACGAGAGGCGCGGCGCGAAGTCGTCCACGTGCAGGCCGCGCGCCACCGCCCACTTCACGTACTCGAGGCCGTCGGCCAGCGTGAAGGCCAGCTCTTGGGCGGCCGTGGAGCCCGCCTCGCGGATGTGGTAGCCGCTGATGCTCACCGAGTTCCAGCGCGGCACCTCGGCGGCGCAGAACTGGATGCTGTCGGTCACGATGCGCATGGCCGGGCGCGGCGGCACCACCCACGCGTGCTGCGCGATGAACTCCTTCAAGCAGTCGTTCTGCACCGTGCCGCCGATGGCCTTGCGCGAGATGCCGCGGACGTCGGCCAGCGCCACGTAGAAGCCCAGCAACACGGCCGCGGGGCCGTTGATGGTCATGGACGTGGTGACCTGATCGAGGGGGATGCCGTCGAACAGGACCTCCATGTCGCGCAGCGTGTCGACGGCCACGCCCACCATGCCCACCTCGCCGAGCGAGAGCGGCGAGTCGCTGTCGTAGCCCATGAGCGTGGGGAAATCGAAGGCGGTGGAGAGGCCGGTCTGCCCTTGCGCAAGCAGGTACTTGAAGCGCTCGTTGGTCTGCTCGGGCGTCCCGAAGCCCGCGAACATGCGCATGGTCCAGAGGCGCCCCTGGTACATGGTGGGCTGCACGCCGCGCGTGAAAGGAAACTCGCCCGGGTAGCCGAGGTCGCGCTCGTAGTCGCCGCTCACGTCGGCCGGCGTGCACAGCGTGGGCACGGGCACGTCGCTCAGCGTGGTGAAGCGCTCCTTGCGCGGCGGCACCTTCGCGAACGCAGGCGCCACTTGGCGCGCCTCCCACGCGGCCTTCAACTCGGCGGCGCTGGGGGCATCGGGGCGGGGCTTACTGCTCTGGTCCGTCATGGGCGGCCAGTGTAGCAGAAATGAACGAGCATTCAGGCTGGACGGCCGGAGTTGCCGCGTGGACCCTCTTCGCGGGTTCGTGATACTGGGGATGCAGAGGCGCTGCATGAGCCGAGCCGGCGCCCATGACGGTCCCGCCACCGCAGGGCTGGGGCATGTAGCGAGAGGACCGCACCGCGGGCGGAGTCCGACGCTCGTGTGCGTGACAGGCGGGCGCACGCGCTGGCACACTCAGGTACCCAGAAATGGGGGGTCACCTCGTCGGGTTGGAGAAACCATGCGTCACCTGCATGCCGTTCGGAGTTCGTGCGCGCTCATCGCGCTCCTGTGTATGTCGTCCCCCGGATGCGGGAGCGCTCCTGCTGGGGAGGCGGACGCGGGTGCCGGGTGCCCGACCGCCTGTGACGACCAGCTGTTCTGCAACGGCGTGGAGCAGTGCGTGGAAGGCGCGTGCACTCCCGGTGTGCCCCCCTGCGGTGGCCAGCTGCGCTGCGTGGAAGCCGAGCTGATGTGCCGGCCGCCCTGCGAGACGCCCGACGGCGATGGCGACGGCGTGGACTCCATCCTGTGTGGCGGCCCGGACTGCGACGACGACGATCCGAACCGCTTCCCCGGCAACCTCGAGGCCTGCGACTTGGTGGACCAGGACTGCGACCCGTCCACGGTGGGCACCACCGACGGGGACGAGGACGGCGCGGTGAGCGCCGAGTGCTGCAACGGAGAGGTGTGCGGCCCGGACTGCGACGACGCGGAGGCGGCCGTGGGCCCGGCTGCTGGCGAAGCGTGCAACGAGGCGGACGACGACTGCGACGGTGACGTGGACGAAGGCGTGCAGCGCCTCTTCTGGCCGGACACGGATGGCGATGGCTTCGGCGCCACCGGTGTGTTGCCCACGCGCGGCTGCTTGCCGGTCACGGGGCAGGTGGAGAACACGCTGGACTGCGCCGACGACAACCAGAGCGTGAACCCCACCGCGGCCGAGGTCTGCAACGGGGCGGACGACAACTGCAACGGTACGGCGGACGACCCCACGCTCTCGGCCATCGCGTGTACCACCGCGTTCGGCTCCCCTGCGCGGACCACCATGGCGTGCGAACAAGCGATGTGTACGATCGCGGCCTGCGGCGGTACCTACCAAGACTGCAACGAGGAGCTCTCCGACGGCTGCGAGACCGACACCGCGCGCGACGGGGAACACTGCGGGGCGTGTGGCAACGAGTGCGGCCTCTTCGCCGCGTGCGTGGAGGGCGTGTGCGACCGCGTGGTGGACGTGGAGGCCGGGCGCCTGCACGCCTGCGCCGTGCTCTCCACCGGACGGGTGGCCTGCTGGGG
Source organism: uncultured Sandaracinaceae bacterium (assembly GCA_964510015.1). Taxonomy (GTDB): domain Bacteria; phylum Myxococcota_A; class Polyangia; order Polyangiales; family Houyiibacteriaceae; genus JADJJE01. The sequence continues at coordinate 23,829 of CAZEAA010000010.1, forward strand.
CGGCACGCGCCGCGGCCAGGGCGGTGACTTTTCCACGGCGGACAAGCCGGTTCCGTCGCTGGTGCTGGGCTTGACCGACGCCATCGAAGTGGACTCCGGGGGGCAGTACTCGTGTGCCTTGACCCCGCGCGGCGTGGACTGCTGGGGCGGCAACGACCAGGGCCAGAACGGCTCGGGCCTGAGCGTGTACCGCGAGCCGCTGCCGCGCTGGGTGTTCGACGCGCTGGAAGGAGGCGAGGTGCTGGGTGTGAGCGCCGGCATGTTCCACGCGTGCGCCTGGGGCCTGTGGGACGACCCGATGTCGGGTGCCCTGGTGCCGGGAGCTTCGTGCTGGGGCAGCGACTTCAAGGGCGCCTTGGGGCGAGACTTCGACCCCACGCGTTGCGTGGACAGCATTTGCACGCCAGCGCTCGTCCCGAACCTGCAGGTCATCGAGTCCGCCGCCGGGCGTGAATTCAGCTGCTTCCGAACCGCCACGGGGACGTACTGCGCGGGCACTGGCGCGAGCGGCGTGCTCGGCGTGGGCAGCATGCCCCCTGCGAACACCGGCGTCCCGCTCGAGGTGGTCAACGGAGCGGGGTTGGTGGAGCTGGCTGCCGGCGACTACCACATCTGCGCACGCCGCTCGACCGGGGTGGTGTGCTGGGGCTCGGGGCTGGCCCGACAGAACGGAGATGCCGGGGCACTCGACCGCCTGATGCCCGGGGCCGTGGCCGGCACGGACGGTACGGAGGTGGCTCTCTGCTCGGCCATCACCCACAGCTGCGCGCTGCGCACCGACGGGACCGTGCGCTGCTGGGGCGACGGAAGCCGCGGTCAGCTGGGGCGAGGCACCCTCGAGACCTCGCGGGCCACTGCCCTCGAGGTCACGGGGCTGAGCGACGTGGTGGACGTCAGCTGCGGGGGCTGGTTCACCTGCGCGCTCACCGCAGCTTCGGAGGTGTACTGCTGGGGCGACAACACCGCGCGTCAGCTCGGCTCGCTGGTCACGGCCGCGTCCATGTCCATCCCCACCCCCACCCCCCTCCCAGAGCTCTAGCCGGCGCGCGGTCAGTCGTCGTCGCGCTCGTCGCCGTCGTCGCTGCCCGGGAAGACCTCCCCGCGGATCAAGTTGAGCAGGCCCTCCACCTCGAGGCGCACCTCCGCCTCGGGGCCGGTGGCCAAGAAGCGCTGGAGGAAGCCGTAGGCGGGCTTGCGCTCGCCGAGCTGGTAGTAGCAGAGGCCCAGCAGGAAGAGCGCATCCGGGTCGTCGCGCCGCAGCATGAGCGCCATCTTGCCCATGCGGATGGCGCGGTCCGCGTGGCCCATCATGCGCAGGGTCTGGCCAGCGCCCACGCGCGCGCCGAGGTACTGCGGCGACAGCTGGAGCGCTTGCAGATACCCCGCGAGCGCCTTGTCCCAGGCCTCGCGCTCGTAGTGCGCCGCGCCCAGGAAGTGGAAGGCGTAGGGGTTGCCCGGGTCGGCCTTGGCCACCGCTTCCAGGAGGGCGATGGCGCCCACGGCGTCCCCCTCGCGCAGGGTCTCGATGCCGTCTTCGCAGGCCTCCCAGCGGGCTGCGTCGCGCGCGTCCTTGCTGGCGTCTTGGGTGGGCTCCGCTCCCGCCGCCTGCGAGATGCCTTCGAAGTCGTCGTCGCGTGCGTCGTCAGCGTCCTGCATGCGGCGATTGTGGACCGCGCGAGCCTCACCGCAAGTGGGGTACCCTCGCGCCCATGTCGCCCTTTGCCGCCTACGCCGCAGCCCTTCGCAACCTGCGGCTCCCCCTGGCCTACGTGGACCTCGCGCTGTTCGACAAGAACGCGGCGGACCTGGTGAGGCGGGTGCGTGCGGGCACGGGCCGCGCGCTGCCCATCCGTCCGGCCAGCAAGTCGATCCGCTGCGTCACGCTCATGGACCGGCTGCTCGCACGCGACGGCTACGCGGGGCTCATGTGTTACAGCGCCGGCGAGGCGGCCTGGCTGTCGCGCGAGCTGGCGCAGCCCACGCACCTGCTGGTGGCCTACCCCACGCTCGAGCGCGCCGACATCCGCGCTTGCCTGGAAGCGTGCGAGGCGGGCGCCGACATCACGCTGATGGTGGACGACGCGGCGCACGTGCGGCTGCTGGGACGCCTGGCCGAAGACTACGGGCAGACGCTGTCGGTGGCGCTCGACCTCGACATGTCGCTGCGCCTGCCGGGCCTGCACTTCGGCGTGCGCCGCTCGCCCCTGCACTCGCCGCACGCCGCGCTGGAGTTGGCGAGTCAGATTGCGAGCCACGGGTCGCTGCGCCTCGACGGCGTGATGGGCTACGAGGCCCAGGTGGCCGGGCTGCAAGACGCGCTCCCCGGGCAGCGCGCCATGAACACGGCCATCCGCGTGCTGAAGCGCGCCTCCATCCTGGATCTGCGGCGGCGGCGGTCCGACACGGTGGCGGCGCTGCACCAAGCGGGGCACCGGCTGCGCTTCGTGAACGGCGGTGGCACCGGGAGCCTCGAGGCCACCGCGCGCGACCACAGCGTGAGCGAGGTGACGGCCGGGTCGGGGCTCTACAGCCCCACGCTCTTCGACGGCTTCGCGCACTTCCACCACGCGCCGGCCGCCGGCTTCGTGCTGCCCGTCGTGCGGCGCCCTGCCCCGGGCTTCGTGACGTGCCACGGCGGCGGCTACGTCGCGTCCGGCTCGGCCGGCACCGAGAAGCTGCCCCAGCCGATCTTCCCCGAGGGCCTGAGCCTGCTGCCCACCGAGGGCGCGGGCGAGGTCCAGACGCCGCTCGCCGTGGCGCCGGGCACGTCCATCGGTCTCGGCGACATGGTCTTCTTCCGCCACGCGAAGGCGGGTGAGCTGTGCGAGCACTTCAACCACCTGGTGTTGCTGGAGCGCGGCCAGGTGGTGGACGAGGTGCCCACCTACCGCGGCCAGGGGCGCAGCTTTCTGTAGCGGCCCGTCCACCGGCCGCGAGACGTGATAGACAGCGCCATGGTCCCGGAACTGCCGCCCACGCCGTCCACGCGTCGGATCTTCGTCAACCGCACCCTCAACCTGCGCAGCATCGAGGCCATCGGCTTCGACATGGACTACACGCTGGTGCACTACCGGCACGAGGCCTGGGAGCGCGCGGCCTATCGCCACGTGCGGCAGCGGCTCCTGGACATGGGCTGGCCCGTGGCGGACCTGGAGTTCGACCTGCAGCTGGCGCAGCTGGGTCTGGTCATCGACCTCGAGCGGGGCAACGTGGTGAAGGCCAACCGCTTCGGCTACGTGACGCGCGCCTCGCACGGCACACGCCGCCTCGACTTCGCGGAGCAGCGCACCGTGTACTCGCGCGTGCTGGTGGACCTCACGGAGGCCACGCGCTGGTACTTCCTGCACACGTTGTTCGCGCTCTCGGAGGCGTGCCTCTTCATGCAGCTGGTGGACCTGCTGGACGCGGGCAAGCTGCCGAACGCGATGGGCTACGCGGACCTGCACCGCTTGGTGCGACGCGAGCTGGACGCCACGCACATGGAGGGGACGCTCAAGGCCGAGATCATCGCCGCGCCCGAGCGCTACATCGACGTGGACCCGGACCTGCCGCTGGCGCTGATGGACCTGCGCGCGGCGGGGAAGAAGTTGCTGGTCATCACCAACTCGGACTGGCACTACACGCAGGCGATCATGCGCTACGTGTTCGACCCCTACGTGGAGGACGGCACCTGGCGCGACCTGTTCGACCTGGTGGTGGTGTCGGCGCGCAAGCCCGCGTTCTTCGAGCAGCGCAACGACATCTTCGAGATCGTGAGCGACGATGGTCTGCTTCGCCCCGTGTACGGCGCGCTCCGTGCCGGAGCGGCCTACCTCGGCGGCAACGCGTCGCGCATCGAGGCGCACTTGGGGCTGTCGGGCGCCGAGATCCTGTACGTGGGCGACCACATCTTCAGCGACGTGGAGGTGAGCAAGACGCTGCAGCGCTGGCGCACCATGCTGGTGCTGCGCGAGCTGGAGGACGAGCTCAGCGCGCACCTGGCCTTCGCCGAGAGCAACGCTGCGCTGGTGTCGCTCATGAGCCAGAAGGCGGCGCTCGAGTATCGCTACTCGTCCATGCGCCTCTTGCTGCAGCGCAAGGCCAAGGGCTATGGGCCGCAGCCCGACGCGAGCGCCGCCGACATCCGCGCGGAGGTTCAGGCGCTGCGCGAGCAGCTCGTGAGCTTGGACCAGCGGATCGCGCCGCTGGCGCGCGCGGCGGGCGAGCTGGTGAACCCGCACTGGGGGCCGCTGTTGCGGACGGGCAACACGCGCAGCCTGCTGGCGCGGCAGATCGAGCAGAGCGCGGACATCTACACGTCGCGCGCGTCGAACCTGTTGCACGTGACCCCCTTCGAGTACCTGCGCGCCCGCGGGAGCAGCATGCCGCATGACGACGACTGACGAGCAGCGAGCCGGCACGAGCCACACCGACGTCGCCACCATCGACGCCTGGGAGCGTGGCGGCACCTACACCACGTTTCGCGGGCACCGCGTGTTCTACCGACGCGAGGGCAGCGGCCCCCCGCTCGTGTGCATCCACGGGTACCCCACGGCGGGCTGGGACTTCCACAAGCTCTGGCCGGACCTGATCACGCGCTTCGACGTCATCGCCCCGGACATGCTGGGCTTCGGCTTCACGGACAAGCCCCCGGGGCACGCCTACACGATGGTGGAGCAAGCCGACCTGCACGTGGCGCTGCTGACCGAGCTGGGCGTGAGCGAGGCGCACCTCTTGTGCCACGACTACGGGGTGAGCGTGGGCCAAGAGCTGCTCGCGCAGCACGCCGAGAGGCGCACGCCGCGCTGGCTCTCCATCACGTTCCTGAACGGTGGGCTCTTGCCCGAGATGCACCGCGCGCGGCCCATCCAGAAGCTGCTCGCATCGCGCTTCGGTCCGCTGGTGTCGCGGCTCTCGGGGCCGCGGCGCTTCAAGGCATCCCTCGCGAGCGTGTTCGGTCCCGACACGCAGCCGAGTGACGGCGAGCTGACCCAGTTCTATGCACTGGTCGAACGCGGCGGCGGCAAGCGCGCGTTGGCCGAGCTGATCGCCTACATGGCGGAGCGTCGCGCGCAGCGCGGCCGCTGGGTGGGCGCGCTGCTGAAGACGAGTGTGCCGATGCGCATGATCAACGGCGTGCACGACCCGGTGAGCGGCGAGCACCTGGTGGAGCGCATGGAGCAGCTGCGACCCGGCATCGACACCGTGCGCCTGCCGGTGGGGCACTACCCGCAGGTGGAGGCGCCCGCCGACGTGCTGGCCGCGTTCCTCGCGTTCACCGCGCGCGTGGACAGCCGCGTGCGCCCCTGACGCTCACGGCCGTCACGGCGCGGGCGCGTCGAGCTGGATGGCCCAGCGCACGTCCACCACGCCGTCGAACGGGCGGAAGCGCATGTCGGAGAGGGCGGTCGTGACGCAGCTCACGCTCACGCCGTAGGAGCCCTCGCCGCCGAGCACCACGCCGGCTACCGAGCCGTCGTAGCCCTTGATGCGCGCGTCGAGGTACAGCAGCCGCTGCGGCTGCAGGCCGCAGGTCACGAGGTCCGCGTACTGCTGCACGATGGCCTCGTCCAGCTCGGACACCGAAGGCGGGCCACTGGGCTCTGGAAGGATGGGCACGTCGCCCGGGGAGTCCTCGCCCACGACCGGGGTGATGGGCTGCAGTTCCACCACGAAGCCCGGGTCCCCGGGTTGTGGCTCGCGACACGCCTCGCGGCGCGCCTCACGGTGGTCACGCCGCCGGCCCGGGCGTCCGATGTTGCCGAAGTTGGGGGAGCTGCCCCCAGCGGCCGACGCGATCACCAGCACGCCCAACACCACCACCGACGCGAGCACGCCCCCCACGGCACGCACGGCCACCATGCGCCGCAGCTGCTGACACTGCTGACGTTGATACGGGCTCAAGCCGGCGAGGCAGCCCGGCGCCGTGACGGCGAGGCTGACCACCAGGAGCGCACTGAGAGCGGAGCGGAGGGGTGGCTGCATACGGGGGGTCCTTCCCTCTCAGAGGGCCTTGCGGGGAGGGAGAATCAAGTTGGCCAGCAGCAAGCCGGCCACGAGCGACACGGCCACGAGCCCGACCGCGAAGGCGGTGTCGACGGCGGCGATGACGTCCCGCCGGAGAAACGACGCCACGCTGCGAAAGCCCATGCTGCCCGGAACCAGCAGCAGGATGCCGGGCACCATCACGAGCGCAGCAGGACGGTCCGTGATGCGCGCGAAGGCGTTGCTCCCGGCGCCCAGGACCAGCGCCGCGACGGCCGCCCCGAGCGGAGGACCCAGCGCGCCGCCTAGCAGCGGCGTGGTGAGCTGGCCTGCCGAGAACGCGCAGGTGGCGACCAGCAGCGTGGGGAGCGCGTCGCGCACGTGGGCCCGCAGGAGCACCATCACGGCGGGGAGCGCCACCAACAGGCCCAAAAAGGGCAAGAAGGGCCAGTACGCGCCCCGGTGCGGGGTGACCACGGGGGCGGGCGCCTCGGGATAGAGGCTGGCGACCAACGCGCCGCCCACGGCGACACCCACCGCGATGGACAAGAAGGACACCACCGCCCCCGACACGCGCGCGGTGCCCGAGACCAGGTGGCCGGTGGCGATCTCGTTCATGGCGGTGGTCAGCGAGAGACCGGGCACGAGCATGTAGATGCCGGCCACCGTGGCGAGCTGCACCGCCAAGTCCGGCAGAAACACGCCAGCGACGGCCGCGCTCACGGAGGCCACCATGCTCCCGAGCAGCAGGAAGAGGCGAGCCACGGGCTCGGCGCGCTCGGCGAGACGCTCGAGCAGGCCGACCAAGACGCCGATGCCGCCGGCCACCAGCGCCTCACGCGGCCCACCGCCGAGCAGCAGCGCCGCGGGCGCGGCCACCAGGGGGTGAACCGCCAAGCGCACCAGGGCTGGCACGCGCGGCGAGCGGCCCACGATGGCGCGCAGCTGCTCGGAGCCCAGGCGCGCGTCCAGCTCGCCGCGGGCCACGGCGTTAACCAGGGCATCGAGGTCGGCGAGCTTCGAGAGGTCCTGCTCGCCCGCTTCGCTGCGAACCAAGAACGTGCGCTGCTCGGGCGGCGTGCCGAACGCGACGAACACGGCGGTGGGCGTGCTGAAGTACTGCCCCGTGGTGCCAAGGCGCCCGCTGAGCGCCGCGAGCAAGCCCTCGAGGCGATGCGCCGGCTGCCCGTAGGCATGCAGAGCCCGCGCCACGTCGATCACGAACGCTTCGTTCTCCGTCGGCGTGCTCATGCGGGCCGCAGTGTAGCCCGCGCTGGCCGCGTGTGCGCTCTGGACAGCGCGAATCCACTGGCGCATGCCAGCACCATGAGCGCCCCGCCACCGCCCGAGCCCCGTCCCCCGGTGGCGATCCTCTTTCGCGACGACGACGTGGTGGTGGTCAACAAGCCCGCGGGGCTGATCGTGCACCGCGGCTGGGCGCAGGACCGCGTGGTGATGATGTCCTTGGTGCGCAACCAGCTGGACCGGGAGGTGTTCCCGGCCCACCGCCTCGACCGGGGCACCAGCGGCGCGCTGCTCTTCGCGCTCTCGCCCGAGGCGCTGCGCACCCTCAATTCCGCGTTCGAGAGCGGCCTCGTGGACAAGCGCTACCTGGCCCTGGTGCGGGGGCGTCCGGAGCCGAGCGCGGGCCTCATCGACTACGCCATCCCGCGCGGCGAGGAGGGCGAGCGGGTGCCCGCCCAGACCGAGTACCGCGTGGTGCATCAGCTGGCCCACTACGCGCTGGTGGAGGCGCGCCCGCTGACTGGCCGGCTGCACCAGATAAGGCGGCACTTCAAGCACCTCCGGCACCCCATCGTGTACGACATGCAGTACGGGCGCGGGCGCTTCAACGCGCGCTGCCACGAGGACTGCGGGATCGCCCGGATGGCGCTGCACGCCGCGTCCTTGAGCTTCCCGCACCCCCGCACGGGTCAGCGCGTACACGTCACGGCGCCCCTCCCGGAAGACCTGGCTGCGCCCTTTCGGAGGCTGGCCATTCCGCCCGCGTTCCTGCCCCTCGACAACTGACCCCGATGTGGGGGAAGGTGCTGGTTCGTTTTGGCGTACGAGAGCGCTGACGCCCTCCCGCATCCAGGAGCCCGTATGAACACCTATCGCTTTGCCTTTCAGTCCACCGCGACCATCCTGATGGCGCTGGCGTTCCTCACCACCGGCGGCTGCTACGTGCGCACCACCGCGCGCACCACGAGCCCCGGGGTCACCGTGCAGACCCAGTCGCAGACGCCCTCCGGCGTGGTGGTGCTCGAGTCGAGCTGCGTTCAGGGCGCACAAGAGATCTGCAACGGCCTCGACGACAACTGCAACGGTCAGATCGACGAGGGCTGCGGCTACTCGTCCGGTGACGTGCAGATCACGCTGGCCTGGAACACGGGCGCGGACCTCGACCTCTACGTGTACGACCCGCAGGGAACCCGCATCTTCTACGGCGCCCCGCAGGCCCCGAGCGGCGGCGTGCTGGACCAGGACGCGCGCGGCAACTGCAACACGTCGCAGCCCAACAACCGCATCGAGAACGTCTTCTGGGGCGGCACGCAGCCTCCGAGCGGTCGCTACACGGTGGAGGTCCACTACTGGGCCGGCGACCAGTGCAGCAGCGCCTCCGGGCCGACCACCGGCGTGGTCAGCATCTCGGTGGGCGGCAGCATCCTCGGCACCTACCAGCTCATGCTGTCGGCCGACCAGCGCGCCACCTTCGCCACCTTCGACATTCCCTGAGGTCTTTCATGCGCGCACGCGAGATGGGTTGGTCCACGAGGCTCTGTACGCTGGGTGGTGGGGCCACCCTCTCGCTGGCGCTGCTGGCGTTCGGCTGTGGGGGGTCCACGCCCGTCGTGACCCCGCCGGTCGAGCTGCCGCCGGTCGCACGAAACCTCTTGAACACGGACGACCTGGCCCCGCCCACGGTGCGTGAAGGGGGTCCGCTCTCGCCCACCCGCCCGGTCGCTCGCACAGCCATGCGCCGCGCGCTGACCAGCGCGGTGTTCTCGCCGGACGGCCAGCGCCTGTTCGCGCTCAGCAGCCACGGGGAGCTGGTGGCCTATGACGTCTCGAGCGGCGAGCTGCGCGGGTATGCGCGGCCCTGGTACGACGGGACCTACGCCGCGCTGCAAGTGGACCGCAGCGGCACGCGGGTGCTGACCGTCACGCAGGACCGCGCGTCCGTGCTGTGGGACCTGCACTCGGACACGCTGCGCACCGTGCCCAACGTGGAGGGCTGGGAGGGCTTCCTGGTGTCCGCGCTGCATCCGGACGGGGACCGCGTGGCGCGCGTGCTGGTGGAGCAGGGACAAGGCTTCGTGCTGGTGGTCTCGCGCCTCGACGACAACCGCGAGACGCGGGTGCTGATCGCGAGCGACATGGAGCAGAACGAAGTGCCGGTCCCGCGCTACTCGCCGAGTGGCGCGCGCATCGCGCTGGTGAGCGACTATGGGACCACGTTCACGTACGTGGACGCCGCCGACCTCCGCGTGGTGCGCACCGAGAGCCTGCTGCGCGAAGGCGAGGAAGCCTCGGGGGACGCCGACGACGAAGGCTACCGCGTGGCGTTTCGTCCACAGGGTGGCCAGGTGGCGCTCGCCCGCCCGGGCCGCGTGGAGCTGCTGGACTCGCTGACCGCGCGCGTCCGGGCCGATGCCCCGCTCGGCGGCTCACGCGTGCGCCTCGAGTACAGCGCCGATGGACGCTGGGTGGTGGCCAGCTCCACCACCGAGGTCGTGGTGCTGGAGGCCGAGACCGGGCGGATCAGCGGCCGCGTGGTCCTCTCCGAGCAAGAGATCACCGAGGACGACTACGCCACCATCACCGCGGTGCTGCCGGGCGACGGCGGCTTCATCCTGACGTTGAACAGCGGCGAGGCGCGGTTCTTCGACGCGACGGGCGCGACGCAGGAGCTGCCGGCGGCCCCGCCTGGCGAGTTCGATGGCGCCATGGTCGTGCACTCGCCCGACGGCGCGTTTCGCTTCCGCGGCGGCGACGCCCCGACCATCACGCGCGTGGGCGAGACGACCGCGCACGCCGAGTTCGTGCAGGAGGGCTATCAGGTGAGCGTGTGGGGCGCCGACTTCAGCGTGGACGGCCGCACGCTCTTCACGCGCTCGCGGGGCGGTGTCTCACGCTTCGGCGCCGACGGTATGCGCGCGCTGACCTGCGGCAACGAGAGCCCCACGCAGCGCGCCAGCAACGGTCAGGTGGTGCAGCAGAGCGAGTACGGCGGCTGCTTGTTCGAGCGCGACGCGCCGATTGGCTTGGGCAGCGTCACGACCCCGAGCGGGCACGTCACCGTGCGTCGCGGCCCGAGCCCGCAGGGCCCAGACCTCGTGGTGCAGCGGGACGGCAGCGAGCGCACGGTCACCCTCACGCGCAGCCGCACGTCGCGCCTTCTGTGCAACGAGGAGAGCCGCTGCACGAACATCGCGCGGCTCGCGGTCGACGGCTCGGCGGTGGGCTTCATGGATGCCTCGCGCGACGGCGCGCAGCGCACGACCTGGTGGGAGGTCTACGACACCCGCACCGGGCGAGTGCGCGCGCAGGGGACACTACCCGACGGCTACCACACGCTGCGGATGCTGGCTGGCGGCGCGTTCGCGGTGACAGGCGAGAGCCGGCTCACGCTGCATGACCCGCGCGGGCGGGTGCGCCTCACCCTCGAGGGCGTGAACGACCTGACCACCAGCCCAGACGAGCGCTTGCTGGTGGTGCAGACCAGCGACCGAGTGATGCACGTCATCGACGTGGCCACGCAGCGCGAGCGCGAGACCTGGACCGCGCCGGCCACGATGGCGCTGCTGCGCGTGAGCCCCGACGGGCTGCGCATCCTGGCGCGCGAGGAGATGCAGGGGGTGGTGATGTCGCTCGACGGCAGCATGCAGCAGCGCGTGGACCTCGCGCAGTCGGACTTCGTCACCAACTTCGCCGCCACCCACGCGCTGGTCTGCGCGGGGGCACGCGCGGTGCGCGTCGACGTCCGTACGGGAGACCGCGTGGACTTCGGTCCCTGCGAGGGCCGGCCCGACGCCATCTCCGAGGACGGTTCGCTGGCAGCGATGACGGTGGGCTCCTCCACGCGAGTGCACCGGGTGGCCGACGGCCACGTGCTCACGCTGGAGACGCTGGTGGAGCCAGCGCCGGCGCTGCTGGTGGTCTACGACGACACGGGCCGCTGGGACGTGAGCCCGCTCGACGCGAGCCGGGTGCGAATTCGCGCTGCGGGCCCGGGTGAGACGGCGCCGCTCGAGAGCCCCGAGGCGGCCACGCGCACCGACGGCTTGGTGGGGCTGTTCCTGAGCGGCCAGTAGGCTGGCCGCGCGCCGCCCCGCTTGACCCGAGGCCCGGGGAGACCCACGTTGGCGTCCCCCGGGGCTCGACCGATCGACCGCTCGACCGTCCGGGACTGTCTTGGGCCGACACCATGCACTACGACGACGACATGCCGGACGATCCCGTCGCAGACCAGCTCGATGCAGGCTGGGAGCGAGTGGCCGAGGGTGACCTCGAAGGGGCCCTCGCGGCGGCGCTGGCGTGCCTCGAGGTGGCCGAGGTGCCGGAGGCCCACAACCTGCTGGGCTACGTGCGCGCCGCCCAAGGCGACGTCGAAGCGGCGCTGCGGCACTACAAGAAGGCCATCGCGCTCGACGAGTTCTTCACGGAGGCGCTGCTCAACGCCGCCGAGCTGCTGATGCACCCGCTGCACCAGATCGACGAGGCCTGCCGGCTGATCGACCTAGCCATCGAGCACGCGGAGTCCCCGGACGCGGCGGCCGACGCGGTGCTGCTCAAGGTGGAGGCGCTGCTGCAGGGCGGCGACCACGAGCGGGCCATCAAGGCCCTGAAGAAGCTCCCCGAAGGCCCGTTCGAGAACCCCGAGCTCGAGTTCCTGATCGGCCGCGCCTACTTCGAGGTGGGTGACTTGGACGCCGCGGGCAGCCGCATCCAGTCCGCCGCGCGGGACAACCAGGTGAACCCCGAGGTCTTCTACTACCTGGGACTCTGGCTCGACGCGAAGGAAGACCGCGCTGGCGCCACCGTCGCGTTCCTGCAGTCGCGCGACCTGGACGGCTCGTCGCCCCCGCCACCGTGGAGCACCACGCGCCCCATCTTCGAGCGGCGCTTGCGGTCGGCCATGAAGAAGCTGACGCCGCGCGTGTCGTCCGCGCTCGAGGGCGCCCTGGTGGTGGTGGCCAACCTGCCGGGCCGCGAGGTCATCGCCGAGGGCGTTGACCCGCGCCTCTGCGCCCTGGCCGACGACGTGTACGAGGGCAAGGTCGGGCGGCTCTTCGTCTACCAGCGCAACTGCGAGCGCATGGGCAGCTCGGCCGAGTCCATCGAAGACACCTGCGCCGAGGCCATCGAGCGCGAGGTCAACGCGGCGCTCGACGCCACCTGAAGGTTCTGCCCGAGTCGACATCTGGAAAGGCGAAGTGGGGCACCCCCCGCTGAAGCGGAGGGCAGCAGACTACGCTTGGATTTTCCTAAAGTCCCCGCCCTTCGGCGTGGACTACGTGGCTGACAACAGGGGGTGTTCTAC
>CAZEAA010000011.1:0-22311 GCA_964510015.1 uncultured Sandaracinaceae bacterium
CGTGAGCTCGAACACGTCGCCGCCGGCGCGCACCTCGTGGCCGGCGCCGCGGCTCGCCGCGCCACCGCAGCCGGGCCAGCACGCCAACATGCCGAGCAGCGTGAGCGCGAGCCCGCCGCGACGGAGGCGCACGCCGAGCGCCCCGCCGGTCAACGCGCGGCTCTCGCTTCGAACGCGTCGATCACGCGGGCGGCGTAGTTGACCCCGTCGAGGCGCATCATCTGCTGGATGCCGGTCGGGCTCGTGACGTTGACCTCGGTCAGCCGGCCGCCGATCACGTCGAGCCCCACGAACACCAGCCCGTCCGCGCGCAGCTTGGGGGCCACGGCGGCCACCACGCGCTTGTCGGCCTCGGTCAGGGTGGTGGCTTTCACGGAGCCGCCAACGTGGATGTTGCTGCGCACGTCGTCCCCCTGCGGCACGCGCAGGATCGCGCCGAGCGGCTCGCCGTCCACCAAGAGGATGCGCTTGTCGCCCTCCACCACTTCGTCGATGAAGGCCTGCACCATGGCCAAACGCTTGCCGCTGCGCGTCACCAGCTCGATCAGCCCGTTGATGTTCTTGTCCTGAAGCGAGATGGCGAACACGCCCTCACCGCCGTGTCCGTCGATGGGCTTGATGACCGCGCGCCCACCCACGCTGGCCACGAACTCCTTGATGCGCGCCTTGTCGCTGTCCACCGTGGTGCGCGGCATCACCTCGGGGAAGTGCAGCGCGTAGAGCTTCTCGTTGGCGTCGCGCAGCCCGCGCGGGTCGTTCAGCACCGCGGTCTTGCCGCGCAGGTGCTCGAGCAGCAGCGTCAGCCACAGGTAGTGCTCGTCGAACGGCGGGTCCTTGCGGATGAAGACCAGGTCCACGTCTTCGAGGCACACGCGCTCGGGCGCGCCCAGCTGCACGGGCGGAACCGTCTCGCGCGAGCTGCGCGCCCTGCGCACCGCGGCGTGCACGCGGCCCTCGAACAGGTGAACGTCCTGCACCAGGCAGTGGTCCACCCGGTGCCCGCGCGCTTCCAGCTCCAGCATGAGCGCGAAGGTGGTGTCCTCGTTGACGAGGACGGTCGAGACGGGGTCCATGACGATGACGCAGCGCATGGGGAGGGTCGTAGCCGCTTCGGTGGCGTTTGGAAAGTGCGCGCAGGCTGCGCGGACGAATGGTCGGTGGTCGCCCATCGGGGCGCGCGCATTACCGCGAGTGAGTGCAGTTCTCGGTGATGATGGGTTCCTCTCGATACGCATTGAACAACGTACCGGGGTGAATCAATGTCGCCTCATGAAGAGCCACAAGGGGCCACTCGGGGCGGGTGAGTCGCAGCGGATTTTTCCACCACCACCCGCGATCCCCGCACAAGACGCGGAGAGCCTGGACCTGTGGGGCTTCAAGGACACGCGCTTCTCGATCAACGATCGGGGAAACATCCGCGTCACGGGGAACCGATATGACGGGTTGAGTGGTGAAGAGCTTCCCGATCTGCTTCCTTGGTTCAGCGCGGTCATCGAGACGCCGCTGAGCCCGCAGGATGTCGTGGCGAGCGCCTACCCGACCCCGGTCCCGACACCCCGGCTCTCGGCTGCGTTCGAAGCGGGCGCGGCGGAGCTCCTGAAGCCGGACCAGCTCGAGACGAACCCCGAGATCCGCCTGCGTCACGGGCACGGTCACACCGTCGACGAGATGCACGCGGTGAAGCACGGCCAGCTGGCGCGGGTCCCCGACTACGTGGTGTACCCCGAAGACGACACGCAGGTCGCGGCGCTGGTGGCGCTGGCGCTGCGCTGCGACGCGGTGCTGATTCCCTACGGCGGCGGGACCAACGTGACCGACGCGCTGCGCTGCCCCGCAGGCGAGGCGCGCTCCATCGTGTCGGTCGACATGAGCCGCATGAACCGCATCCTGTGGATCGACCCGGTGGACCGCATGGCCTGCATCCAGGCGGGCGCGGTCGGCCGCATCCTAGCGTCGCAGCTCGCGTCCTACGGCTTCACCCTCGGTCACGAGCCCGACAGCATGGAGTTCTCCACGCTGGGTGGCTGGATCGCCACGAACGCCAGCGGCATGAAGAAGAACCGCTACGGCAACATCGAGGACATCGTGCTCGACATCCACGTGGCCACCTGCAGCGGCGCGCTCGAGCGCACGTCGGTGGCGCCGCGCGAGTCGGTGGGGATGGATCCGAAGCAGTGGATCATCGGCTCCGAGGGGAACCTCGGGATCGTGACCTCGGCCGTGGTGAAGCTGTTTCCGCTCCCGCCGGTGCAGCGCTACGGCTCCATCCTCTTCAAGGAGTTCGAGCAGGGCCTCGCGTTCATGTACGACCTCGCGCAGACGGGCAGGGCACCGGCCAGCGTGCGGCTGATGGACAACCTGCAGTTCCAGTTCGGGCAGGTGCTCAAGCCCGCCGCGACGGGGTGGAAGGTGCTGAAGAAGCGCTTCGAGAAGTGGCTCGTGACCGGGCCGCTCGGCTTCGACCCCAGTCGCATGGTGGCCTGCACGCTGGTGTTCGAGGGGACCCCGGAGGACGTCGCTGCGCAGGAGAAGACCGTCTACACGCTCGCCAAGCGCCACGGCGGGTTCAAGGCCGGCGAAGAGAACGGCCGGCGCGGGTACCTGCTCACCTACGGCATCGCCTACATCCGTGACTTCGTGATGCAGCACCACGTGATGGCCGAGTCGTTCGAGACGTCGGTCCCGTGGAGCCAGGCCAAGGCGCTGTGCGACAACGTGAAGCGGCGGGTGTACGAAGCCCACGCCGAGCGGAACCTGCCGGGCAAGCCGTTCGTCTCGTGTCGCGTGACCCAGGTCTACGAGACCGGGGTGTGCGTCTACTTCTACTTCGCCTTCCACGCGAAGGGAGTCGCCGACCCGGTGAAGATGTACGCGGAGGTCGAGCACGCGGCGCGGGAAGAGATTCTGCGCTGCGGCGGGTCGCTCTCTCACCATCACGGCGTCGGCAAGATTCGCCAGTCCTTCATTCCATCGATCATGTCGCCGGCGGCCCAGCAGTGGCGGCGCCTGGCCAAGACCGCGTTCGACCCCTCGAACGTCTTCGGATGCGGGAACCTGAACCCTGCTGCCACGGAGGAGGCACCGCCCACATGACCACCCCACCCACGTTTCTCGTCACCGGCGCGACGGGCTATCTCGGCCGGCACGTCTTCGAAGCCCTCTCGCGCGTGCTGCCCAGCGCGCGACCCGTGGCGCTCGTGCGCGACGTCCGCCAGTGGGAGGAGCTCGACTGGCAGCAGGCCGAACGCCCGATCCCGGCGATTGCCGGCAGGCTCGATCAGCCCGACACCTTTCGGGACGATCCGCGGCTCGGCGAGCTGGGCGGCATCTTTCATCTCGCCGGCGAGGTGAAGCACACGCGGCGGGACACCGAGGGCATGCGGCGCACGAACGTGGAAGGCACCCTCGCCATGGTCCGGCTCGCCGCCGAGAAGAAGTGCCGCCTGGTCTTCGTGTCGAGCTCGGGCACGGTGTCGTGCTTCAAGGAGCCCCACGGAGCGGCGGACGAAGAGGCCCCGTTCTGCGAGGAGACCGTGGGCACCTGGCCCTACTACGCGTCGAAGATCGAGGCCGAGCGAGGGGCGCGCAAGCTGGCCGACGAGCTGGGCGTGGAGCTCGTGATCGTGCGTCCTCCGGTGCTGCTGGGCCCGGGCGACCATCGCTTTCGCTCCACCAACAACGTGATGCGCGTGCTGAAGCGTCGCCTGCCCTTCATCCTCGGCGGCGGCATGCACTTCGTGGACATCCGCGACGTCGCAGACGCGATGGTGCGGGCCATGGTGCACGGCAGCCCGCGCCCCGTGTACCACTTCCGCGGCGAAGCCACGACGCTCGATGGGTTCTTCCGGCAGGTGGCGAAGGAAGCGGGCTACGAGCCCAGCTGGGTGACGCTCCCGAAGGCGGTGTCGTGGAACCTGGCGCGCCTCAACCTCGCGCTGGGCAGCAAGCTCTCGGTGCTGCCCGACCCGGTGGTCGTGGAGATGGGCTCGCACTTCTGGGACGTGAAGTCGACGTATGCGGAGGAGGACCTCGGGTTCCGCAACCGGGCCCCCAGCGAGACGCTGCGCGACACCATCGCGTGGCTCCGCGAGCATCACCCGGTGCTGAACCCCAACGCGAAACCGATCGCGGAGCACCTGCTGCACCACTGACCCGCGGGGTGCGGGCGAGGCTCCGGGGGTAACACTCGGCCCGCGTTGTCGTATCATCGGGGAGATGACTGCTTCGGTTCCGCGTCGTGTGTTTCGCCTGGTGGCCCCCTGGGTCCTCGCGCTGGGGCTGCTGTGGGGACTCGGCGGCGGGTCGTTCGGCTCGCCGGCGCTCGCCGCCGGGACGCTCGCGCCCAACGTGCAGGCGACCATGGTCGATGGGCGGCCGTTCGATCTGGCGGCCGAGCGTGGGCACGTGGTGGTGCTGAACTTCTGGGCCAGCTGGTGCGGCCCGTGCCGTCACGAGGCGCCGGTGCTGACCCGCGCTCACCAGCGGCTCGCCTCACACGGCGGTCGGGTGGTCGGGCTCTCGGTGGACCGCGTGCCGGACTCGGCCGCGGGGCGCACGCACGTCTCTCGCGCCGCGCAAGCGTTCGGCATGAGCTTCCCCATCGGCCTCGCGTCCCTGGCCACGGCGCGCGAGTACCGCATCGACTCGGTGCCCACCACCTTCGTGATCAATCACGCCGGCCAGGTGTCCGCCACGTTCGTGGGCGAGGTCTCGGACCAGCAGCTCGAGCAGGCCATCGCCGCCGCGCTGCGCTGAACGGCGCTGCGTGCATCGCGCCGGGTGGATGCGCTGAAACGAGAAGAGCCGCGCTCGGGGGCGCGGCTCTCGGGTCACTCGGCGGGGCTCGCTCTCACTCTGCCGGTGCGGCGGCGGGGGCGGCCTCGTCCTCTTCGCGGGTGGCGGCGCTGTCGTCCTCGGCCGCCGCGCTGTCGTCGCTCTCTTCCCCATCGTCGGCGTTCTCGTCCTCGGGGACCTCGTCGCCGTAGCGCAGGATCTCCGGGTTGATGAACACGGCCTCGTCACGGTCGGCCTGAGCGCGCAGGCCGGCGATGTACTGCGCCAGCACCTCGCGCTGCTTGGCGGAGCGCAGGCCGTCGCGGATGCGGGTCTGCTCTTCGTCCGTGAACTCGTCGCGCACGGCGCTCTGGCGGTCGGTGACCTGGAAGATCACGTACTCGGACCCCACGCGCAGCGGCTCGGTCGGCATGGTCTCGCCCTCGGCCATGTCGAAGACCGCGCGCACCAGGTTGGCGCCGTCGAGGCCGCGGATGGGGTTGCCGGAGCGACCGAAGTCGGTGGCGCGCTCCACGCTGGGGGCGAGGCCACCGAGGTCCGGCGCGTCCTCCTCCACGGGGTTGCCCTCGGCGTCCACCGGCGCTTCGAGGGGCAGGCCCTGGAGCGTGCGGGCCAGCTGGTCGGGGGTCACGCCGCCGCGCAGGTCCGCGAGGGCGCGCGTGGCGGCCTCCTGGGCCAGCTCACCGGCGCGCTCTTCGCGGTACAGACCCTCGGCGATCTCGCGCTTGGCCTCGGCCTCGGGCACGTCGCCTTCGCGCTTACCGGTGACCTGGATGATGTGCACCCCGAAGCGCGTCTCGATCAGGTCGGAGATGGCGTTCACCTCGAGCGCGAACTGCGCCTCGTCGAACTGCGGGACCATGCGGCCGCGCTCGTTGTAGCCGAGGTCGCCGCCCAGCGTGGCGGTGCCGGTGTCTTCGCTGTTGGCGCGGGCCACGGCCGCGAAGTCTTCGCCGGCGCGCACGCGGCGCAGCAGGTCGGCGGCCCTGGCGCGAGCCGCGGCCTTCACCTCGTCGCTGTCGGTCTCCTCGAACTTGATCAGGATGTGGCGCGCTCGGACCTGCTCCGCGAGGCCCGTGAAGCGCGCGCGCTCGCCGGCGTAGCGGGTGTCGATCTCGGCGGTGTGCTCGGCCATCCAGGCCGTCAGCGCGGCGTCGTCCACCTGCAGCTGGTCACGGTAGTAGCGTGGCGAGAAGCGCACGTAGGCGATGCTGGCCAGCTCACGCTCGCGCTGGTACGCGCCCCACACCTCGCCGGGGCTGACCGCCACCGACTCGATGACCGTCTGGCGCATGCGCTGCGCGAGGGCCTCTTCCACCTGCCACAGCGCGAACTCGCCGGGCGTGAGGCCCAGCCAGCGCAGGCGCTGGTCGATGAGGCGCTGGTCGTAGGTGCCGTCTTCGTCGCGCAGGTCGAGGCGCAGCTCGCGCCCGCCGCCGATGCCGCCCGAGCCGTACGGGAAGCCGGGAGGCGCGTCGGGGCCGAGCGAGATGCGGACGGTGCCGGCCTGCACGAACTCGCGCATGATCTCGTCTTCGTTGGTGCTGAGCCCCAGCTCCCGCGCGGCGCGCGCCAAGAGGGCGCGGTCCACCAGGCCGTCGGCCACGTGACGGCGCAGCTCCATGGAGCGCTGCTGCTCGACCGGCATGCGGTCGAAGCCCGCCAAGCGGTAGACCGCGTTCACGTCCCGCTGGCTTTGAGCCTCGCCGTAGACGCGCATGGCCGGAGCCGTGCCTCCCTGAATGCAGCCGTCCATCTGTGGACCGAACGAGGCACCCATGCCGATGACGAGGACGCCGATCAGAATGAAGAGGACAATGGTCTGAAACTGCTGGGAAAACGTATTCTGCATGAGCTCTCTGGGGGTCCAGACGGCAAGAGGCGCGCAACGATAGGCGCCTTCCGCCAGCGAAGCAACCGGGCTGGATGCGACTCTCCTTCATGTCTGCAAGGCGGGTCGCGGGGACGGCAGGGCCTCGCCCGGGCACGGTCGCGCTGGCGCGCCCTGGCGGTACCCCCTGGAAATCGGCACTTCGCTGCGCTGCGTTTGATTTCCGGGCCCCCCGACGCCCTTGGCGAGGCCCTGCCGTCCCCGCGACCCGCCCCACCGGGCCTGTCCGGGGTGCGGGACCAGCCGGGTTGTTGGCTGTCTTGGGGGGGTCGCGGGTGGGGGGCATCCGCCGAGCCCGACGGAGCGGGAGGTGGTGGGCGCGCTCGGGGACTCGCGCGGGAGGTGGTGGGGCGCGCTCGGGGACCCGCGCGGGAGGTGGTGGCGCGCTCGGGGACTGAAACACGTTCTTGCTTCGCCGCCTCGTCCTGCGTGACTCTCCGCGCCGATGACCGGCTTCGTTCACCCTGACTTCAACGCCGTGCGCGACACCCTCGACCGCGTGGGGCTGCCCATGCACGGCCCCGGGGGGCTCGCCGTTTCGGTCTACCACCGCGGCGAGCTGGTGGTGAACTACGCGGCGGGCACGCGCGACAGGCTGCTGCAGCCCTTCACGCCGGACACGCTGTGCATCGCCATGAGCACGTCGAAGGCCGTGGTGGCCACGCTGGTCCACGTGCTGGTGGACGAAGGCGTGCTCGCGTACGACACGCCGGTCGCCCACTACTGGCCGGAGTTCGCGCAGGCGGGCAAGGGCGGCATCACGCTGCGGCACGTGCTGGCGCACGCGTCGGGGCTCTACGCCATCGACGATCTCGTGAAGGACGCCACGGAGCTGCTCGACTGGCAGCGCGTCATCCACGCCATCGAGCGCACGCGCGCGCGTCACGCGCCCGGGGAGTCGTTCGGCTATCACGCCTGGACCATGGGCTACGTGCTGGGTGAGGTGCTTCAGCGCGTCACGGGCAAGACGCTGGCCGAGCTGCTCGATCAGAAGCTCACGCAGCCGCTCGGGCTGGACGGCCTGCACATCGGGCTGCCGGCGCACGAGCGTCATCGCGTGGCCGAGCTGATCATGCCGGGCTTCATCCACGCGGGGGTGCCGCGTCGGGTGTTCTCGTCGGTGTTCGGCGTGGCGGACCACGCCTTCGGCGCCGTGGGGCTGCGCTCACGCCCCACCGAGGCGCTGGCCTCGGGCTGGCCACGCGGTCTCTCGTCCATGGACTTCAACTCGCAGGCGTTCCGGGCGGCGGCCATTCCGTCGGTCAACGGCATGTACACGGCGCACAGCCTGGCGCGCCTCTTTGCCCCGCTCGCGGCGAACGGCGTGCTCGAGGGCAAGCGCTTGCTGAGCGAGGCCACGCTGGAGGAGGCCAAGCGGGACCAGAGCTCGGGGGTGTGCTTGGTGGTGCCCTTCCCGCTGCGCTTCAAGCTGGGCTACATGCGCCCCGTCAGCCTGGGGCTGCCCCTCGAGGTGTTGGGCAAGCGCCGTGATCTCGGGGTGGCCAGCCCGCTGGCGTTCGGTCACTTCGGCTTCGGGGGCTCGGGCGCGTGGGCGGACCCGCAGCGCCAGCTGTCGGTGGGCATCGTGGCCAACTCCTTCTTCGGGAAGCTGCCCATCGATCTCCGCACCGTGGCGCTGTGCACTGCGGCGGCGTTCGCGGCGGACCATCGGGCCGGCTGAGGGCGCGACCCGCGCCACAGCACATAGTAAGGAAGAGGAGCGGGGGTGGCGTGGTAACATTCCGTCTCCACCACCAACTGAGGACCTCGTGACGCTCGCTTCGTTCCCCCCGAAGTCCCGCGCCTTCCCACCCCTTCGGCGCGTTTCCTTTCTCTCGCTGAGCCTCGCCTTCGGCGCGCTCACCAGCATCTCGGTCCCGGCCGCCGCACAGAGCGGCATCGTCGTGCAGCACTCGGGGCAGTCCTCCGGAGGCCAGCCGCAGCAGGTGGCCCAGCAGCCGAGCACCAGCGGCTCGCGGCCGCGTCTCAAGGTCTCGCTCGGTGGCGAGGTGGGCTGGCGCTACGTGGCCCTCGGCCAGACCCGCATCCCGCGCACCGACGACGCGTTCAGCATGGCCTACCACGGCGCGCTCCGTCTCGACGTCGGCGGGGAGCACGGCGGCCTCTACACCTACGCGCGCTTCGATGGCTTCGCCCCGACGGGCTTCCGCACCTACCCGTGGATGACCACGGCGCGCGTCGGCTACTTCCGCAACGTGAACTACTTCGACCAGGGCGGGCCGCGCTCGAGCACGAGCACCACCTACACGGGGACCACCTGCGGCTACGCGACTTGCTACGACACGTACCAGCAGCGCACCACGTCGTGGTGGGAACCCGCGGGCTGGGTGAACGGGCTGCGCTACTTCTACGCGGCAGGTCACCTGATGGGTGGCACCGAGGTGCGTCGCGGCGACACCGAGACGCAGCTGGCGGGCGCGGTGGGCGTGGGCTTCGGCATGATCGAGACCAAGTTCACGACGTGGTTCATGGAGACCGAGCTGCTCTACTTCCCGAGCCGGCAGTGGGAGAGCAGCAGCCGCTCCAACTGGGGCTGGTTCCTGCGCGGGGGCTCGCTCTTCGGGCCCGTCTTCGTGGACGTCACCGTGCGTCTCGACCCGGCCGTGGGCGGAGAGCTCTCCGTGGGCGCGGGCATCTGGCTCGGCAGCTGACGGGCCGCGGAGTCCCTTGCGTGCGCGCGGGCTTCGTCGTCTCCTGCGGCCGCATGCGTTGCGCGTCCGGAGTGAGAGCGTGATCGAGCGGGCCCGCGTGCTCGCGGCGCTGCACGGCTCGGCCCTCGACCTCGCGGTCTTCCGCGTCACCGTGGCGCTGGTCATCGCGAGCAGCACGAGCGCGCAGGTGGCGGTGGAGTGGGCGGCGCTCCCGGCCGGTGCGCGCGTGCTGCCCCTTGGGGTGGGCTTCGTGGTGCCGCACCTGCCCATCACGCCGGAGATCGTCGGCGGCGCTCGCGCCGTGATGTACGCCGCGTGCGTCACGGGCGCGCTCGGGCTCTTCAGCCGCACCAGCTTCGCGTTGCTCACGCTCTCCGCGGCCTATGTGCTGCTCGTCCCGCAGCTGGGCGGCGCGGTGTTCCACGACCACCACCTGCTCTGGTTCGCGGCGCTGCTCGCGGCGAGCCCGTGTGGCGACGCGCTCTCGGTGGATGCGTGGCGCGCGCGCCGGCGGGGTGAGGCTCTGCCGCAGGGCGGAGCGGCTCACGGGCTCGCGCTGCGCGTGGCGTGGGGGATGGTGGGCCTGATCTACTTCTTCCCAGCGGTGCACAAGCTGCACGCCATGGGCCTCGACTGGGTGCTCAGCGACAACCTGCGCAACCAGCTGTGGTGGAAGTGGGCCATGGACCCGGCGCTGATTCCCTCGCTGCGCATCGACCGCATGCCGTGGCTGCTGCACGGGCTCGCGGCGCTGACGCTGGTGTTCGAGCTGAGCTTCGGGGTGCTCGTCTTCTTCCGCCGCACGCGCTTGCTGGCGGTGGCCGCCGCGGTCGCGTTCCACGCGGGGACGCACGTGCTCATGGGCATCGACTTCTCGGTGCTCTACCTCTGCTACACGGTCTTCTTGCCGTGGTCCGAGTGGCTCGCGCGCGTGCGTCCGTCGTCTTTCGCAGCCGCTGCGCAGCCCGCGCCCACTCAGCCGTCGGTGCGGCCGCACGGCCCCGTCGTCTCCGGCGTCCCCGTCGTGCTGGTCGTCCTCGTGGGCTCCTTGCTCCTCGTCGGCATCACCACCGCGGGCGCCGCGGGCGCGATGCAGGCCTACCCTTTCGCCTGCTACCCGACCTTCGCGTTCGACCCCGGCTCCAGCATGTCCGCGCTGGTCATCGACGTGGTGCACGCTGATGGTCGCGAGGAGCGCCTGCCCCCCGAGCTCTACCGCGAGCCGGGCCCGCGCGGCTTCGCGCTCGAGTGGCGCTTGGTGGGCGCCTACGGAGACTTCTCGGAGGCGCGCCTGCGCGCGTGGTGGCAGGACGTCGCCCAGCGTGAGCCGCTCCGCATGCATGTGCGCGACGCTCATGGGGTGCGCTTCAGTCGGGCGCGCGTGTCGGTGGACCCCGATGACCGCCGGGCCCTCTCGGGGACGCTGACGCTGCTCACGTCGACGTCATCCTGGTAGCGTCTCGCTGTGACCCCACGCGCCGCGTTGAATCAGCTCCTGGCCTCCGACGACGTTCACGCGCTCGAAGGACGCCTGCGACACATCTCCTCGTTTCATATCTTGGGAATCGACACGTGGGAGACGAGCCACGCCGCCCTGCTCGCGTGGTTCTTGAATCCGCGCGCGAGCCACGGAATGGGCGCGGTTCCGCTCCACCGCTTCATGCTGATGGCCATCCGCGAGGGATCCGCGGACGGCATGTTGGACGCGGTCGACCTCGACCAGCTGGACCTGTCGGGAGCGGAGGTGTCCACCGAGCACAGCATCCTCGTGCCGGGGACGGAACGTCGTCGACGCTTGGACGTGCTGGTCAGTCTGACGGTGCCCGGCGAAAGCGCGCCAACGCCGGTTCTGATCGTCGAATACAAGGTGGACGCCAGCGAGAGTCTGAACCAGACGGCGGACTACGCGGCGTGGGCAGCCGAGCGCCCGTTGACGTTGAAGCAGCGCACCGTTCATCCGCTGCAGGTTTTCCTGTGCCCGGTGCCGAGCGACGAGACCCCTCCGGCCGCGCCCTTCGTGGCCATCGGCTACGACGTGTACCTGGGATGGGCGGACCTGCTGGCCACCCTCGAGAAGACGGCTCAAGCGGAGGCTCTCCTCACCGAGTGGTGTGCTTGCCTGCGCGTCCGCAACGACGTGCCCGAGGAGCAGCAGGAGAGGCTCGTGCAGAGCATCTTGAGCGACCATGCCGACGCCGTCGCCGCGCTGCGTCGCGCATCGCGAGAGGAGCGCCGCGGCATCGACGAGGTGCTGGCGCAGCACGAAGAAGTCTTCGCGCGGCTCGGCGTGCGTGTGCGCTCGCGCGGTGGGGGGGTGAACAAGGGCTACTCGGAAGGCGTGGCCGTCGCCCGCGCCGCCTTGGAGGACGCGCTCACGCCCGCGCTCTGGAGCTCGACAGGCGGCAGCGGGAGTCTCCGCAAGGCGTTCGCGCCGTTCGCCACAGCGGTGACCAACGCGACGAACGGGCTCGAGCGCTTGTCCGGGTTTCGGTTGCAGCTCTACGCCGACCGTCCCGTGAGTGGTCGCTTTCGACTGGTGCTGGAGGTCATCGGCGACTTGCCAGGAATCTCCAAAGACGCGTCTCGCGAGCTGAGGCTGATCTGCGCCGATACCCTGCGTCGCGCGCTCGCCCAGCATCATCCCGACCTGCCGTTGCGCCAGAAGGCGACCGTGCTGAACTTCGTCGTCCTCCTGCCGAACGTGCTTGGCCCGAAGGACGATACCGAAGACAACGTGGCCGCGCATCGCGGAGAGTTCGCCGACGTAGCCGCGCGCATCCGGGCCATCGAGGGAACGCTCACCTCGTGGAGTGAGGGGGAACTGACCGAGTTGCTCGAGCGGGCCTAGCGCGCGGAACTGCAGGGGGGAGTGCGGGCCAACGTTCGCTACCAACAGCCCGATTCCGCTTCCGGGTCTCGACGGCATACGCCAATGGCGTATGTCTCAAGTATGGCGTGGCCGCTGTACGTCGTCGCGGAGACGTCGTCCTACCTCGCATGGGCACGGAAGATTCTTGGCGACGATGAGCGGGACGAGATCGTGGACCTCCTCGCCGAGGATCCGACACGCGGTGTGCTGATCAAGGGCACAGGCGGGGTCCGCAAGTTCCGGTACGTGCGCGTCGCTCGGCACATGGAGCGCGGCGTTCGCACCCGCGTTCGGGACGAGCGTTTGCCGGAGGCGATAGCGGCCGTTGCGGAACCCCTCTTCGACCACGTTCCCATCGCGCTCCCCGAGGAGGATGCAGGCCTCGTGCGCGCACGCGAAGCTGGTCCGCTCGAGGTAGGGGACGAACTCGGGCTCTGCTCGATGACTGAGGGGCGCCACCGCGACGGACGGTCCCGAGGGCGACCACGCGAGCCACATCAGGACGAACTCGGTGCCGTCGTGCGCGATGCTCGGGTTGGTGACGTGCGGGCCGGGCAGCGTCACCGGTCTGCCGCGCCTGCCCCCGGTGATCTCCACCACGGCCACCGCGCGTTCCGTTCGCGAGTACGCCACGAGCGTGGTGGAACCGTGGACGAGCATCGCGGGGTCGCTGCCGTTGCCGTAGTATGCCGCCACGCGCGTGCGCTGCCGGAACTCGCCCGCGCGGCTCAAGACTACCAGGTCGAGGCGCGCACGATCGAGCGTGCTCGCGGTGGTCTCGAGGTACGCAAAGCCCTGCGCGTGCACTTGGAGCGCGGCCACGCGCACGAACGCGCTCCGCCTCGGTGCCGGCGACACGACGCGTGGGGTCTGCACGCTACCGTCGGGCGCGAAGGCGAGCGAGTGGACCGCTTGCCCTTCCGTCCAGACCGCCACGCACGAGGTCTCATCGCAGGCGGTCATCACACCACCCGTCGGATGGATTGGAGTGGGCGCGACGGTCTCTGCGCCGACGCTCGCAGACAACACGGGCGGTCCCACTCTCGATGACGGGGAGACGTTGTCGGCGTGCGACGTGCGCGCGGCGCCCAAGGCGGCGACGCCAGCGAGAGCCATGAGCAACGTGCAGGTTGGTGTGAGGCGCATGGCCGCAGCGTAAACCGAGCATGAGCACGCCGCGACGAAAGTCGTGAAGCGTGTCGCTACGCCGCCGCGAGCCGCTCGCCGCTGACCATCAGGCCACGCGCGCGCAGCGGCGCCACCACCTGCGTCTCCATCGAGTGCGCCGCCAGCTTCAGATATGCGTCGGTGCGCATCCACCCGAGCGCGTGCACGCTGCTCTCGGGCCCTTGTGGCCGCCGCGCGATGTCGTCCCACAGCTTGTGGATGCCCTCGATGCCGAGGCGCGCCGTGCGCGTGAGGTGCTGCTTGTCTTCGGCGCTGAGCAGCGGCTCGGCCCAGTCCAGGAACGTGTAGCCGAACACGCCGTGCGCGGCCTCGTCCTTCACGATGCGCCCCAGGATGGCGCGCGGCAGCGGATGCACGGACGCCTGCCAGGTGCCGCGGATGAGCGGTATGGACAGCGCCTCGCCCACGCAGAAGTTGTAGACCACCAGCTCGGCCGCGCGCAGCAGCGGCGACAGGTTCGGGTTGGCGCGCAGGATCATCTCGTCCGGGTCGTGCAGGATCTCCGTGCCACCGCCCAGCTCCATGGCCATGCGCGCGCACAGCTCCACGTGCACCATCTCGTCGAGCGGGAAGCGGCTGGCCACGGCGATGAGGTCGAGCGGCGCGCGCGCCTCGATCAAGCAGCGCAGCGTCTCGGCGCAGGCGGCCCCGGTGCGGTGCTCTTGGAACGCCGCGCCCGTCCAGCTCTTGCGGGCCGCCAACACCAGCTCGGGGGGATGCTCGCTCGGGTCGAGCGTGCCCCACGGCATGGCCTCCACCTCGGGGCGCAGCTTGCGATAGCGGCGCTCCCAGCTCCCGCCGAGCATCTCCAGCTCGAAGACCTCGTGGCTCATGGCGTCTGGCTGGGGGGCGGCGTCGGCCTCGGCTGCTGCGGGGGCGGCATGAGGTTGCCAGGCGGCGGCGGGTTGTCGCGCGGCGGGGGCGGCGGCGGCTCGGGCTCGGGCGGCATCAGGTTGCCGGGCGGGGGCGGCGGCGGCTCCACCGGCTGTTGCGGCTCGACCGGCTCCTGCGGGGGCGGCATCAGGTTGCCCGACGTCTGCGGCGGCGGGGGCGCCATGAGGTTCCCGGTCGGCGTGGTGGGCTCTTCGCTGCGGCAGCCCGGGATCATCAGGGTGGCCACGCCCGCGGAGGCGACCAACAGCTTGCGGCGGGTGAGCTTCATGGCCACAGGGTACACGCCTCGTCGCCAACGCGGTAACGCATCAGCGCCGCGTGTGGCAGTGGAAGCAGGTGTAGTCCTCGATGCCCAGCAGGGTGCCCATGGTGGGGGTCACCTCGTCGCGCATGAAGCGCACCGCCTCGGCCTGCGTGGCCTCCATCGCGCGCCAGCCGCTCGAGCCCGGCTCGGGCAGGCGGTAGATGGTGTTCGCGGGCATCGCGTAGCTCACCTCGCGCATGTTCGCGCCGTGGCAGGACTCGCAGCTGAAGCCGTCGTACTCCTCGGCGTCGTGGCGCGCGAAGATCTCGTGCATGATCGGGAGCACCTTGCCGATCATGTAGAACTCGCGGTCCTGCGCGCTCATCTCGGCCCACGGCGTCTCGGGGCCGCTGATGCCCAGCTGCTCGATGGCGCTGCCGGTGTACTCGGTGCCGGCGGTCTCGGGCTCGTCGCCCCAGTCGTCATCGTCGAGGTCGTCTCCGTCGTCTGCGGTGTCACCGTCCGCGCCGTCGGTCTCGGGCTCGGCGGGCTCGGGGCCACTGCCGCCGCAGCCGGGCAGGGCGGGCAAGAGCGCGAGGGTCAGCATCAGCAAGGCGCGCAGAGCGGCAGCGGGGAGCGATGGGCGAGAGGTCATCGCCCGCACTC
Source organism: uncultured Sandaracinaceae bacterium (assembly GCA_964510015.1). GTDB lineage: Bacteria > Myxococcota_A > Polyangia > Polyangiales > Houyiibacteriaceae > JADJJE01. The sequence goes on from CAZEAA010000011.1 coordinate 15,219, forward strand.
TCGCACACGGAGCCCAGCCATGGGTAGCCGTCCTGCCACCCGAGGTGCATGCTCGCGGCATGACGACGCAGACCGAGTTCGACGGCAAGCAGGTGGTGGTGACCGGAGGCACGGGCGCGCTCGGCCGCTCCGTGGTGGGAGCGCTCTTGGCCAAGGGCGCTCGCGTGCACATCCCCGTGATGAACGCGCGCGAGCTCGACGGCTTTCCTTTCCTCGAGCAGGTGACCACGCAGCAGGGCGTGGACCTGCGCAACGATCAGAGCTGCGCCACGTTCTACGGCGGCCTCGAGGGCGCGCTGTATGCGTCCATCCACCTGGCGGGCGGCTTCTCCATGGCGCCCTTCACCGACACGTCGATGGCCGACTACGAGAAGCTGGTGGGCCTGAACGTGACCACCTGCTTCTTGAGCTGCCGCGAGGCGTTGAAGCGGATGACCGGCGAAGGGCGCATCGTGAACGTGGCCGCCAAGCCCGCGCTCGTGCCCACCGGCGGGCTCGTGGCCTACGCCGCCACCAAGGCCGCCGTGGCGGGCCTCACGCTGGCCCTCGCCGAAGAGGTCAGCCCCCGCGGCATCTGGGTGAACGCGGTGGTGCCGTCCATCATGAACACGCCCGCGAACGTGGCCTCCATGCCCGACGCGGACCACAGCGCGTGGCCCACCACCGACGACGTGGCGGCCACCATCACCTTCCTCGCGTCGCCGCAGAACCGGGTGACGCGAGGCGCGCTGGTGCCGGTCTACGGTCGCAGCTGAGCGGGCGCCGCCGAGGCGCCCCATCACGACGGCTCAGATGCGCAGCGCGCCGGCCACCAGCTGCTCGTGCAGCACCGTGGTGAGCGGCTCGTAGGCGCGGCCGTTCCAGAAGAAGAGCGGGTCGTCGCCCACCGCGGCCGGGTCGAAGCCCTGCTCCTTCAGGTCGGTCTTCACGTACTTGAAGCTGGCGGTCAGCTGCATCTCGCGCTGCACGCGGATGAAGAGCGGGCGCGCGTAGCCGGGCAGGTTCTTCTCCACGTGGGCGCCGAGGCCGGGGAGGTCCAGCTCGCCGCTCAGCACCACGGCCGCCATGCCGGCGCGTCCGTCGCAGCCGGGCACCTCCACGCCGTACACGTTGGCCTCGCGGATGGACGGAGCGTGCGTGAGCACCAGCGCCACTTCGCTCGTGGCCACGTTCTCGCCCTTCCAGCGATAGGTGTCGCCGAGGCGGTCCTGGAACGACACGTAGTTGTGCGGGTGCACGCGCACGAGGTCGCCGGTGTTGAAGTAGTTCTTCCCGTCGCCGAAGGGGTTCTCGAGGATCTTCCCGGCGTTCTTGCCCTTGTCCACGTAGCCGTCGAAGGTGTTCACCTTGTTGATCTGGCCGAGCAGGATGCCGTCCTCCCCCGCCTGCGCCTTCCGGCACAGCTTGGTGTTCGGGTCACGCGACACGTCGGCCGTGCCCTCCTCCGCCAGCGCCACCACCTGGCCGGGCATCAGGCGGCCCAGCATGCCGGGCTTCCCGTCGAAGTTCACGATGCCCACGTTGCCCTCGGTGGCGCCGTAGAACTCGCGCACGGCGGGGATGTTGAAGCGCTGCACGAACGCCTCCCAGATGTCGGGCCGCAGGCCGGCGCCCACCACCATGCGCAGCTTGTGGCGCTTCTCGGCGGGCTTCACGTCGCTCGCCAAGAGGTAGCGGCACAGCTCACCGATGTAGGCGAACACCGTGGCGCCCGTGCGCTCGCAGTCCTCGAAGTGCTGGCTCGCGGAGAACTTGCGGCGCAGCGCGCACGTGGCGCCGCCCACCAGCGCCATGCCGTAGCCCAGGATGAAGCCGCTCGAGTGATAGAAGGGCAGGCCCGACGTGTAGACCACGTCGCTCGGCACGATGTGCGCGACCGGCCCGGCGAACACGAACATGGCCTTCATCACGCGCTGGTTCTTCATCATCGCGGCCTTGGGCAGGCCCGTGGTCCCCGACGTGTAGATGTAGACGAAGGGGTCGTGGATGCTCTGCGCCTTGGTCTGCTCGGGGTTGTGCGCCGGGGCCGCGTCGATCACGGCATCGAAGTCGGTGGCCCCCGGCAGCTGCGCGCGGTTCTGGCCGTCGCGCATCATGAGCACGCGCTCGGGGGCGACGGGCAGCTCGGCGCCCAGCTCCTGCACGTTCCCGATGTGCTCGGAGCCCAGCAGGATGAACTTCGGCTCGCAGATGCGCAGGGCGTGCGCCAGCTGGATGCCCGCCACGTGCGTGTTGATCAGCGCGCTCACCACGCCGATCTTGTTCGCGCCCATGCAGGCCACGAGGTACTCGATGCGGTTGTCCATCAGCACCGCGACCACGTCGCCCTTCTTCACCCCCAGCCGCTCGAGCGCGTGCGCGTACTGGTTGGCGCGCGCGTTCAGCTCTTGATAGCTGAGGGTGCGGTCCTCGAAGATCAGCGCCGGGTGGTTGGGCTGACGCGCGGCGTGGCGCTCCAGCAAGAGCGCGGGGCACAGGTTCTGGTTGTCGCGCAGCTTGTACGCCGCGAGCCAGATGCCGTAGCCAATGGTCTGCGCCATGCGCGCGTTGCTGCGGAGCAGCTCGGGGTCCAGTCGTGCCATGCGCGGGAGTGTGCGCCAGCGAGGGACGCGACACAATTACAGGAGGGGCCCGCCGCTGCTTGCGCCGAGTAGCATCGAGCAGCGTCAGCGTGACCCGCTCCGGTCGCTGGTATAAGCCTGGGCCGTGGACGAGATCGACAAGCTACTCGTGCTGGTGTGTGCGGGGGTCTTCGGGGTCGCGAGCGTGGTGGGCCTCTTGCTGTGGCGCTACCTCTCGCACTTCCTGCCTCGCGGGGCCGTGGCCATGGACACGCTCACGCCAGGGACGCCAACCACCATCGAGTTCCCCTCGGGCGACGAGCTCGACCTGGTCCTGCGCTACACCACGGAGCGCCGGCGGGGCCAGTCGATCGCCGTCACCGTGCTGATCGAAGTCGAGCGCATCGCCCCCGCGGGCAACGGAAACGTCATGGCCGCGCGCTACGCCCTGGGCCTCAGCCCCCAGGCGCCCAAGCCGCCGAACCTCCCATTCCAGCGCATCGCGAGCGTCTCCCATGCGGTCAAGCAAGTGGGCCGCGCGTCCACGCGCAGCGTGGTGCTCACCAAGATCCCGAGCGGCAAGTCGGGCAAGGTGACCATGGACCTGCTGGTCAGCGCGCACACCAACGTCACCTACGCGTCGTTCTTCGTGAAGCCCACGCGCAAGGGCCTCTTCGCCTAGCGACCCTCGCGGGCGCGAAGGCCATCGCCGGGGGAAGCGACAGTAGCCGAGCCCGCGGGAGTTGTGGCAGCCTCCGGGGCTTACATGAAGGAGGTCCGCATGGGACTCGAGTTCGGCGCTGCTCGCAAAGTCAGAGGCGCTCTTGCGATGGCCGCGCTGCTGCTGACGTTTGCGTACGGGTGCGGCGGGGCGTCAACCCGCGTCACCTATCCGGCGGAGCTCTCCGCGCGCTCCTACCCGCGCATCGTGGTGGTGCACGGCAGCGAGCCCGAAGGCATCGAGTTCGCCAACCGACTGGCGCGGCACCTGCACACCCCACGCGCGGGGACCCGTCCGAGCGAGATCTTCCTGATGCACCGCATCCAGGCCATGCAGGCGGTGGCCGAGGGCACCTTCCCTTCGGGGACGGTGATCGTAGACCTGCTTTTCGCGGTCAACCACGCCGAGCAGCAGTACGTCCAGCACGACTCGTGCGCGGGCCGCTCGAGCGGGTGTCGCCCTTCGACCACCGTCCACAGCATCTACGACTTCGCCGTCACGCTCACGCTGACGGTGCGCGACAGCGCGAGTGGCCGCGTGATCCAGGTGGTCACGCAGTCCGAGCGCGAAGACGGGGGGCGCCGCGACCGCAACGTGGAGGTGGTGCTGCGTCGCTTGCAGCAGCGCATCTTCCCCATGTTCGACCCGCACACTCGTGGTGTGCGGCTGCGCGTCTTCGACGTGGAACACACCGCGGTGACCCCCGGACTCGAGCTCCTGCGCGAAGGCCAGTGGAGCGAAGCGAGGGCCTCGCTGGAGGCGGCCGTGCGCGACCCGAGCGTGCTCAGCCTTCCTCCCGAGCAGCTGGCGCGCACGTACTACGCGCTCTCCGTGGCGCGACGCTTCGACACCGCCGCCATGGCGGACGTGCAGGCGCACTACGCGAACGCGCGGGCCGCGCTGGACCAGGCCATCCAGCTCGACCCCGAGAACGACTACTACCTGAGCGCCCGCGCGAACCTCGCCGCGGACGTGCAGCGCGCCATGGCGCTCCAGCACCAGCAGGGGGCCGCCGCGATCAACTACGGCGAGGCTCCGGTACTCGCCCCCGCGCCCTGACCGGGGGCTGCCGGGGCGTCACGCCGCCAGCTTGGTGCGGACGCCCCGCGCGCTTGCGTAGAGCCCGTCGCGCCAGGCCAAGACGTCACGGAACTCGTCCACCAGCGGCGCCGCGGTCCATGCGCGCCGCAGCGCGGGCAGCAGCGGCATGCGCGGGTGCTGCACCGGCTGCACCATCTGCAGGAACGAGATGGCCAGGAGATCGCGCGCGCTCAGCGCGTCGCCGTCCAGGTGTGCGCGCCCATCGAGGGCCTCGCGCACGTCCCGGCACACCTCGCGCTGCACCTCCACGTACTCGTCCACGCGTCGCGCGTCGGCCCCGTACTTGCGCACGATGAAGCGCGCAGCCTGCGCAGCCACGGGACTGAGCACGCCCGCGAGCGGCGCGGGGCTCACGGGCAGCATGCTCTCGCGCAGCGCCTCCCGGTCGGCCAGCACCGCCAACGTCAGCCGCGCCCGTCCGGCGTCGAGGCCCCGCTCCATGCGCGCGGCCCACTCTGCGGTGCTCGGGCGCTCGCTGCCGAGGCTCGTTCCGTGGCCCCGCGCGTCGGCGAAGCGCATGATGGCGAGCGAGTCGCCGATGGCCCCGCCCGGGTACACCAGCTGCGGTGCGGTGGGCTTCGCTTGCCCCGCGGCGCGCGCGCGACGCCGCAGCATGGGCTCGCCCAGCATGGGCAGGTGCTCGCGGTAGCGGTAGGCGATGCGGTGGTGGTCGAGGGCCCAGCGCGCGCGCTCGGTCCAGGGCGAGTAGCCCACGCCGTAGAGGGTGATGCCGCCTGAGACGCTCTTGGTGTCCATGCCCGCCAGGCTACCGATGGGCCGGCCAGCGCTCCTTGACATCCGTCAAGAACGTCGCGGCGCGCTGCGCGCTGCCCGCACCCGGCTGAGCGACTCGGGGGCCACGCCCAGGTACGACGCCACGTGATAGCCCGGCATGCCCTGCACGATGTCGGGCTCCATGTGCGTGACGAAGTACTCGTAGCGCTCGGCCGCCGACTTCCACTGCAGCATCCGCAAGCGCCGCTCCATGCTCAGGTAGTGCTGCTCGGCCAGCACGCGCCGCATGCGCTCGGCCAGCTCGCCCGGGTGGTCGGCCTGGAAGTCGGCGAAGCGCGAGCACGTGCCCTCCACGTGGCTCACGGCCTCGACCGTCTCCTCGGCTGGCGTCCCGCGGATGAAGCTGCTCAGCGCCACCACCACGCTCGGCGCGCACAGGAAGCGCAGGTTCACCTCGCGTGCCTCGTGGTGGTAGTACGCGCGCACCAGCCCGGCCGAGAGCACCACCACCTCGCGGCACACGGCCCCCTCGCGGAAGATCACCTCGCCGGGCGAGAAACGCACGGGCCTGCGGTAGGGCGCGAGCAGCTGGGTGTCCTCGGCGCTGAGCAGCAGGTGGGGGGCGAGCAGGGAAGCGACGTCGACCATGGCGGAAGGGGAGCCGCAGCGATGGGCTCGCGCGGATAGTACCTCCGTCCATCCGGCGCTATGCTCCGCCGTTTTCTGGGCGACGAGGAGCGTGCGAATGGCTGGCGGTGGCGGCGGAACGACATGGATCAAGGTACTCGGCCTGGGGCTCGCGCTCCTGACGCTGGCGCACGGGCTCGTGGTGGCGCAGGTCGAGCTGGGCTTCGGCCACCCCGCCCTCTTGGCGGTGGGCGGCCTGATGGTGGTCTTCGGCTCCTGCGAGGCCATGATCCTGTGCGTGGAGGGCATCGCGCAGCGCATGCGCTGGAACCCCTTCGTGGCTGGCACCATGGGTGGCCTCGCGGCCAACGTGCCCGAGCTGATCATGTTGGGCTTCGTGCTGGCCGCCAAGCCGCGCCTGGGCTTCATCGTGGTGGCCATGACCCTGCACGTGGGCGCCATGGCCTTCGGCCTGTACAGCGGGCTCCTGCCCCGTGACGCGTCGGGTCACGCGCGGCTGCCCGAGCCGCTGGTCAAGCTGTCCACCGACCAGTTCGCGGGCGCGGGCGGGGCCTACCTGGCCACTGGCCTCATCATGCTCATGCTGCACACCTTCTCGGCGGGCAGCCACGGCGGTCAGGGCCTCGGCCCCATCGACCTCTACACCATCGGCGGGCTGCTCCTGCTCGTGCAGGTGGTCGGCATCGTGGAGCTGGTGCGTCGCTTCGGCGGGTCGTCCGACGACGACGAGTGGGCCGGCAGCGTGGCGGAGGCCGAGGCCGCGGCCGAGACCCCCACCTCCCTCAAGCGCATCCTGGGCTTCGGCGCGCTGGGCCTCACCACCTCCGTGATCGGCGGCCACGCGGTCGGTGACTTCGCGGACGCCTTGGTGCTGAAGCTCGCGGAGCAGGGCTACTCCGAGATGGTCGGCGCGCTGGTGCTCTCCATCTTCGCGTGCGCGGGCGGCTACATCATGATCGCCTCGGCCCACGTGCGCGGCATGTACGACCTCGCGCTCGCCAACGTCTCCGGCGCCATCACCCAGAACGCAGTGCTGGTCATGCCGGTGGCGCTCATCCTCCTGGCCACCTTCGGTCAGCTGGGGGTCATCCCCCTGCTCCCGAGCGGCGCCGTCCTGCCCATCGACCTCGAGACCACCTCCGTGGTGCTGCTGATGTTCCCCCCGCTCCTGATCCTGTGGAAGGCGGTCAAGGACGACGGCCGGGTCAGCTGGGTGGAGACCGCGTCGATGGTCGCGGTGTTCGGATTGACGCTGTACTTCTTGGCCGAGCACGGCTGAGGGCGGGCCGGAAGGCCCGTCTACGACTGCGACCACGTACGTCAACGT
>CAZEAA010000011.1:22411-35312 GCA_964510015.1 uncultured Sandaracinaceae bacterium
CGGCTGAGGGCGGGCCGGAAGGCCCGTCTACGACTGCGACCACGTACGTCAACGTAGACGTGGTCGCAGCACTACGGTCGCCTCGGAACCGGTCGGCTTCAGTCCGCGCTGCGCTGCGGCAGCTGCTCGCGCGGCAGCCGCGGCTGCTCGCGGTCGGGGACCATCAGGCAGACCCCGACCCACACGATGCTCAGCACCGCCCCGGGCAGGCCGAGGGGCCAGGGGTAGCCCTTGCCGCGGAGGTAGGTGCAGCAGCCGTAGCCGAGGGCCGCGGCCGCGGCGAGGCCCACGCCGTACTGCACCACGAGGACGTCGCGGCCCAAAAAAGCCAGTGCGTGCAAGGCCACGCCGGCCGCCATCCACTTATGCCCGAGGGCCTGTGTGCCGGGGATCACGGCGCTCCGTATAGCACGGCGACCCCCGAATGCGCTTTCTCCAACGAAGCAACCAGTCGGAAATGAAGCAGAAACACACGCACGCCAAGGTCAGCTCGAACGCTCAATCACGCGCCACGCTCATGAGTGCGCGAAGGTACAGGAGAAAATTCGGATGACTGAGATCAACGGGGCGGATACCGCCTGGGTGCTCGTTTCGTGTGCGCTCGTGCTCTTGATGACGCCCGGGCTCGCGCTCTTCTACGGAGGCATGGTCAACAGCCGGAATGTGCTCTCGACCTTCATGCACAGCTTCATCGCGCTGGGTGTGATGACCATTCAGTGGGTGGTGATCGGGTACTCGATCGCGTTCGCGCCGGACATCGGCAACGGCCTCATGGGCGGCCTCGACCACGTCATGCTGATGGGCGTCGGGCACGACACGGTGCGCAGCGGCCTGACCATCCCGCACGTCCTCTTCATGGGCTTCCAGATGATGTTCGCCGTCATCACTCCCGCGCTGATCTCCGGCGCCATCGCGGAGCGCATGAAGTTCAGCGCCTACCTCATCTTCATCGTCGCCTGGGGCACCCTGGTCTACGACCCGCTCTGCCACTGGGTCTGGGGCGGTGGCTGGCTCGGCACCCGCGGCGCGCTCGACTTCGCGGGTGGCACGGTCGTTCACCTCAGCGCCGGCGCTGGCGCGCTCGTGGCCGCCATCGTGGTGGGCAAGCGCAAGCGCCCCTCCCCGCCGCACAACCTCACCATGACCCTGCTCGGCGCGGGCCTGCTGTGGGTCGGGTGGTTCGGCTTCAACGCGGGTAGCGCCCTGATGGCCAACGGCCAGGCGGCCCTCGCCCTCGTCAACACGCACATCGCGGCGGGCGCCGCCGCCGTCTCCTGGGTCATCGCCGAGCGCATCAAGCACGGCAAGGTCACGGCCCTCGGCGTGGCCTCCGGTCTCGTCGCCGGCCTCGTCGTCATCACGCCGGCCGCCGGCTTCGTGACCACCAGCAGCGCCCTCATCATGGGCCTCATCGCCGGCCCCGTCTGCTACGCCGCGGTGCTCATGAAGAACAAGCTCGGCTACGACGACTCGCTCGACGCCTTCGGCGTGCACGGCGTGGGCGGCTTCCTCGGCGCGGTGCTCACGGGTGTCTTCGCCGTCTCGGCGCTCACGCCGGGTGGCGTCAAGGGCTTGCTCGAGGGCGACGCGCACCTCTTCATCGAGAACATCATCGGTGTGGTCGTGGCCGCCATCTTCTCGGCCATCGTGACCTTCATCATCCTCAAGGTCATCGACAAGACCGTCGGCCTGCGCGTCGACGAGGAGGCCGAGGCCGAGGGTCTCGACACCGCGATCCATGGCGAGAAGGGCTACCTCTTCGGCGGCGCCGGCGCGATGGCCACGGAGGAGTGAGCTCGACGTGAGCACTCCACCCGCTCGGTGGGCGTGCTCGTGACACTGGAAAGCCGGGGCGTGACGCAGGTCGCGACCCCGGTTTTTCGTTGACCCCTAGAGCCCCTCCCGCGCACTCTAGCTCTCGCTGATTTGCGAAGCGCCGCACTGCCCACGCGGCGCCGCAGGGCCCACCTCCATGCACCTCGACTTCGCCGCGCTCGACAAGATCTACGACGCCGGCCGGACCACCGTATACAGCGGATTGACCCTTCCAGGAGGGCGCCGCGCCGTGGTCAAGACCATCCGCGATGCCTTCCCCTCGCGTCGCCTGATTCGAGGCCTGCGCCAGGAGCACCGCCTGCTCGAGTCGCTGGACGCGCCTGGCATCGCCAAGACCTACGGCTTGGTCGAGCAGGACGGCTTGATCGCGCTGCTGATCGAGGACTTCGGTGGGGTCTCCCTGGCCACGGCCTGCCGCGGTCGAAGGCTGAACCTGGACACGTTCCTGAAGGTGGCCATCGGCGTGGCCGACGCGCTCGCCAACGTCCACGAGGCGGGCCTCATCCACAAGGACATCAGCCCGGGGAACATCGTCTGGAACGTGGACACCGGCGTGGTCAAGCTGGTGGACTTCGGCATCTCCGTGCGCGCCTCGCACGACCGCGCGCTGCGCGACGTGAGCGAGCTCGAGGGCACGCTGGCCTACATCGCGCCCGAGCAGACGGGCCGCACGCACCGCCGCATCGACTGGCGGACCGACCTCTACTCGCTGGGCTGCACGCTCTACGACGCCCTGCTGGGGCGCCCGCCCTTCGACTCGAGCGACATCCTCGAGCTGGTGCACGCGCACCTGGCCGTGGCCCCGCGCCCCGCCCACGAGGTGGACTCCTCGGTGCCGGTCGCGCTCTCGAACGTGCTCGCCCGGCTGCTCGAGAAGAACGGCGAGGATCGCTATCAGAGCGCCTTCGGGCTCGCCACGGATCTGCGCCGCATCCAGGCCGCGCTGGCCAAGACGGGTCACTGCGAGCCCTTCGAGCTGACCACGGCCGCGGCACCCAACCGCCTCGAGGCGCCGGACAAGCTCTACGGCCGTGAGCGCGAGCTGGCCTGGCTGCGCGAGCGCTTCCGCGACGCGGCGGGGGAGGGGGCCAGCCTCTGCTCGATCTCCGGCTACTCCGGCATCGGCAAGACCGCGCTGGTGGAGCACGCCGAGGCCGAGAACGTGGCGCAGCAGGGCACCTACGTGGCCGGCAAGTTCGACCAGTTCAAGCGGGGGGTGCCGTATGCGTCGCTGATCAGCGCCTTCGAGCAGCTGGTCGGTCAGCTGCTGGCGCAGCCCGCCGAGGTCATCCGCACCTACCGCGAGCGCATCCTCGAGGCCGTGGAGCCCAACGCCCAGGTCTTGATCGACCTGATCCCCGACCTGCGCCTGCTGTTGGGCGACCAGCCCGCCGTGGCCGAGCTGCCCGCGGCCGAGGCCGAGAACCGCCTCAACGTGGTGCTCGGGCGCTTCGTGCGCGCGCTGCCCGATCCGGGGCGACCGTTCGTCATCTTCCTCGACGACCTGCAGTGGGCCGACCTGCCGTCGCTGCACGCCATCGGTCGCTTCGTGACCGACGCGCACGCGCGCGACTTGCTCATCGTCGGGTCCTTTCGTGAGAACGAGGTGGGCGCCGCACACCCGCTGCGTGCGCTGATCGAGCGCGTGCGCGAGGCCGGGCGGCTCACGGAGCTCCAGCTCGGCCCACTCACCCGCGAAGACACGCACGCGCTGGTGCGCGACGCCTTCGGAGGTGCCGCCGACGCGGACGCCGTGGCCGTCATCTGCCACGAGAAGACCGCGGGCAACCCCTTCTTCCTGAACCAGTTCCTGCAAGGGCTCTACGACCGTCAGCTGGTGCGCTTCGACTACGAAGCCGGAGTCTGGCGCGCCGATCTCGCGCGCATGCGTGAGCAGGACTTCACCGACAACGTGGTGGAGTTCATGAGCCAGAAGGTGGGCACGCTCGAGGGGCCGGCGCAGCGCGCGCTGTCGGTGGCCTCGGTGATCGGCAACGAGTTCCGCCTCGACCAGCTGGGCGCGCTGCTCGGCGACGGAGACGCGGGCAGCGATCGCAGCGCGGTCGCGCAGGCCGAGGACCGCGCGCTCGCGGCCATCGACCCAGCGCGCGCCCTGGGCCTCATCTACGTGGAGTCGGGCGACGTGGTGACCGGTCGCTTCTCGCACGACCGTGTGCAGCAGGCGGCATACGAGCGCCTCGCCAAAGAGGAGCGCGACGCCATCCACCATCGGCTGGGCAAGGGCTTGGCCGCGGCCTACCACGCGGGCGACGAAGCCCAGCTCTTCGACGCCACCAACCACCTCAACCACGTGCCTGTGGCCAACCTGCCCATGGAGGAGCGGCGGCCCCTCGCGGAGCTCAACCTGCGCGCCGCGCGGCAGGCGCGGGCGTCGAGCGCCTACCAGGCGGCCCACGCTTTCGCGCTCGCGGGGCTCCAGCGGCAGAGCAGCGACAGCTTCGACCACGACTATCGCCTCACGGCGGACCTGCACCTCGAAGCCGCCGAGTCGGCGTTCCTGACGGGTGACTACGCCGCCATGGAGCGCGAGCTGGGCACGCTCCTGGTGAACGCGCGCGATGTGTTCGACGAGGTGCGGGCCTACGAGATCCGGGTCGTCGCCCAGAACGCGCAGAACGACCTGGTCGGCGCCATGCAAGCGTGCCTCGACGCGCTCGCCAAGCTGGGCATCCTGCTCGACGTGAAGCCCTCCCAGGGCGCCGTGGTCAGCCAGCTGCTGCGCACCAAGCTCGCGCTGCGTGGGCGGAGCGTGGCCGAGCTCTCGGCGTTGCCGGCGTCTCGCGGCCGACACGAGCAAGCGGCGTCGCGCCTGCTCATGTCGCTGATCGGGCCGGCCTACTACGCCTCGCCCAACCTGCTCCCGCTCGCGGCCTTCGCCGTGGTGCGCCTCGCGCTCGAGAAGGGCGTCTGCGCGGAGTCGGCCACCGGGTTCGCGCTCTACGGCCTCGTGCTCTGCACGCTCTCCGACTACGAGGGCGCGTACCGCTACGGCCAGGTGGGCGTGGCCATCGCCGACCGCTTCGATGGCACGCGGCACGCCAACCGCACGCGGCACCTCTACAACACGCACATCCGCATCTGGAAGGAGCCCTGGATCCGCTCGGCCGATGCGCTCGAGCTCACGCACGAGCGGGCCTACGCCAACGGCGACTTCGAGTACGCGGCCTTCAGCGGCTTCATGCGCGGCGGCCTGCTGGGCGCCACGGGACGCGACCTGCAAGACGTCACCGAGTACATGGCCAAGGCCGCGGCGGCGCTGGCGGAGATGCAGCAGAACACCAGCGGCCTCACGCTCGGAATCGTGCGGCAGGCGGCGCTGAACCTGCGCGAGCCCGCGCCCGACGTGCCGCCCTACGCGCTGCAGGGGGAGGCGTACGACGAGCGCGTCTCGGTGGCTCAGCACCGCGAGGCCAGCGACACCACCAACCTGTACTGCTACCTGACCACGCGCATGCGGCTCGCCTACCTCTTCGGGGAGGACGCCATCGCGTACGCCGCCGCGCTCGAGTCCGCGCCCCTCGAGGCGGGCGCCGCCGCCACGTTCTTCGTCCCGGACGCGTACTTCTACGAGTGCCTCACGCGCCTGCGCATGGAGTCTTCGCTCGGGCCCCTCGAGCGCGCCAAGAACCGCGCGCGCCTGGTCCTGCTGCAGCGCAAGCTCGCAAAGCTCGCGTCGGCGGGGCCCATGAACATCACCCCGCGCATCGACATGATCACGGGTGAGATCGCTCGCCTGCGCGGGAACACCGGCGACGCGCTCGAGGCCTTCGACCGCGCCGTGCGGGGCGCGCGCGAGCAGGGCTACACCGACATCGAAGCGCTGGCCCTCGAGCTGGCGGGGCGTCTGCAGCTCGAGCGCAACAACACGCTGCTGGGGCACACCTACCTGCGGGCCGCGCGGGCCACCTACGAGCGCTGGGGCGCACTAGAGAAGGTGCGGCGGCTGGTCGAGCTCTACCCCTTCACGGCGCACGGGCCGGGGGCCGAAGGGCGCACCGCCGGGACGACCACCACGTCGAGCACCGAGCACGCGGCCGCCCTCGACCTCGAGACGGCCACGCGGGCCTCGCGCGCCATCTCCGAGGAGATCGTGCTCTCGCGCCTCGTCGAGCGCCTGATGCGCGTGGTGGTCGAGAACGCCGGCGCCGACCGCGGCGTGCTGGTGCTCACGTCCGAGGCCGGGGCGCACGTGGTGGCCGCGCTGAGCTTCGTGGACGGCGAGCCGGTGGTGCGCCACGCCACTGGCGAGCCCCTCGAGACCAGCACCGAGCTGTCGCTCGGCATCGCGCGCTGGGTGCTCGCGGCCGGGCGCTCGGTGGTGCTCGAAGACGCGGCGCGGCGCGGCGACTTCGTGCAGGACGCCTACGTGCGAGCACGCCAGCCGCGCTCCATCCTGTGCGCCCCCATCGAGTACCAGGGCACGCTGCGGGGCCTCATCTATCTCGAGAACAACCTCGCGCGCGGTGGCTTCACGCGCGACCGCATCGAGATGCTGCAGCTGCTCACGGCGCAGGCCGCCGTCTCCATCGAGAACGCGCAGCTCTACGACAGCCTCGAGCTGAAGGTGGCTGAGCGCACCCGCCAGCTCGAGCTGCGCAACGAGTTCATCCGCAAGACCTTCGGGCGCTACCTGAGCGACGACGTGGTGGACTCCATCCTGGACGAGCCGCGCGGGCTCGAGCTGGGCGGCGAGCTGCGGCGCGTCTCCGTGGTCATGGCCGACCTGCGCGGCTTCTCCACGGCCGCGAGCGCCTTGCCTCCCGAGGACGTCTTGCGCGTCATCAACCACTTCCTCGAGGGCATGACCGAGGTCATCTTCGAGTACGGCGGCACCATCGACGAGGTGCTCGGCGACGGCCTCTTGGTGCTCTTCGGGGCGCCCGTGCTGCGCGTCGACGACGCCGACCGCGCCGTGGCCTGCGCCATCGCCATGCAGTCGGCCATGACGGCGGTGAACGCCCGCAACGCCGACCTCGGGCTGCCCCAGCTGGAGATGGGCATCGGCATCCACACCGGCGACGCGGTCGTCGGCAACCTGGGGAGCGACAAGCGCGCGAAGTACGGCGTGGTCGGCACCGTCGTGAACCTGGCCGCGCGCATCGAGGGGCTCACCACGGGCGGTCAGGTGCTCATCTCGAGCGAGACCAGCGCCGCCGTCAGCGCGCCCCTCGAGCTGCTGGCCAGCACCACCTTCCAGCCCAAGGGGGCGAGCACGCCGCTGTCGGTCCTCGAGGTCTGCGCCATCGGGGCGCCCTTCGACCAGCGCGTGGCGCGCGCCGAGCACTCGCTCATCGACGTCACGCCGTTCGACGTTCACTTCGCGGTGGTGACCGACGTGGACGCGGGGGAGCTTCGCGTCGGTCAGGTGGTCGCGCTCTCCGACGCCGACGTCATGGTGGTGGCGAGCTTCTGTCCCGACCTCCTGCGCGACGTGTGCCTCGACCTTCCGGGCCTCGGCATCGACGGGCGCATCTACGGCAAGGTCGCCGCGTGGCCCGAGCCCGGTCGCTTCGTGGTGCGCCTCACGGCGGTGCCCAGCGTGGCGGCAGCGAGCCTCGCCGAGCATCGCGCGGCGCGCTAGCCGAAGCTCGCGCGGCCCGAGCTAGACCGTGATGCTCTGCGCCGTGTAGCGCGGCAGGAGCAGCTCGTAGGCCAGCGGACGCGTCTTGTTGCGCTCGTCGATCTCGCGGTCGATCTCGAGCAAGCGCTCCGCGAACTTTGCCGCCAGGTCGCGCGCCACCGGGTCCTCGAAGTAGTCCTTCCCGTAGTCGCCCAGGCGGTTCACCAGCAGGCCGCTGATGGTCCAGTAGTCGGCCATCTGACCGAGGGCCAGGTGCTGCGGGGGGAGCATCGCCAAGAAGTCGTCTTCGGTGGCGGGGCGCGCCGTGGGGGCCGCCGCGTAGGCGCCGAGCGGCATCCCGGCCACGAAGCCCATGAAGGGGAACACCGAGTAGTTGATGGCGTTGTGGTAGCTGGTCGGCCGCTCGATGATGCTCGCCACGAAGCGCGCGAGGGCGTCACGCGTCTCCACCACGGGGATGCCACGCACGCGGCCACCATCGGGCGCGGCCAGCTCTCGAACGAAGCCCTGCAGTTCGCGGTCGGTGCGCACGGCCTCGTCGCTCGCGTAGGCGTGCATCACGTAGCCCCGTGCGAACGCGAGGATGGCCTCCCAGCAGGTCAGCTCGTCGTCTCGGAAGGGGTGCATCGGCAGCGCGTCGCGGTCGGCGAGCCCCAGCTTCTCGTAGCGCTTGTCCGGCGTCTCGGCGTCCCAGTCGAAGGCGTCCAGCGCCCGGTGCAGGATCATGAAGGTGCCCGCGAACGTGTTCGACTGGAAGGTGACGGTGACGCCGCCCGGGTTGATGGTGGAGTCCTGCGTGATCTCGTTGGTGGCCAGCGTGAACGCGACGTGCGGCGTGAGCAGGACGCGCAGCGGGTGCGCGGGCGCGAGGTTGCGGAAGAGGCACACCGTCACGGCCTCCATGATGATGTGGCAGAGGCCCAGGTGACGCACGATGCCGTGGTCGTGGGTGTCGGCCACCTGCAGCACCATCTTGGCCATCTGCCACTTCACGCCGTCGAAGGGCCCGAAGAGGGGCGCCTCGACCGGGTCGTGCTGCTGGAAGCACTGCACCGCGATCGGCATCAGCCCGGCGGGCCGCGAGCCGTGCGCCGGCAGCCACGCGAACAGCCCGAGCGGGGCCCACAGGAACTTGCGGCGACGGCCCTGGTCCCACGTCCCGCAGGGCACCCCCTCGAGGATGCTGTAGTCGGTGAGGAACAGCCGCCCCGCGTCGGCCAGCGCCGCGAGCGTGGTGGCGGGCGCGCCGAACCAGCGCAGCGTGCGCGCGAGGAAGGCGTCGTCCACCGGGAAGCGCGGGCCCAGATCGGCCAGCGACGCGCGCTTGATCACGACCGGGTTGCAGCCGCCCACGCGCTGATACGCGAAGAACCAGTCTTCCGCCCAGACCTTGCTGGCGGGCGTCTGCGCGGTGGTGACGAACAGGCGGTGGTAGTCCTCGAGGGTCATCGGCCAGCGCTGGCTGGCCGGCAGATCGGAGGGCGCGCTCACCTCGGTGGCCAGCTCGGCGGCCAGCTCCGTCAGCCTCGGCGCGATGCGGTGGGCCACCTCGTAGACGGCGCCGCGTCCCGACTCGGGCACCACGCGGCGAAACAGGTCGAGGCCCAGCGTGGTGGCCGCGGAGCCACCGTCCACCGCGCGCATGCGCGCCTCGGCGAGCGCCTGGTTCACGCCCGACTCGAGCTTCAGCTCGGCGACCTTCGCCAGGATCTTCAGCGAGAACTGATCCTGGACGGGCACCTCCGCGGAGAACGGCAGGTTCTCGAAGGAGTAGTCGAAGCGGTAGGTGCTGCGCGCGGTCGCGAGGGCGGCGAGACGGCGAGCGGGCGCGGGATCGTCGTCGGGAAGAGTGGGTAGCGTCACGAAGCGGCTCCCCTGAGCTGAGCTCAGATGTGAATGCTCTGGGCCACGTTGGAGGGAAAGAGGTAGGGGTAGGTCATCGGCCGGCTCTGGTCGCGCCCGCGGCTGTCGGTCTCCACCTTCTCGAGCCGCTCCTTGAAGCGCCGCAACACCGGCACCACGCGCAGGTCGTGGAAGTGACAAGGCGGGTACTGACCCAGGTGGTTGTAGCGAATGCCCGACAGCAGGTAGAGCAGGTTGATCTGCCCTGTGGCCTGAGAGTACGTGGGCAGCATCTCGATGTACTCGCGGTCGAAGTCGTTGACCCGCCGCGAGTGCGCTTGGTCCGGAATCGGGCGATAGGCCGCCGCCGGCATCGACGGCACGTAGCCCATGAAGGGCCACTGAGAGTAGTTGATGGCCGAGTGCTGCGCGCTCGCGGTGAAGATGAAGAAGGTGAGTAGATCGGTCAGCTCCGCCGGGGTCTCGGGCGGGGCGATGCCGCCGAGGCGCGCGCCGTCTTCCGCGCCCAGCTCCGTGATCCACGCGAGCAGCTCCACGTCGTCGGTCACGGCGTCGGCGTCGCGGTAGTACAGCCCCACGTACTCGCCCACGAAGCGCTCGATGGCGGCCCACAGGTCCACGGCGTCGTCGCGATAGGGGTAGAGCGGCAAGCGCGTGACGTCGTTCACCCCGCGCGCCTCGAGGTCGTTGCGCAGCGCGATGTCCTTCCAGCGGAAGGCGCTGAGCGTCTTCGCCACCACCCCCAGGAAGCCGGCGATGGCGGGCGCGATGTACTGCTCCACCTGGCCACCCGGCACGATCAGGTGGTGCTTCGCGAAGTCGTTGATGGCCAGCGTGAAGCGGCAGTGGGGCGCGAGCAGCACGTGCAGCGGGTGGCGCGACGACAGCTGGCGCTGCGTGGCGATGGTCACGCCCTCCATCACCAGGTGCGTGAGGCCCAAGTGCACGCGTGCCTCGTGCCAGACGAGGTCGGCCACCTGCACGGCGGTCTTCGCCAGGATCCAGGCGGCCGTCATGGACGGGTCCACCACGCGTGAGTCGCCGGCCTGGGTCTCCTGGATGGCGATCGGCATGAGGCGGGCGGGGTAGCGACCGATCGGCGGGAACCAACAGAAGAGGGCGATGGGCGCGAAGAGGTACTGGGGCACGCCCAGCCACGACCCGTTCGGCACGTCGGCCAGCAGCGAATAGTCGGCCACGAAGAACCGGCCGGCAGCGAGCGACGCGTCGAACGACGGCCCCTCGTAGGACGCGCCGTAGTGGGTGCGCGTCGCCGCACGGAAGCTGTTCGCGTCGAAGCGGTAGTGCTCGGGCAGCCGCGTGAGCGCGCGCAGCACCATCGGGTTCGCCCCCGCGATGCGCTGCCAGGCGAAGATGAAGTCGTCTTGGTAGTTCGCGGCGACCGCCGGACGCTCGATGGTCGTGTAGAGCTCGTTGTAGCCCAGCACCGTGGCGGGCCGATCGTCGCGCATCATGCGCGCGTGATCCGTGAGCTGCGTTCCGAGCGTGGACCCGAGCTCGGCCGGGCTCATGAGGGCGCGTCCGGCCGTCATCAAGAAGCTCAGGCGACGATGCGCGCGGGTGTCTTCGCTGCGCGCGCTCGACTGCATCCCGTTCTCCAACGTGGCTGCTTGGATGCGCATGATCTCGGCCACGAAGCACGGCGAGAACTCTTCGCCCGGAGGCAGATCCCGCGCGACGGCGATGCCCGGTGGATACGCGTAGTCGTAGTGGTAGAGGTCTCGCTTGATGGCCAAACCATCGCTGCGAGCACGCGCATCACGATCGGACTGAGGGAGACTTGGGCCCATGCGTGCCCACGAGCCTATTCGCCTTCTCGGGTGATGTCAGTGTGCATTTTCGGTCGGGGTCAGAATCCCGGATCCCGGACCAAGGTGTTCGTCGAGCGCATCGTGGCGGGCGTCATGCCGCTCGTGCTGCTCGTGGTGGCCGTGGTGCTGGTCATGGTGCTCGGCTCCGTGGTGCGGGGCCGGGTGGCGGTCACTTCGCGCGCGGGCGGCGCTTCGGCAGCCGGCTCTTCGATGGGCGGCGCTTCGGCCGGTGGCGGGGTCACGGCGGCCTCGGGCGGCGGGGCCATCGTGGGCGCTGTCGGCGCAGCCACGGCCGCCGGCGGCAGGCTCACCACCAGCTCGAGCTGACCGCGCGTGATGAACACCTGTCGCCACGTCTCGTGGCCCTCGCTGTGGACTTCCACCGCGTGTCGCACACCGCCGCGCACGGGGATCTCCGTGCCCGTCACCGGTCGACCGTCCAGCTCCACGCGCGCGCCGCTCGGCACGCCCGTCAACGTCAGCGCCACCCGGTCGGGCTCGGCGGCAGGCGTCACGACACCGGGCTCGCCACGGCGCGCCAGCGTCCACGTGCCGATCACCACGGCCAGCAGCACGGCCGCAGCCAGCACCCAGCGGATGTCGACCACGTCGCGGTCGTCGGCCTCCTCCTCGTCCTTCTTCTTGGTGCGGGCGCGCGGCGGCGCGGTCTCGATGATCTCGGTCTCGGGGTCCTCCGGCGGCGCGCTCGGCACGCTGGGCGGCCGGAGCGAGTCACTCTTGAGCGGCGCCAGCCGAGGCACCACCACGTGGTCGAGCGCCTCCTTGGGCGGAGGGGGCGGCGCGGACGAGGGCGAGGCGACCGCTTGGATCTCGTCGGCGTCCAGCTCGTTGATGTCGCTCAGGCTGATGCGCTCATCCGAGTCACGGGTTGCGGGCGGGTCACGGTGTTTTGAATGTTGGGTCACGTTTGGCTACGTCCCGCTCCCGAAAGTGCGGCCTCAGGCTTGCGGTTCAGGGACCACATAGGCTACCTACGTTGCACATTGTAGGCCCACGGTGAGTGAAAAGTCACCCTCTCGTCAAAATGTGCGAGAGTCAGGCCACCGCGCTCGGAGCGGAGATGGAGTCCAGATTCGTGCCTACGGAACCCCGAAAACTCCTGCAACTCGGCCTCGTGTGCCTCGGCCTCCTGATCCTGCCGGGCACCCCCACCGCGGTTGCCCACGCGCAGGAGGCAGCCGCGCCGACCGAAGAGCAGATCGCCGCCGCGCGCGCCCTGTTCGCGGAGGGCCTGGCGCTCTCGGATGCGTCCGAGTGGGAAGCCGCCGCCGCTATCTTCCACGAAGTGCTCGCCGTGGTGTCCACGCCGCCCGTGCTCTTCAACCTCGCGCACGCGCTGGTGGAGCTCAATCAGTTCGACGAAGCCGATGAGCTGATCGAGCGCTTGATGGCCGACAGCGAGACCGCGCGGGACCTCCGCACACGGTCCACCGCGCTCCGCACCCGCATGGACCGCAACGGCGGACGCCTCACCATCCAGCCGCGCGGCTTGCCCGAAGGCGCCGTGGTGCTGCTCGACGGACGTCCCCTGCCGAGCGCGAGCGTGGGGGACGCGCTGCGCGTCAGCCAGGGCACCCACCGCGTGTCGGCCACCGACGCGGGGCGGGACATCGCCGTGGTCGAGGTCTACGTCGCGCGCCGCGCGCGTCAGACGGTCGAGTTGGCGCCGGACGCAGCGCTCGTGGCGGCCAACGCCGCGCAGGCCGCCGAGGTCGCCGCGCAGCAGCCACGCGCCGCCGAGCAGGCC
>CAZEAA010000012.1:0-3754 GCA_964510015.1 uncultured Sandaracinaceae bacterium
CACGACGAGGAGTCCGCGGAGTGCGTCAGCCTCTCGCTGTCGGACGACGACGTGAACGTGCGGGTGGCCGCCGCCGAGGCGCTGGGCGTGCTGGGACGCGCCCTCGGCGTGGACGTGCTGCACGGCTCGCTGCGCGTGGCGCTCGAGGCCGAGGCGCCCGCGGTGGTCGCCGCGGCGGCGCGCGCGCTCGCGTTGGCGGGTGACCGCAGCGCCATCCCCACGCTGCGGGAGAAGCTCGGCAGTGAGCGCTCGGGCGTGGCGCTGGCGGCCCTCGACGCGCTGCGCCAGCTCAAGGAGCCGCTCGACGGAATGCTGCCCACGCTCGCGCGACACCCGGACGAAGAGGTCGTGAAGCAGGCCCTCGGCTTGGTCATCGGCAGCGACTCGGAGGTGGCGCTCGGCTGCCTGCGCGAGGCCCTCGAGCACCCCACGTGGCACGTTCGCGCGTTCGCGGTCACGGGGCTGGCGCGTGTCCCCGCGGCGCGTCCCTGGCTGCTCGACCGCGCGCAGGTCGAGGCGGATCCCAACGTCCAGCGTTCCCTCGAGCAAGCGCTCGAGCCGCTCTCCGCGCGAGGGGAGGTCTGAGTCGTGCCGCTGCTCTTCGACGAAGGCCCTTCGCTCGCCGTCGAGGACTTCCGGATGATCCGGGACCTGATCAACCGCTTCTGCGGCATCCACTTCTCGGACGACGCGCGCACCATCGTGGCGCGCCGCCTGCGGGAGCGCCTCGAGGCCGTCGGGCTCAGCGACTACGGCTCGTACTACCAGTACCTGCGCTACCACCCGGACGCGTCGATGGAGCTCGAGAACGCGGTGGAGGTGCTGACCACCAACGAGACCTACTTCTTCCGCGAGGAGTACCAGCTGCGCGCGTTCCGCGACGAGATCCTCCCGCAGCTGAAGGACCGGGCCGAGGAGCGCGGGACGCGGCGCCTGGCGCTGTGGAGCGCGGGCTGCTCGAGCGGCGAGGAGGCCTACACGCTGGGCATCCTCATCGAGGACTCCGGCCTCTTCAAGGGCTGGGACGTGCGCATCTACGGCAACGACATCTCACGGCGCGTGCTGCACAAGGCGCGCCGCGCGGTGTACACGGAGGCGAGCTTCCGCACCACGGACGAGCGCTACATGCCGTACTTCGTGGACGTGCCCGACGGGAAGCAGGTGCACCCGCGCATCCGGGCCATGTGCCACTTCGGTCACCTCAACTTGCTGGAACACAGCCGCACGGCGATCGTCGGCCGTGTGGACGCGGTATTCTGTCGGAACGTGCTGATCTACTTCGACCCCGAGTCCCGAAAGAAGGCCATCGAGACCTTCTATCACCGCCTCGTGGCCGGTGGGTACCTGCTCCTGGGCCACAGCGAGTCGCTGCTCAACGCGAGCACCGCGTTCGAGCTGGTGCACGTGTCGACCGACCTCGTCTACCGTCGCCCCGCCCCGCACCTCTTCCGCACGCCGTCCGTTAGCGAGGGTTCATGAGACATCTCCGCGTCTTGGTGGTCGACGACTCGGCTTACAATCGCCGCACCATCACAGAGCTGCTGACCGCCCTTCCGGCGGTGGAAGTGATCGGCAAGGCCGGCGATGGCGACGAGGCGCTGCGCATGGTGGCCGACCTGCAGCCCGACCTGATCACGCTGGACCTCGAGATGCCGCGCATGGACGGCTTCACCTTCCTGCGGCTCATGATGGCGCGGCGTCCCACACCGGTGATCGTGGTCAGCGGCTACTCCGCCAAGGAGAACGTCTTCCGTGCGCTCGAGATGGGCGCGCTCGACTTCGTGGCCAAGCCCACGCGCACGGTCACCAGCGACCTGAGCGGCATCAGCGCCGAGCTCGCCGAGAAGGTCGAGGTGGTGCGCCAGCTCTCGCCGGCCGGACTCGACATGGGTCGCCTGCGGGGCAGTGGCGAGTTCTCGACCGCGCCGCGTCGCAGCGGGGTCAGCGATCGCGAGCCCAGCCGCCTCATCGTGATCGGCTCGTCCACCGGCGGGCCCACCGCGCTGGTGGAGGTCTTCCGGCGCCTGCCTCCGTCCACCACGGCGTCCGTGGTGGTGGCTCAGCACATGCCGGAGCGCTTCACCAAGACCTTCGCCGAGCGGCTCGACAAGACGGGCGGCATGCGCGTGGTGGAGGCCAGCGACGTTCACGCGCTCACCGCGGGAACGGCCTTCATCTGTCCGGGCGGAAGGTGCATCGAAATCGTCCAGCTGCAGCGCGGCCTGGGCGTGAAGGTGGTGCAGCCCGACTCGGCCGACCGCTATGTGCCGTCGGTGGACCGCCTCTTCGAGTCGGCCGCGCGCGTGTTCGGCGCCAGCACGGTGGGCGTGGTGCTCACCGGCATGGGCGACGACGGAGCCAAGGGGGTCGTCGCGCTGCGCGACTCGGGCGGCATCGTCATGGCGGAGTCTCCCGAGACGGCCGTCATCTACGGCATGCCGGGCGCCGCGGTGCGCACGGGCGCCGTCGATCGCAGCCTCCCCCTGCGCGCCATGGCCGAGCGCCTGGCAGAACTCACCAGCGCGTGAACGCGTTCACCCTTCCAATGACGCGCAGACGTCTGATAGCCTGGCCACGCCGACGATGAGTGATCCCGACTCCAACCGCGCGAGCGACCTCCCCATGGACTTGATCAAAGAGCGAGAGAGTTTCGTGCGTTCGTTCTTGAAAAAGGGAGTGGAGTACACGGAGCACTTGCTCCAAGAGAACGCGCAGCTGCGGGAGGACATCAGCCGGATTCAAGACGACAACGCTCGCCTCCGCGCTCAAATCGCCAGCGACGACGCCATCCGTGATCTGCTGCGCACCGTGGAGAAGCTCGAACACGAGCGCAAAGCGCTGCTGGCCCACAGCTCCGAGCTCGAGGAAAGTCGCATCGCCCATCAGGGACGCCACGATGAGATCGAGCAAGAGGTCAACGACCTCGCCAATCTCTATATCGCTAGCTACCAGCTCGGGGCGTCGCTCTCGCTGCGCCGTGTCGTGCGCCATCTCCGCGACATGTGCGGGCAGCTGGTGGGTGCTCACGGCTTCGTGATCTATGTCCTCGACGAGGGCACCCGCGTCGCGTACCCCATCGCGCACGAGCAGCTGGACGAGGCCTCCATCGTTCCGGTGCCCGTCGGTGTGGGGCCCGTCGGCGAGGCGTGTCTCACCGGCATTCCCCGCATCCGCGAGGACGGCGCGGCGCACTTCATCCAGGGCACCCACGAAGACCCGGTGGCCGTCATCCCGTTGATCTCCGATGGCAAGCCGGTGGGCGCCATCTCCGTCATCACGCTGCTCGAGCAGAAGAGCCAGTGGATGAACGTGGACCGTGAGCTCTTCCAACTCCTTGGCGCTCAGGCCGGTACCGCCTTGATCGCCGCCAACCTGTACGCCGCTTCCGCGGGTCCGATCCAAGCCCTCGCCGGGGTCCGGCAGAAGCTCGCCGCCGCGGAGGCCGCGTCCTCCGAGAGTACCGACTGAACATGTCCGACTTTTCCTGTCTAGTCGTCGAAGATTCCCCCATGATGCGACAGCTCTTGGTGTTCGCGCTCGCGCGGATCAAGAAGCTGAAGGTCACCGAGGCCGAGGACGGAGTCGACGGCCTGCGCAAGCTGGCGGGCGGCAAGTTCGACCTGGTCATCACCGACATCAACATGCCCATCATGGATGGGCTGAAGCTGGTGAAGCGCATCCGCAGCGACGAGACCCACAAGGACGTGCCGATCATCATCATCACGACCGAGGGCTCCACCGAGGACCGTCAGCG
>CAZEAA010000012.1:3854-33786 GCA_964510015.1 uncultured Sandaracinaceae bacterium
CGAGAACGACTAGAACGGGGACATGACGGTGAAAGTCGACTCCCGCTGGTTGTTCGTGAAGACCTGCCAGGATCTGCTGACCAAGTCGAAGTCATCCGACTACTACGACAAGCTGCGCATGGCTGGCCTGGTGCGGCACCTGGTGGTGGGACCGCGCTCGCTGCTGGCCATGGTCAACCGCGACCCCGCGCTGCCGCTCGAGTTCTGGTTCCGCGAGCCAGGCGAAGACGCGACGCTCTGGCAGGGAGCCGCGGGCTTCGATGCGTCGCGCCGCGAGGTCGCGAGCGGGGTGGTGCGGCGCGAGGGTGTCGAAGCCTTCTTGGGTGCGCGCGTGGTGCACTGTCACCAGTGGCTGAGCGTGGACCAGCTGATCACCACCGTGGCGCACGCCTACGGTGGGTTCCTGAGTGACGTGCCGCACGGCCTCTCGCGCGAGGCGATCGTGGCGGTGGACGTGGCCATCCAGCAGGGCGGGGCCGGTCCCATCTCCATCGCGCTCCAGGAGATCACGGGCGTGGTGCTGCGTGGGCTCATCCCGCTCGCCAACCCGAGCGGCGAGCCGGTGGCGCCGCGCGTGCGCCCGCAGGCCAGCGAGGCGGCCGCCCCCGGTTGCCCGTTCACGGGCAAGCTCTCGGGCTGAATCCAGCCTGAATCCAGCCTGAATCCAGGCGGATGCGGGCCTCAGCCGGCGACGTTCTCGCCGTGGAACGTCCCGTCCTGGGTGCGCCAAGTGATGATGCTGGAGCCACGGTTGCCTTGCAGCATGGTCAAGGCGTGCATGACCTTCTCCCGCTCGGTGCGCGCAGGGACCTCTCGCTGCCACTGCCGGTAGAAGGTAGGGGTCAGCTTCGCCACGCGCGCGAGCGCGAGCTGGTGATCCTCGCCCAGCTCGAACTGCGCTGCCGCGAGCCCCAGCCACGCACTCATGCGAGCGGGATGGGCCACCAGCGCGGCCTCGTAGTCGGCCTTGGCGCGCGCGGCGTCTCCCAGACGAAGGTGGGCCTCGGCGCTGCACGCGAGGCTGTTCGGCAACGGGGAGACCAGCTCGCGCTGTCGCTCGAGGGTGTCGAGCGCGGCATGCGGCTGACCCGTGGCGTTCTGCAACGTGGCGATGCCGATGTACGCCCAGCGTGTGCGCTCGCGGAGGTCGAGCGCTCGCCTCAGCCACGCCTCGGCGCGCGTGAAGTCGCCCCACCACAGGAGCAGCTCCGCGCCGTACGTGGCGATCAGGGGATGCGGCCCGTACTCGGCCTCGAGCGCCTCGTACTCGGCGAGGATGGTGGCCGTGGGCAGACCACGCAGCGCGCCGTGCAGGGCGGCGGCGCGATCACGGACCGGACGCGAGACGACCTGGCGACGCGTCTCCGAGCCGTGCGCGCGGGTGGCCTTCTCGCTCCAATTGCCGCTGAGGCTGCGGAGGGCCGCCTCGGCGAACGCGACCGGGTCGTCGACGCCCGCGAGGTCCGGGAAGTCGCCGCGCAACCGCTGCCAGAGCTCGGTGGTCTCGGCATCGAGGGTCCCCTGGCTCGCGTAGACCGCGACCTGAACCAGCGGGGCCGCGGCGACCTGGGCGCGCGCCCGCGGGGACACGGCTCGGAACGCCTCGGCGGCTTCGTCGACCCGGCCCGAGCGACGCAAGCTCTCTACGTAGAGAAGCTCCGCGCTCGGGCTGCGCTCCACCGGCTTCAGCGCTTCGTGGGCTTCCTCCGGCCGCCCTTCGAGGAGGGCGATGGCGGCCAAGGCGACCCGCCGCTCCTCGCTGGGCTCGGCCGGGGCGAGCAGCTCCGAAGCGGCTTGCGGCTGACCGCTGTACAGCGCCAGCAGCCCCAGCAGGTGGGGGCTCCCGGTGGTGGCCCGCACGTCGTGCGCGATGGACGAGGCCTCGTCGAAGGCGTCGAGGTCGAGCGAGGCGAAGAACGCCTCGTTCACGAACGAAGCATCCTTCGCCAGCACCTTGTGCCACGCCGGAATGGCCGCGGCGGCATCGCGGCGCGCCGTCGCGGTGCGGGCGGCGACCATCCGGGCCATCTCGGGCGGGGTGTTCGCGGGCTGACGCTGCCGCAGCCGCTCGGCGTCTTCGGGGCGACCGAGCTCGAGCAGCAGCTGGATGGCGGGCTCCCACTGCCCGGGGTTCATGCGGTGCGACGTGGTCAGCAGCGCGAGCGCGTCGTTCGTGGGCAGCTCGCGACGTGCGCGCCGGAGCGCCGCGCGCAGCTCGACCGCGCCGACGCTGTCCGCAGGCAGGCTCTCGAGCACACGCTCGCACGCCTCGTCATCGCCGGCAGCGAGGGTCGCCTCGCCCAGCGCCAGCCGCAGCGTGGTGGAGGTGGGATTCCCGGTGAGCGCGAATTCCAGGGCCGCGCGTGCATCCGCGAGGCGGCCCAAGCGAACCATGCTCATGCCGTAGATCATGGCGCACTCTTCCGCGTGGGCCGCGTCTCGCTGAGTGGCCGCGCGAGCCGCGCGAGCGGCGTCGGCCCAGCGGCCTGCCGTGAAGAGCTGCCGCGCCAGCGCGGTGGTGGGGGGGGTGGTCACGGGCGATGAGCGTACCGTCACCCCTCGCGGGACGAAACCCGGGCGCGCACGCCGCTGCCGGAGCTTGCTGGAGAGCGAGCAAACACGCTACACCCCAAGCACGATGGCTCACTCGAACAGGTTTGCGAGTCGCTCGGCGCTGCGCGCTGCGGTCCAGGGGGCAACACGCTGGGGGCTGCTGCTGTCCCTGGCGCTCGCGTGGCCGAGCACGGCGCTCGCGCAGGCTGCGCAGCTCGTGCTCACGCCCACCAACCCGCCCTCGCAGGGCGCGGCGGTGCGGGTGGACGGCGCCGATGCCGGGAACCTCCCCGTGACCCTGGAGGTCGCGGCGGGCCGTCACCTCGTGCAGGTGGGTCGCCGTGGCTACATCACCTTCAACCTGTGGGTGGACCTCACGCCCGGACAGCAGCTGCAGCTGCCGGTCACGCTGCGCAGCCAGGGCAGCGAGATGGGCTCCATCCTGGTGGCGGGCGACGTCTCGGGCGCGCGCGTCTTGGTGGACAGCGTGGACCGCGGCGCGACGCCGCTGGTGGTCGAGGGGCTCTCGGTGGGCACGCACCGTGTGCGCGTGCAGCCGCGCGACGCGAGCCTCACGCCCTTCGAGACCACGGTCGAGGTGCGCGTGGACGAGCGCGTCACGGTGCCGTTCACCATGCGCCCGACCGTGACCCCCGGCAGCCTGCACGTCGCGTCGAACGTCATGGCGGCGCGCCTCTTCCTGGACGGCAACGCGCTCGGCGTGGGTGGCCGCACGGTGGAGGGGCTGTCGCCCGGCGAGCACATCGTCGAGGCCGAGGCCAACGGTTACCAGACCGCGCGCCAGGTGGTGCGCGTCGAGGCCGGTCGCCGCGCCGCGGTGGTGCTGGTGATGGAGCCCGTGCCCGAAGTGCCCGGCACCATCGTGGTGCGCGCCAACGTGCGCGGAACGGTGTTCGTGAACGGGCAGGACTTCGGCCCCGCGCCGGTGGTGCTCGAGGGCGCGCAGCCCGGCAACTACGCCATCCGCGTGGTGGCCGAGGGTCACTCGGAGTACCGCGAGGTGTGCACCGTGCGCCTGAGCGAGACGTGCACCATCAGCGCCAACCTGATCCCCGAAGAGGTGCTGCTGCGCGTGGCGAGCGGGACGCGCGGCGCCTTCCTGTACGTGGACGGCGAGTATCGGGGGCCGATCCCGTTCGAGGGGCTCTTCCCGGTGGGCGCTCACCGCATCGAGGTGCGCGCGCAGGGTCACGTCACGCACACCGAGCAGATCCAGCTGGCTCCCGGTGGCCCGCGCGACATCGCCGTGGATCTGCGGCGCGAGGGCGCGCAGACCGAGGCCGAAGAGCAAGAGGCGGAGGTCACGGCCACCGAGCAGATGCGCGCGCTGCGCAGCCACGCGGCCTCGCTGACCACCACGCGCATGTCGTACTTCGAGATCGCCACGGGCTTCCCGTTCATCCTCGAGGCGCGCATGGGCGGGAGCGTCCACGAGTTCGTGGACATCGGCTTCGGCCTGCGCAGCTTCTTCGGGCTCACCGAGTTCGAGGGGCGCGTCAAGACGGCCTATCGTGTGGTGCCCGCGCTCTCCATCGGCGCGCAGCTGCGCGTGGGCGGCGGCCTCGGGCCGGCGCACGACTACGACGACGCCGGCGTGACGCGGGAGTCGAGCACCAACACGTTCCTCTTCTCGGTGGAGGCCATCACGTCGGTGCACTTCGCGCAGGCGGGCAGCGTCACCGCGGTGTTCGGCCTCGACGCGCACTCCGACCGCTATCGGTCGAGCGGCCGGCGCGGGGCCGGGCGCTTTCGCATCGGCGGCATCGCCGAGATCGTGCTGTCGGACTCGTGGAACCTGATGATGCGCTTCGAGGGCATCGTGGCGGGCCGCTCGCGCCCCATCATGAGCAACCTGGTGGGCGCCGGCCTGATCGACAACGACCCGCGCCTGCTGGGGCAGGTGGGCTTCACCTACAAGTTCGGACTTCCGTCGTGGACACCCGAAGAATGAGCGGTCGCGGTCGTGCGGCCATCGCGTTCGTGATCACCGCGGCGCTGGGCGTCTTGCTGCTGCTGCGCACCCCCGCCGAGACCGGCGCGGCGGTGGCCAGCTTCGAGTCCCTGTGGCGTGGCGAGACGGTGAACCGTGGCGGGTTCGAGCAGGGCGAGCGCGTCAACACGCCGCAGCACGGGAGCGTCGACGTGCAGACTCCGAGCGGCGCGCGCATCCACATCGGAGAGCTCAGCCAGGCGCAATTCCTGAGCATCGAGCCGCTGCGCGTGGAGCTGATGCGCGGTCAGCTCACGGCGCGCACGAGCGACGAACCCCTGACGCTGGTGCGCTCCGGGAAGCGCATCGAGCTGCGCGAGCATGCCGCCGCCGAGCTGCTGGACGGCCCCCCGCGCCTGGTGGTGACCTCCGGCACGGTGCTGCTCGATGGCCAGCCAGTCACCGGACAGCGTGTGATACCGTCCGCGCCATGATCGAGGGCCTCCTCATTGCCATCGAGGGTATCGATGGCGCCGGTACCACCACTCAGACGCGGCTGCTGTCCGACGCAATGGCTGCGCGCGGGCTGCCCATCCACACCACGCGCGAGCCCAGCGACGGGCCCATCGGCGTGCTCATCCGCCAGATGCTCACGGGGCGCGTCGTGGTGCCGGGCCTCGGCGGGCCGCGCGCGCCACGCTGGACCACCATGGCGCTGCTCTTCGCGGCCGACCGCGTGGACCACCTCGACGCCGAGGTCATCCCCAACCTGATGGACGGGGTGACCGTCATCACCGATCGCTACGACTACTCGTCGGTGGCCTATCAGTCGCTGACCAGCGGCGCCGACCGGGAAGACACCATCGCGTGGGTGCGCACGCTCAACGCGAAGGCGCGGCGCCCCGACCTGACCATCGTGCTGGACGTCACGCCCGAGAACGCATCGATGCGGAGGCAGACGCGCTCCGGCTCTCGCGAGCTGTTCGAGGAGGAGGACCTGCAGGTGCAGCTCGCCAACTTCTACCTGCGCATCGAGGACCACTTCCCGGGCGACAACATCGTCCACGTGGACGCGAACGACGGCATCGAGCCCACTGCCCAGCGCATCCTGCACGCGGTCAAGGTCCTGCGCCGCGAAGCGTGAGGGCTTCGCGGGCAGAACCTCTCTGCAGGACCTCTCGGCGGGACCTCTCGGCAGGACCTCTCGGCTCAGCCGAGCGTCAGCGCACCACCCAGCGGGTCACGATCTCCACGCGTCCCACCACCACGCGCTCGTCGCTGAGCGTGAAGGGGATCGTGCGCGTCTCGCTCGGCGTGCGCACGCGGATCTCGCCGCGCACCGGCTGCTGGTCTGCGCGCTGCACGCGGCTGACCTCGATGTAGTAGCTGCCCACCGCGGCGCGCCGCAGACCGAGGCGCTCACTGCCCGTGCGCGTGGCGTCGCTGCCCACCACCCCGGTGCGGCCGCCCATCCAGCTGAGCCGCGTGCCCTGCGGCGTCACCAGCGTGAGGTCCACGTCGTCGCTGCCGCTCCAGGTCGCGTCCAGCATCAGGTCACCGCGCACCGCCGCGGGGGAGGCCGGGCTGTCCACCGCGGCCCGGGCCGCCTCTTGGTTGCGGGGCGTGTCCATGCCGGTGATGAGGCCCTCAGCGCCGGCCGTGTCGCCCAGCGCCCTCCGACAGCGGGCCGCGCTCGCCACGTGGGCGGCGTCGTCGCTCTCCACCTCGGCCAGGGCCACGCGGTGTGAGCAGGCCTGCTCCGTCTTGCCGGCGCGCTCGTAGGCCAACGCCAGCCGCTCTTGGAGCGCCTCGTTCTCGGGGTTCAGGTCCACGATGCCCGAGAGGTAGCGCAGCGCACGGTCGCGCTCGCCGCGGCGGCCAATCACGTCGGCCAGGTAGGTGAGCGCCTCGGTGTCGAGCGCGTCGCGGCTGATCCACTGACGGGCCACCTCTTCGGCGCGCACCAGCGAGCCCGCCCGGGAGAGGGCGCGCACCAGCTCGCGGTGACGGTCGCGGCTGTCCGGTTGTTCGCGCAGGGCGGCCTCGGCGGCGGTCACGGCGGCCGTGTCCCGCTCGCGCACGCCGGAGTCCGTGCGGATGTAGCCCTCGCGGATGGAGACGCGGCGCATGCGACGCATACCGCGGCCGGGGAAGCCACCCCCGCCGCCCCAGTCGTCCATCATCATGGGCGCGGCCTCGGCGGCGGGCGCAGCGGGACGACGTGCCATCACCTCGCTCGACGCCCGGTCCGCGCTCGCGGTGGCCGCGCCACCCATGCCCGCCGACGAGCGGCTGGGGGCCGTCATGGGGGCCTGGTTGGCCGCAGACAGGTCGCCGACCATGTCGACCACGCCGCTCGAGGTGCCCTCGACGATCTCGCCCTCGCCGGTCCAAGTGAGCGCCGGCCGCGCACGGTCCACGTCGAACGCGCGGAACATGGCCTCGCTCTCCAGCACCAGCATGGACGTCTGGCTCGAGAGCACCTGGAACGCCTTGCTCAGCGCCACGATGCGCGCGTTGTCGCTGCCCTTGGCAGAGCGCTCGAGCTCGGTGATGGTGGTGCTCGCGAAGATGCGCGGCACGAACGCGTTGCCCGCCGAGGTGGTGGGCGTGAGCGTCACCGGGTAGCGGTTCTCGAAGGGGCGTCCGGCCACCGAGCCCGTGAGGCGCAGCTCGCCCGCGGGGTTGGCCCCGTTCGCCAAGCGACCCACCACGAGCACCTCTTCTCCCGCGCGCAGCGTGGGCAGCGAGGTGGGCGACACGTCGGTCACGCCAGCGGGGACCTGCAGCGTGGCGTTGCGCAGCGACGCGCCGTAGGTGGCCTCGAGCACCGCGATGGCGGCCTCGGCGATGCGCTGTCCGGGCACGAAGGGCACGTACTGCCCGCCGCCGGCCTGCGCGATGGCGGAGAGCCCCGCCGCGTCGGCGTCCTGCCCGATGCCCAGCGTGTTGAACGAAACCCCCGAGCGGGCGAGTTCCGTGACTTGGCCGGAGACCAGGCTGGGGCGCCGGAAGCCCGTGGAGCTGAGGCCGTCGCCCACGTAGACCACGTGCGCCTCGCGCCCCTCTTGGCCGCTGCGCAGCGCGTCACGCCCCGCGCGCAGGGCTTCCACCACGTTGGTGGAACCGGCGGGCTCGACCTTCTCGAGGAAGCGCTCGAGCTCGGCCACCGCTTCGGCCGTGGGCGCCGTCGGGTCGCCGAGGCTCTCGCAGCGGACGTCGCAGGCCAGCACCGTGAAGCGGTCGCGGCGATCCATCTCGGCCACCACGCGGCGCAGCAGCTGGCTGGCGCGCTCGAAGCGGTCACCCACCATGCTCTGGCTCGAGTCCACGACGAAGGCGTAGCTGCGGGCCCGCTGCTCGGCCCACGCCGGCAGCTCCGGTCGCAGGGCGAACACCACGTAGGGGCGCGTGTCGGCGTGCACCGCGTTCTGCAGCAGAACGCTCTGGTCCTCGGCGCTCTGCCGGTCGCTGCGCGTGTTGTCCGTGCGGCTCGTGGAGCGCTCACCGGGCGGCGTGGTCGCTGTGCCCTGGAAGGTCCAGTAGCGCACCTCGGCCTCACCACCGGGCAGCTGGTAGTCGATGATCAGGTCGCCCGCCGGGCGGAAGTTGTCGGACGAGAAGCGCAGGCGGTCGGCGCCCTCTTCGCGGGTGGTGGCCACGTCGTAGCCGCGCGCCTTCGCCTGCGTGCCTTCACCAGCGACACGCACGTCCACCTCGAAGTGACCCACGCGGGTGGAGTCGTCGTCGGCCGCGCTGTGCGCCATGGGGTACACGTAGCGGCGCTCGCCACCGGCCGACGGGCTGAGGGTCTGCTCGTAGGTGATGCGCACGCGGCGCTCGCCGTGAGCAGGGATGGGGAAGATGCGCAGCTCGAAGCGACCGCCGCGCTGCCACTCGAGCAGGGCCGGGTCACGCCAGGGTCCGGGCACCCAGATCCACTCCTCTTGCTGCTGCTGACGCTGCTGCTCGGGGGTCGCGTTGCGGATCACGCCACGCCAGATGGCCTGCGCGCGGTCGCGCCCCACGATGGCGCCCTCTTCCCACGTGCCGTCGATCAAGAGCTGCAGGCTCGCGATGCGCGCGTCGGGCGGCATGGGGAAGCGATAGACACCCTCGAGCACGTCGTTGCCGTCGTTGCGGAAGGCCTCTTCCACTTCGGTGCGCGCCACGTTGCCCACGATGCGCACGGACACCTTGTGCTCCGAGATGGCGAGCGGACGCTCCTGCGCCTGACGCTCCCCCGGACGGTGCGCGCGCAGCTCGCCGATGCCCGGCACCGGCATGTCTTCGTCGCCGGCCACGTCGCCGAGCTCGCTCCAGCCCACCTGCGACGCCAAGTGCATCGCGGGCGTCACGGTGGCCGCAGCGCTCGCGCGCAGGATGCCCTCTTGGCCAGACTTCACCTCCACCGAGCCGGCGTTGCCGTGCGCACGCACCTCGCCGCGCAGCACCTGCACGCTGGCCATGGTCGCGTCGGTGGTGAGCAGGAACTTCGTGCCCAGCACCTCGATGTGACCGTGCGGCGTGTAGAGGTTGGCGTTGGGGCCCGCGTCCAAGTGCTCGACGTCGGCCAGCAGCTCACCGCGCTCGAGGCGCAGGTTGCGCGGCCCGGTGGTCTCGAGCGTCACCTCGCTGTCGCGGTTGATGGTCAGCACGGTGCCGTCGCTCAGGCGCAACAGCGCGCGGGTGCGGGCGTCGGTGCGGAACGTGGCGCCGGCGGTCACGGTCACGCCCTGCGCGGCGGGTAGGAACTCGGTCGCTCCCGCCATGCGGATGCTGGCACCGCTCTCCGTGGACTCGTCGGCCGCGCGCGCCACGGTCACCACCTCGGCGCTCCAGCCTTGGGCCGCCACCACGGGGGCATCCGGAGAACCCCCATCGAAGGCACCGCCCACGTAGGCCAGCGTGGCGGCCGCGGCGATGGCGAAGAGCGCGCCTCCGCCCACCACCAGCGCGAGCCCCGAGCGCCGCATGCCCGCGTGCGGGGCAGCCTTCGGAGCGCGCTCGTTCGCCTCGGTCTCCACGCTCGGGCGCTTCTTCTCGGGCGCTGTCTCCACCAGCGAGCCGAACGCGTCGTGCTTCTGCTCGCCGCCGGCCCAGCGGCTCTCGAGCGGATCGGGCACGGTCGGGGAGGCCACGGCTTGGAACACCGGCGCCGCGCCCCGCGCGTCGATGGCGGCCAGCACGCGGGCGTCCAGGCCCGGCTGCGGCACGAAGTCGTCGCCGGCGTCGCCCACGCGGTTTGCCACGCGCTTCATGTCGAAGAGCAGGTCACGGGCCTCGTCCGACTCGGCCAGCAGGTCGGCCGCGGCCGCGAGCGCGTCGGCGTCACCGTCCACGGCGGCCGAGAGGTCGTCCAGGAAGCGCGCGTGCGCGTCGCTGATGGGGTGCTTGTCGTCATGGCGGGTCATCGGATCACCTCGTCGGTCAGGGTCGAACGGAGCTGGAGGAGCGCACGGCTGACGCGCTTGCGGGCGGCTGGCTCGTCGATCGCCATCAGCTCGGCGATCTCGCGATACGGCAGCCCGCTCTCGTAGCGCAGCACCACCGCCTCGCGTTCGCTGGGCTTCAGCGCCTCGAGGGCATCGCGCACCCGCATGGCCCGCCGTCGCCTCTCGAGGAGATCGGCGGGCGTCTGAGACTCGGGGTTCGCGTCGTGCACCAGCTGCAGCCGCCGCTCACGTCGCACCTGCGTCGTGAGCCGCTTCGCACACTGACGCCGGGCGATCCCGAACAGAAAGCCGCGCACGCTGCCCTCGCCCCGATACTGGGGAAAGGCATCGAACGCGGCGATCAGCGTCTCTTGCGTGGTCTCCTCGGCCTCTGCAGCGTCCCCCAGGAGGGCCATGCAGAAGCGTCCGAGAGCGATTCCGTGGTGACGAGCCGAGAGCGCCACCGCTTCGCGATAGGCCCCTTGGCGAATCGCATCCGCGATGGGATCAGGCTCGTTCATGATTGTTGCGTGCGCCTCCATCGAAGAGAGGTGCCCGCGAGCCCCCGCTTCGTGACCAACTATTTTCGATGACCCTGAGCAACGTCATTGTTGCGCCAGGAACGGAATCACAGTGCTCATGCAGCAGGTCATGAGCATCACCACCAGCCCGATGATCAGCCCCAGCGCCCGCGAGCCCGCGGAATTGCCGGCTTGATGGGCCCGCGCCATGGGCCCGCCCAGCGGGGCTCCCAGGCCCGTCACGCTCTCGTCCTGCTTGCGCGTGCTCTTGTCCACGATGACCGCCTGCGGGATCAGGTTCGGCGTGGCCGGCCGCATGCCCTCCGGCGCGCGCCTCACCGCGGTGCCGAGGGCCACCACCTCCACCAGGCCCGAGCCGATCTCGCGGATCTGCAGCCGGTTGCCGATCACCCGGTCTGCGCCGAGGGCCTGCGCCTCCTTGCGGATCAGCTCGAGCGCGTTCTCACGCGCCTGGTAGATGAGCTGCGTGACCTCGGGCAGCTCGCCGCGCGAGATGCTGCGAAACAGCGCGCCGATGCTGGCCGTCACGCCCAGCGAGTAGACGCTGGTGGCCATCACCAGCTGATGCGGCACGTAGCCCATGGCGGCCAGGTTCCAGAGCTCTTCGCCGCTCAGCTCGCTGGTGACCACGCGGTCCTGCGACACGGGCCCGTTGGACAGCATGGGGTGGTACGACGCCGTGCCCGTCAGCAGCAGCTCCACCGTGCCGGGGCCGTAGGGCAGCATGCGCACCTGCACGTCCACCACGGCGTTGGCGCCCGCAGCCGCCGCCTCCATGCGCAGGCGCTGTAGCGCGGTGTGGCGGATCTCGTTGTACATGGACGAGAACTCCTTCACCTCGCCGCGCGCCAGCGTGCGCACGCTGCCGGTCAGGCCGCGCCCGATGCCGAGCGCGTAGGCGATGTTGCCCATCACGAACTTCACCGGCTGATAGCCCGCGTCGAGGTGGCAGTAGAGCTCGATGCCGCTGGCCGCCGACGAGAAGAAGGGCACGCCCTGCTGCGTGTGCACCGCCGTGCCCTGCGAGAAGAATTCGGTGAAGCCCGCGAGCGTGCCGAGCGTGGTCTCCACCCCCGTGATGCCCTGCGCGCCGTTGCGCTGCGCCTCTTGTTCCATGCGCGAGATGGCCGAGTGCCGGCCGTCGCTGATCAGCTGGGTGATCTGCTGGATCTCACCGCCCGACACGCTGCGCCCGATGGCGCCGAGGGCGCCGCCGAGGCCCATCGAGTAGACGCTGTTGCCCACCGCGATCTCGCCCGGCGTGAAGCCCTTCTGTGCCAGGCAGTAGATCTCGTTGCCCGACATTCCGCTGATGAACATACGCGCGCTCCGTTCGTGTCCGAGCAAATCAGAGCCAAGCGGGAACCACCCACCCGGTGCTCGGAGCGAGCGTACCCGAAAGCGCGGGCTCAGGTCGCGCGGGTCGCGCGTGCCGCCGTCGTGGGCGAGAGCTCCACCCGCTCGCGCAGGAACTTCTCGATGCGCAGCTGGATCTCCTGCGGGTGCTCCACCGGGGCGCCGTGGCTAGCGGCGCGGATCAGGGTGTGCTCGGCAAGAGGGATGCGGTCGGCCATCTGCTTGGCCAGCTCGGGGGGCGTGAACGTGTCGCCGTCGGCCGCCACCACCAGCGTGGGCGCGGTGATGCTGGGCAGCAGGTCCTCGGCGCTGTGCCCTCCCGCGGCGCTCAGCAGCGTCAGGAAGCGGTCGGGGTCCATCGTGGCGATGTGGTCCCAGTAGCGCTCGAAGTCCGCCAAGCGGAAGCGGCGCTTGTCGATCTCGCCCGACAGGGTGCCCAGCCGGTAGGCCACGCGGGCTGGGATGCGGCTGAACACGCCGCGCGCGACGCTGCGGTTGCTGGCCACCAGCGAGCTCACCCCCGGCAGCACGCGGTGCAGCATGTCGTTGCCGTGGAAGGTGTGGGTGATGCGCCCCGAGCTGCCGCACAGCAGCACCAGCCCCGCCACGCGGTCCGGCGCCAAGCGGTACGCCTCGAGGGCCACCTGCGTGCCCATCGAGTGGCCCAGCAGGACGGCGCGCTCGATGGCGAGGCCGTCCATGACGCGGACCATGTCGTCGGCCAGCGCGGGCAGCGTGAGCCTATCGAGGTTGGCGGCGCTCCCGCTGCGCCCGTGCGAGCGGTAGTTCCAGTGGGTGACGGGGTGACGCTCGGCCAGCTTGGGCATGAGGTAGCGCCACGCGAACCCGTCGCAGCCGATGCCGTCGTTGAGCAACAACGGGATGCCGTCTGTTTCCATGCCTGCGCGGCCATAGAAAAGCGGCACCCCATCGATGGCCGGCAGGGTGCCGTGTTGCTCGTACAGCTCGAGGTCCATCTCAGAAAGCCGTCGCATCCCACGGGGGGACGCGCGCGGCTCAGTCGTCCGAGTCGCCGTCGTCGATGTCGTTGACCGACGGCAGCTTGCGGATCTCGGACAAGCCGATCTTCACGCAGCGCTGGACGATCCAGGAGAGGGAGCGGTCGAGCCGCGCGGCCTCGTGCTGGATGTCATCCAACATCGACTCCGGAAAGTAGAGACTCTGCTTACGCTTATCAGACCCAGACATGTACCTGCCTCCAACGAGCGCACGTGCGCTTCGGGTGTGGTAATTCCCGTCCTACCTGTAGGATGGGGAGTATGTCAATGCGCAATGCACCCACCTCGCCGCCGTCGTCCCCACCGGCAGGACGTGGCCCCACACCTCATAGTGCAAAAATAGTACTATGGCTAAGGGGTTTGCGGCGTGTCGGGGGCTACGCGCTGGCGGCCATCCTGGGCGGGGTCATGGCCGTGGCAGCGGTGCCTTTTGCCCGCGCGAACCGATCGGATGGGACGGACGGCGCCGGTAGCCCGTTCGCCAACCTGGGCATCTTCGCCCGCGCGCTGGCCCACGTGGAGGTCAGCTACGTGGAGCCCGTGGACACCGAGCGGCTGGTGCACGGGGCCATCCGCGGGATGCTGGGCAGCCTCGATCCGCACACCACCTACCTCGACCCCGACGAGTTCGCGATGCTGCGCAACGACGCCGAGGGGCACTTCGCCGGCATCGGCGTGGAGGTGGGCGTGCGCGACGGCTGGCTGATCGTGCTGGGGGTGCTGCCCGAGAGCCCCGCCGAGCGCGCGGGTCTGCTGCCGGGCGACCGCTTCCTGGTGATCGAGGATCGCGACGCGCGCGACATGCGCTTGCAGGACGCCATCCGGCTGATGCGCGGCGAAGTGGGCACCGTCGTGCGCGTGACGCTGCGCCGCGAAGGCGAACCCGCGGACCTGCGCATGGAGCTGCGCCGCGGCTACGTGTCGGTGGACGCGGTCAGCTCGCTGCTGCTGCCCGATGGCGTGCTCTACGTGCGCCTCTACACCTTCTCCGACAACACCACGCCCAGCTTGCGGGAGGCCATCGACGCGGCCCTGCGCCAGCGGCCAGAGGGGCTGACCGGGGTGGTCCTCGACCTGCGCAACAACGGCGGCGGGCTGCTGCACCAGGCCGTGCTCGTGAGCGACGAGTTCCTCGAGACCGGGGTCATCGTCACCACGCGCGGGCGAGGGGGCGCGCTGCTGCAAGAGAGCACGGCACGCACGGCCGGTACGCGGCCCAACTGGCCCATGGTGGTGCTGGTCAACGGGCTCACGGCGAGCGCCTCCGAGATCGTGGCCGGCGCGCTGCGCGACCACGAGCGCGCGCTGATCGTGGGGACGCGCACCTTCGGCAAGGGCAGCGTGCAGAACGTGATCGAGCTGCCCGACGGCAGCGCCATGAAGCTGACGGTGGCGCGCTACTACACGCCCAGCGGGCGCTCCATCCAGGCCGAGGGCATCATGCCCGACATCGAGGTGGCGCAGGTGCCGTCGTCGGTGCTGCGCCTGGTGGGTGGCTCGTCGTTCAGTGAGCGATCGCTCGAGGGTCACCTGGATGGGCAGGACCCGACCGCCCCGGACCCTGCGACGGAGCCGGGGCGTGAGACCGAGCGCGAGGGTGACACCCTGGGCACGCGCGTCCCGAGCTTCGAGCACGACGTGCAGGCGCGCACCGCGGTGGACACGCTGCGGGCGCTCATCCGCACGCGGGCAGCGGCCGAGCCGCGCTGACCCCGCGAGGCCGCGAACGCCTCAGCGTGCCGTGGCGCTCGGCGCGCGCAGCTTGCCGCGGCGCTGCAGGAACAGCAGCACCGCCGGCGCCCCCGCGAGCATCAACACCATGAAGAGGTCCACGAAGCCCATGCCGAACGCCTCGGTGGCGGTCACCCCCTGCGAGCCGCCATTGGGCTGGATGGCGAGCGACACCACCTCGCCTTCGTCCGGGCTGGGCCCGATGAGCACGATGCATGGTGCGCTCTGCGACCAGCTGCGGCCGTCCACGGCGCCGTACGGCTGGTAGCGGCGCTCGCAGCTCACGGACCCACGCGCGTGGCTGCTGCTGGTGCCCACGGTGCCCGTGTAGACCGCATCGATGCGCGGCCACGTCAGCCAGTTGGCGATCATCAACCCACGGCCGAGGCACCCACAGCAGTTCGTGAGCAGGCCGATGACGAGGAACATCACCGCCATGCGGGCAGCGGGGGCGAGCGGGGGCTTGGTGGTCGACGACATCATGCGCGCCCGAGTCTACCGGTTGGCGCAACCGAGGAAGGACCACTTCTCGCGCCGTGGCTTCAATTATGAGATGGAACTGGAAAAGTGGCGCCGATTGAGCGCCGAGTGAGCGCGTGTCGGTCCGTCGCAGCGCCCTTCGCCACGGCGGGATCGTGCCAGTTTCCGGACACGGGAGAGCACATCGCTCGCCCGCGATCTTTGCATGAAGGACGAGCACGACATGAACACGACGACACAGGGGTGGGGTCACACCGCGAGGCGAGTGATTGGACTCGCGCTCTTCGCGCTGGCGCTGACTCCGTGCCTCTCGGCCCACGCCCAACCCCGCACCTTCGGCCTCCTGCCACCGGCGGCGGCCTCGGGACCTCCGGCGCGCTTCCTCGACGAAGCGTCGCTGCGAGTCGACCTGGGCACGGGCGGGAGCAGCGATGGCTACAAGTTCCGTGTGACGGTCACGGGTCAGGTGCACGGCCGCGCGCTGTCTCAGGCCGACGCCGTGACGCTCGAGTACAAGGTGGGCACCCGCGTGGTGGCCACGGCGCGCTGCGCGGTGGAGGGCTACGACGGCTTTCGCTGGCCGAACCTCGATGGCTACGCGGTGGGCAGCTTCAGCTGCATGACCGAGCCGGTCATCGACACGGCGGAGGACGCCGTCATCCAGCTGACCTACCGCGATGACGAGGACGATCGCGCCATCCCGTTCCGTCCCCTCTCGGTGCGCGTGGGCGCGGCGTCCAACTGGAACTACGGGACCGACCACAACTACCAGAACTACGTGAACAACCACGAGCTGCTGGGGTCTTCGACCCTGTGGCTGCGTCAGGCTCCCTTCGCCGAAGGCGACACGCGGGTCATGTTCACGTTCTGGGCGAACCCCGGCAGCGCCACGCGCCAGCCCGATGACCTCAGCCTGCGCTGCTCGCTCAACGGCGAGCGCATTCGCGAGAACATCACGGTCGCGGGGGTGATGATGCACCAGCGGGGCGGCGACACCGCGGACTACCACCCGCAGGGCGGCACCGACGACGGCTACGGCTACGTGTACTACGAGCTGGCGACGGCCTTCTCGTACGCGGGGCGGGGCTTCAACGGCGGCTACGACCTCGCCGCGCACCCCGGCGCCTACGTGTGCGAAGTGCGCATCGCGGGCACGCCCGTGCGTGAGTTCCGCTTCACGGTGAACGCCGACGGAAGCATCCCCGCGCACCCCGAGCAGCTGGGCGCGAACCCGCTCTACATCACGCCGCATCGCGTGCTGCTGGACACGCGCTTCCCGACGCCGCCCGCGTGGGACCACGGCATCGACCCGGCGGCCATTCGTGCCGGCGGCTTCTTCGGACGCGCGTGGCGTGACGTGGCGTCGCTCGCGGCCATGTTCACGGCGCTGCCGCCTGCGGTGGTCGGCGTGCTGGACGCCCCCGCGCTGCCGGCCGGCGTGACGGGCCACGGCTTCATCCGCCCCGCGGCCGCGGCCGGTCGGGGTGGCAGCTCGCGTGGCGGGAGCAGCGCCAGCAGCATGTCGAGCCGCATGCGTTGACCCGTCGAGAGGGCGTCGATCGACGTCCTCTCAGCGCGCGTGGGGGGCGTCGCCTTCGGCCCAGACGCTCTCCACGCCCGCGCTCAGCAAGTCCACGGCCTCGCGCAGCTTGCGGCGAAACGTGCCATGCGGGACGCCGAACTCCGACGCGATGGCGAGCTGCTTCTCCGTCCGGTCGAAGTAGGCGCGCGTGATCAGCGTGGCCGGCTCGGGGTAACGCGCGGTGGGGCGCATGCGGGCGTGGGCAGCCTCCAGCAACGCGCGCACGCGCGCCGCACGAACGAGCGGAGCCTCGTCGGGCATCGCGCTCGCCAGCTGCACGCGGCTCAGGCGGTCGTCGTGACGGAACCAGCGCAGCGCCTCCGCCACGGCGCCAGGCAGGTCGTCGGCGGGCACTCTGGGCGCGACTGGGGTGTGCGGCGCCTTGGTCGTCGGGGCGGCCGGCAACGCGCTGGCGGGCGAGGCCAGCGCTGCCATCCTCTCGATGTTCCGCAGCATCCGCTCGAGCGGCGCCTCGCTGCGGAAGTCGTAGCCGAGGACGGTGTACGCGTGCCCTGCGATCTCGAACTCGAGCTCCTCGAAGCGGTCCAAGAGCCCGAGCTCGTGCCAGACCGAGCCCGACGCCGGCGTGAGGATGCGCACGGCGTGCGCGTGCAGCAGCAGGTCCCCGTGGGCGAGGCCCGCCGCCGCCGCGTCCAACGTCAGCTGAAAGAAGGCCGGTGTCGGCTCCTGATAGGTGTCGAGGCTCAGCCACCAGCGGAGCATGTGGGCCACGCGCCCCGCTGGGACGAGGTCGCGAAGCCGACGAGCCGCGGGGTCGCGCACGGCGTCCAGCTCGCGGAGACGCTCGGTGTGCATCCACACCATCACGCCCACGGGGTCGCCCTGCGGACCGCGCTGCACCTCGCACAGCTCGGGGAAGCGGGCCAGGTGCTCGGCGGCGAGCGTGGCGCTCGTCTCCCCCTCGAACCGCCGGATCGCCGCGACGATGGCGGGCACATCGGTCGGCCGCATGGCGTCGCGGTAGTAGGCCGGCTGATCCACGAAGTCGAAGAGCGCCTCGCCGGGCGGCAGCGTGCGCAGGATGTGGCTGACCTCGTTCACGTACTGGCGGCGCCGGTCGCGGTCGGGCTCCTCGCGATAGCGGCTCAGGATGACCCACGCGGCGCGACGCACGAGCGTGACCAGCTCGTCCCGGAGCTCGGCGACGAAGCGCTGCAGGAACCCGGTCCGGTAGAGATCGTGGATGCGCCAACGACGGCCCATGCGCTCCACGAACGCGTGGCGCTCCAGGTTCGGGAGGAATCCGGCGGAGCCTGCCGCGTGCGTGAGATCCCGCTCGTCGATCCAGCCCACCAGGCACAGCACGAACAGCGCGCGGCGCTCGTCCCCCACGAGAGGGTCGCTCAGCTCGGCCAAGACGTGCGGCCCAGCGCGATAGCGGCTTCGCGCCTCGGGGGACTCCGTGGCCAAGCAGGCCAGCGTGAGCGCATGGCCCCTCGCCAGCATGGCCAGCTCAGCGCGCTCGGCTTCGGGAACGGCGCGCGCCGCCAGCAGCGCGTCGGCCTCGGCGGGCGTCAGGAGCGGAAGCCGGTACGTCCGCAAGAGCCGGTCCCAGGCGGGGTCACTGCGCCAGCGCAGGTCAGGCACGTGACGGCTGGCGAGCACCACGCGCACCGACTTCGGCGCGGCCGGCAAGATGCGGTCGCGGTAGTGCCGCTCGAGGCTTTGATGGACCTCGAACGTGTCGAGGAAGATCACGCCACCCTCCGGGCCGAGCGCAGCGACCGCCTCGGCAAAGCGCTGCTCGGCCGCGCGAGCGTCCACCGGCACGTCGCGCGCGTCGATCCAGGTACGGGCGATGCCCCGCTCGCGCGCCAGCGCGTCGAAGAGCCGCAGCGCGACGGTCTTGCCGGTCCCCCCCGGCGCGCTGAGGAAGAACACGCACGGCCCGTCCGACCCGGAGTCCAAGCAGCTCAGGAAGTGCGCGCAGGCCTCGGGCCGGTCGATGAGCGTCTGCCGGCGACGGTTCTCGGCCAGGTCGCCGAAGGTCGTGGGGTCGAGGCTCGTCATGGCGCGACGCTACCAAGTTCCCATGACGCTGTCCCAACGGGGTGAAGCTGCCGCACGGCAGCACGCAACGGCGGCGGAGCGCCGACCGACCTCACTCGACGGGGATGATTCCGTCCAACCAGGAGAAGGCCCTCGACAGGCCCGTGTAGCCGACGAACAGGCCGTCCGTGTCGAAGCGGGGATCCATCTCGAGGTAGATACCCACGGCCACGTACCCTCCATCTGGCGAGAACTCTGGGTCGGTGTACGTGCCGCCGTAGCCCTCGGAGATCCGCGTGAGCGGCGACAGCGTCTCGGTCTCGCGATCGTAGATGAACGCGTTGTCCTTGCCCTCGTTCGCCACACCCAGGTTCGACGCGGCGCTCGAGAACGCCACCCAGCGACCGTCGTAGCTGAGGGTGGCGTGGTTGCTGGTCGCGCTCTCGTCAGCGAGCTCGGTCCCGATCGCGTCGAGCAGCACCACGTTGCAGCTGGCCGCCGAGCAGGCATCGACCTCGACGAGGTAGACGTGCCAGAGCCCGTCATCGACGCCGTCGACCAGGTTCGTCGAGCTGGTCCCGTAGGTCGCCCACTTGCCGTCGCCGGAGATGCTGGGGCGGCTGTAGCCGCTGGTGCTCTCGAAGCCCTGATCGCGGTTGCCGCCCGCTGACGTGCGGGTGATCGGCCAGTGGCTGCCGTCGTCGTGGTCGTAGACGAACGCGTCCCAGAGATACGGGTTCACGTCGCTCGTCACGTTGGGGTACGCGTAGTACACGAGCCGATTGCCGTCCTCGGACAGCATGGGGGTGGCGCCGCTCGTGGGGTCGCCGGTGGTCCC
Source organism: uncultured Sandaracinaceae bacterium (assembly GCA_964510015.1). GTDB lineage: Bacteria > Myxococcota_A > Polyangia > Polyangiales > Houyiibacteriaceae > JADJJE01. The sequence continues at coordinate 23,352 of CAZEAA010000012.1, forward strand.
TTGGCGAGTGACTACGATCCGCTCTCCGGTCGTGAGATCGATGCGGACGACCTTGCCGTTGACCCCGCTGTCGTTCGCGGCGGGCACCACGGTGAGCGCCTGGGTCACGAAAGCGACGACCGTTCCGTCGCCGGAGATCGTCGCTTCGCGGCTCGACCCGTCGGCCTCCTCGCCGTTCTCACCCACGCTGACTCGGGTGATCGTGTCGTCGAGCGCCGACCAGACGAAGATGTCGGTCTCGTCGTTCGTGTCGCCTTCGACGAGGTTGGTCGCCGCCGACTGGAAGATGACGTGCAGTCCGTCCGCAGAGATGGCCGGCAGCTCGGAGCGGCCGTCGGCGGGCCCGCCGTCGGGAGCGTGGCTGACCAGCTGAGTCGTCCCCGTCAGACGATCGCGGTAGTAGATGTTCTCCTCGGTGGCGCTGCCGGGCGCGAGCGCGCTCTCGCTCGAGCGGAAGGCCACGAAGCGACCGTCACCGAGCGGTGGGGTGTCTCCGATGGTGCGATTCGAGCCACCGATCACCACCTGCCTCGAGTTGTTGCTGTACGCGAGCTCCTGGTCGTCCGAGCTCCGTCCCACGAAGTCGTAGCGCCACTCGCACCCGACCCGAATGGCCCCGGTCGGCGAGAGCTCCTCGCCCGTGCCCGAGGCGCCAGCGAACACCTGGCACACCTGACCGTCCGGCTCCGACTCGATCGCGACGTCGTAGCTCGTCGTCGCGTCGAGCGGAGCCGCCGTGTGGAACACCGCCGCGCCGTAGTCGTTCGACTCGGTGGGCGTATCGATCGTCGCGGGGAGCGTCTCGCCTCCGATGGAGAAGCTCACCTCGGCACCGACGGGCCCGAAGAAGTAGCCGGTGACTCCACCCTCGTCTTCACCGTCGTCCTCGTCGCCACACCCCGCGATGGCGAGCGAAGCGATCACGCTGAACTTGAAGAATCGTCGAAGGGTGGCGTGCGAAACGTGAGGCATGACGCCGATCGTAGGTCGCCGAGGCAGGGGCGGCGACGTCGAAAGGGTTTACGTAAACGCTCGGGCTACGACGTGGTGCGCGGTACCACGCTCAGCGTCTAGCCGGCCCAGCCCACCAGGGTGGTGCGCACGCGGTCGAGGAACACGAAGGTCACGTCGGGGCTCTCGCCGGGGCGCGAGTCCACCACGCGGAACTCCTCTTCCGGGTACGTGAAGAAGGTGTCCGCGCCCTCGGCCTCGCGGTCCACCTCGGTCACCACCAGGCGCGTCACCAGGGGCAGCGCCTGCGCGTAGAGGTCACCGCCGCCGATGAGGTATGGCATGGCCTCGCCCTTCACAGCGTCGAGCGCTTCTTCCAAGCTGTGGACCACCGTCACGCCTTCGGCGCGGAACTCGGGGTTGCGCGTGATGACCACGTTGGTGCGCCCCGGCAGCGGCTTGCCGATGCTCTCGAACGTCTTGCGGCCCATCAGCACCGGGTGCCCCATGGTCTCGCGCTTGAAGTGCTGCATGTCCTCCTTGATGCGGAAGACCAGCTGGTTGTCGCGACCGATGGCGCCGTCGCGCTTGGCGCGCGCCACGATCAGCCCGAGCGGCTCGGGCATGCCCAGCGCGGCGTCTGTCATACGGCCACCGGCGCCTTGATGGCCGGGTGCGGGTCGTAGTCCAGCAGCTGCACGTGCTCAGCGGTGAAGTCTTCGAGGCGCGTGACGCTCGGGTCGAGGCGCAGGGTGGGCAGCTTGCGCGGCGCGCGCGAGAGCTGCAGCGCGGCTTGTTCCACGTGGTTGTTGTAGAGGTGCACGTCGCCGAACGTGTGCACGAAGTCGCCCACGCCGAGGCCCGTGACCTGCGCGATCATCGCCGTGAGCAGCGCGTAGCTCGCGATGTTGAAGGGCACGCCCAGGAACACGTCGGCGCTGCGCTGGTAGAGCTGGCAGCTGAGCTTCCCGTCGTCCACGTAGAACTGGAAGAGCGTGTGGCACGGGGGCAGGGCCACTTGGTCGGCCTCGCCCGGGTGCCAGCCGCTCACGATCAGGCGGCGGCTCTCGGGGTTCCGGCGGATCTCCGCCACGACGTTCTGTAGTTGGTCCACGCCGTCACGCGCGTAGCTGCCGTCGGGCAGGCGGGTGGCGCCGAAGTTGCGCCACTGATGGCCATAGACCGGGCCCAGGTCGCCCTCGCTGCGACCGAAGCGCGCGGTCTGCTCGGCGGTGGCCCACTCGTCCCAGATGGTGACGCCGCGCTCTTGCAACCAGCTCACGTGCGTCTCGCCGTGGATGAACCAGAGCAGCTCGTTCACGATGCTCTTCTGGTGCACCTTCTTGGTGGTGAGCAGCGGGAAGCCCTCGCCGAGGTCCACGCGCAGCTGATAGCCGAACACCGAGCGCGTGCCCGTGCCGGTGCGGTCACCACGCAGCTTGCCGCGCTCCATCACGTGCTGGAGCAGCTCGAGGTAAGCCTTCACGGGTTGCGGTCTTCCCGGGCGTCGATCACCTCTTCCACCGGCGACTGGGGCGAGGGCTCGGCTGGTGAGCCCGTGTCGCCTTCCGGCACCGCGCGAACGGGACGGCGGGCCTCGTCGCGGCGCACCGAGTAGCGCACCAGCGCGCGCAGGATCTCGTTGCGCTCGAGGTCACCCACCAGGCGCTTGATGTCCTCGTAGATGCTGGGGTCCTGCAAGAGCCCACCGATGGTGCCGCGTCCCGCCCGCACGTCGGCGGTGATGGCCGCGATGTCGTCGGTGGCGCGCGTGAGGTTCGCGATCATCTCCTGGCCGGCGTTGCCGTAGATGATGTCGTGGGCGGTGCCCTCGCCGGTGCGCACGGTCTCGAGCAAGACGGCCACCTCGTCGGTGGCGCGGCCGATGTTCTCGAGGGCGATGCGCCCCTCGTCGCCGTAGATGAGCGCGTGGGCCGATCCGTCGCCGCGCTCGATCTCCTCGGCGATGCGCCGGACGCTTCGCGCGGTGCGCGCGAACTCGTCGCTGGTGGCGCGCAGGTTCCCGAGCGTGGCGTCCAGCTCGGCGGCCGTGCCCTCGTCGGTCAGCAGGTGCTGCACGGCGCCGTGGCCGTCGGCCATCATGTCGGTGATGCGCGCCACGTTGGCGGCCACGCGCGCGAGGTCGCGGCTGAAGACCTGATCGCGGAAGGGGTCCGTGGCGAGGCGCAGGTTCTCGGCGGTGCCCTGCACCTCGGCCATGGCGTTGCTGGCGGCGGACATCAGGTCGCCCGAGGTGGACGCCGGCAGCGGCTGCTCGGGGTCCCACAGCGGCAACGAGCGCGTGCCCACCGTGATGGCCAGCAGCTTGTCGCCGAGCATGCCCTTGCTGCCGATGGACACCTCGCTCGAGCCTTGCTCGTACTCGCCCGGCGCACGGAGGCGCCCGCGGATCAGCGCCGCCGCGTTGTCCACCACGTCGAAGCGCACCTCGATGCGACCATCCTCCGCGAACTCCACCGAGCTGACGGAACCCACGTTCACGCCGGCCACCGTGACCACGTTGCCGGGCCGCAGTCCGTCTACCGTGTCGAAGTGGGCCACGTACTCGGTCTTGCGCGTGAAGAGGTTCTGCTGCGCGCCGACCACGAAGGCGAGCGTGGCCGTGATGGCCAGCGCGACCGACACGAACAGGCCCACGCGGAGAGTAGTCTTGGAGTTGGCTTGCATATCAGATGGCGTTCCCGGGCTGAGCCGCGCGCACGGGCTCCTCGGCCGCGTTCCCCTCGATGAAGTCCTTCACGCGCGGGTCCTGACACGTGACGATGTCGGAGATGCCGCCGCTGAAGATGATGCCACCCTTGTCGATCATGGCGATGCGGTTGCTGACGCTGATGGCGGTGTGCATGTCGTGGGTGACGACCACCGAGGTGATCTTCAGGTTGCGCTGGAGGTGCAGGATCAGGTCGATGATGCGGTTGATGTTGATCGGGTCGAGGCCGGTGGTGGGCTCGTCGTAGAGCAGGACATCGGGGCGCATCGCGATGGCCCGAGCCAACCCGACGCGCTTCTTCATACCGCTCGAGAGGCCGCCGGGCCAGAGGTCGCCCTTGCCCTCGAGGCCCACGTACCCGAGGCTCTCCTCCACGCGCTCGCGGATCTCTTGCTCGTTCAGCTCCCCCGCGGAGCGCAGGCCGTAGGCCACGTTCTCGCCGACGGTCATCGAGTCGAACAGGGCGGCGGCTTGGAACAACATGGCGATGCGCCGCCGGATGGGCAGGTACTCGGCCTCGCTGAGCCCCGAGATGCGCTGCCCGTCGAAGATGATCTCGCCGTCGTCGATGCTGAGCAGGCCGATCAGCATGCGCAGCATGACGCTCTTGCCCTGGCCCGAGCCACCGATGATGGTGAGCGCCTCGCCCGCCTCGATCTGGAGGTCGAGGCCACGGTAGATGACCTTGGGCCCGAAGGCCTTCTTCACTCCACGAAACTCGATCAGCGCCACGGGGCCAACTCTAGCAGGTAGGGGATGGGGATCCCGCTCCGGATGGCAGTGGGTATCCGAGGCCGGGTGGGCTCAGCGGACTCGGGTGGGCTCAGCGGACGGAGCGGGCTAGTACCCCAGGGTGGCTTCATAGGCGACGGTGACTCTCACGTCGCCGCCTCCGCGGGCGGAGTCGGCTTGGCGGGAGAGGACCAGGACGCTGGCGGGGGGGGCTCCGTGGGTGCGGGCGTCGGGGAGCTGGGTGTCGGCGGCCTCGAGGCGCGGGAGCATGGGGACGCCGCGGAGGTCGACCCAGTCGAGGTCGAGCGCGGTGGTGGTGCGCAGGCCCACGCGGCGCGGGTCGGCGCCTTCGCGTTCGACCCAGGCGGCCACCACGTGGGGCTCGCGGCGGATGGGCGCGAAGACGGTCTCTTCGAGGGCCCGCTCGTCACGCAGCGCGAGGTCCGCGTCGAGGCTGCGACGCGCCCAGGCATCGAAGGCCTCGAACTCGCGGAGGTGCGGCTCGGCGCGAGCTCGCAGCGCTCGTGAGGAGTCTTCGGGGCGTTCCCCGCAGGCGAGTCCCAACGAGGGGGCGAGGAAGGCCGCCACCACCGCTGCCCCGCGGGCCACCCGGGAAACAGCCCGCGCTGCCGTCTCGAGCTCGCTCACGGGGGGAAGCTATCCCATCCCGATCGCCGGCACCACCCGGGGGCCATGCCCAGCGCGCGCGGCGTCGCGCTAGACGAGGATGCCGAGCGTGGCCAGCGCGTCGAGCCCAGCCTCCATGGAGAAGCGCGTCTTCTTGAGGACGTTCTCTCCCGGATGGATGCGGTAGCTGTGCGCGGTCGACAGGTCCGTCTTGATGAGCTTGGTGCGCGAGAAGCGCGCGTCGCGCAGGTCGGTCCCCGCGAAGCTCGCCTCGCTCAGATCGGCCCCGGTGAAGTCGGCTTCGTGGGCCACGCAGTCGATGACCTTCACCTTGCGCATCTTGCGGTCCACGAACACGCCGTAGCTCAGCACGCAGCTGTCGAACGACACGTCGAACAGCAGGTCGCGCGCCACGGACCAGTCCACGCCCATCAGCTTGGTGTGCTCGAAGCGCACGTCGCGGAAGCTGCACTCGGCCACCTTCGCCATGGTCAGGTCGCAGCGCACGAACACGCACTCGTCCAGGATCGCGTTCTGCAGCTGTGCCTCGTTCATGGCCACCGCCTCGAAGCGGCAGCGCGCAAAGCGCTTGCGACGCAGGTCCGCTCCCGGCAGCGCGCCACCCGTGAACACCTCGTCTTCGAAGTCGCTCTCGTCCAGCAGCCGCTGGCGCAGCGTGCTCGTCTCTCGGTCGTGGTCCATCGGGCCTCCGTCAGCGCGGGTCGCTCACGCGGCCCAGGAAGAGCACTGCGCCTGTCTGGCGGTCCATCAACAGGAACAGGAACGGGTGGTCCGCGATGAAGCGCGGCGGCTCGGGGCGCGGACGTGCGCTGCGGGTCATCATGACCACGGCCGTGGCCGCGGCGGCCTCGGTGCCCTCCTCGTTCACCTCGATGAAGGCCTTGTGGAAGACCTCCGAGATGTAGAGCCCGGTGGGCAGCGTGGCGATGCCGCGGAAGTCGGCCTGCGCGTCGAAGGCGAGCGGCATGCCCAGGGCTTCCAGGTGATCGGACAGGCGCACCGTGGGGGGTGAGAGGCGGAAGCGCGGGATCTGCACCTGCACCTCCGCTTCTTGCAGCGCGCTCCGCCAGCGCGCGAGGCTCGCCTGCGACAGCTGGGCTTCCACGGCGGCGAGGGCCGCCGCGCCCGTGCGCTCGGCGGGCAACACGAACACCATGCTCAGGTCGCCGCCCGCGTAGGGCAGCTCCAGCACGCGCACCCCGTCGGGGTGGTTGGCCCACGCAAAGCGCCCGCGCAGCGTCATCGCGGGCACGTCGACCTCCGCGCGTCCATCCACCTGAAAAGGCCGCGGTAGCGTGTCACTCGGGGCGAACTGCGTCTGCCACGTGCCCTTGAAGTAGATGGCGTTCGCCAACACCATGCGCGTGAGCGGCGAGATCGAGCCTTCTGGGAGCAAGTTGGGGATGCGCTCCTCGGTGTGTTGCTCCACCCACTGGTTGATGGTGAGCCGCGACGGATCGGGGGCGCTGCTGAAGTCCAGGCGCTCCATGGGCGCACCGTAGCGCCGTTGCGTGAGCGTCACGAAGCTCTCCTCCACGGGCACGCTGCGGTCCGCGAAGATGCGGTTGGCCACGCGCAGGGTGGCGGGGCTGCGGGCGTTCCAGCTCCGGAGCGCAGCGCCGTAGGCGGCGTCCAGGTCATCCACGGCGGGGCCCACATGCAGCACCGACGCCATCTGGGAGGCGGTCTCCCCGCGCGCGCCGGCGTACGTCATGGACAGCGCCACGTGCACGCTGGCCGGCGACATCACCAGGTTCCCGGGGGTCGCGCGCAGCCGCGCGTAGAGGTCGAAGCCGAGCTGATTGGCGCTCGCGAGCGCCGCGCGCACGTCCTCGCTGTCCGCGGCGGGTCCGGTGCCGTCATCGACGGGCGGCTGCTCGACGGGCGGCTGCTCGACGGTTGGCGGCTCGACGGGCGCTGGCTCCGCCGGCGGCTCCGGCTCCGTGGTGGCGAGAGGCTCGCTCGGCGGGGACCCACCACAGCCGACGAGGAGGAGGGCGACGAACGAGACCAACGAGAGGGGACGTGTCACCGCGACACCATAGCCCCCGCGGTGGTCCCCCTCCAACGGTTCGCGTATGGTTCAGCGCCATGCCCGCACCCATCCTCGCGTCCGTGCTCGCCCTCGCGCTCTGGACTCACGTCGTGTGGGCCTGGATGTACGCCACGCGGCTCCCTGCCGTCGCCGCCTCCAAGATGAAGCTGGACCCCAACGCGCCGCGCGGTGAGCAGATGGCCACGCTGCCCGCACGGGTGCGCTGGAAGGCGGACAACTACAACCACCTCATGGAGCAGCCCACGGTGTTCTATGCCGTGGCGCTGTCGACCGCGCTGGCGGCGCCCACCGACGGCGTGGCGGTCATCCTGGCGTGGGTCTACGTCGCGCTGCGCGTGGTGCACAGCCTGCTGCAGGCGTTGGTGAACACCATCCCGCTGCGCTTCGCGCTGTTCGCGCTGTCCAGCCTCGTGCTCATCGCGCTCACGGTCCGCTCGGCCAGTCACTTCTTCTGAGTCTCGCGCGGCGGCTCTCGCGGGGCCTCTCGGCTCAGCGCGACGCGAGCGTGAGCAGGAAGCACGCGCCCCACGGGCCTCCGCTGCTCGGGGGCTCGGTCTCGAGCGTCAGCGACCCACCGTGCGCGGCGGCCACGGCGCTCGCGATGGCGAGCCCCAGCCCCGTGCCTTCGCGCTCGGCGTCCGTGGTGAAGAAGCGGTCGAAGATGCGCGCGCGATGGGCCTCGGGCACCCCGGGCCCGTGGTCGCACACGCGGAGCTGCACGGCCTGCGGGCCCGCGTCCAGGCTGAGGCACACCTCGGCCCCGGGTGGCGAGAAGCGCACCGCGTTGTCGCACAGGTTGAGCAGCGCGGTCACCACGTCGGCCTCGCGCGCCGGCACGCGCACGCTGGCCGGCGCCCGCACCACGCGCACGGCCACCTCGGGCGTGCTCGCGCGCCGCGCCACGTCGTGGACCAGCGGCACCAGGTCCACGTCCGCCTTGTCGTCCTGGCTCGCCTCGATGCGGCTCAGCTCCAGCAGCCGCGACACCAGGCGATCGAGCCGCTGCACGTCCAGCTCGATGTTCCGCAGGAAGCGCTCCCGCGCGCCGGGGTCTTCGGCGGCGCCTTCGCTCAGCAGCTCGGCGGCGCCACGGATGGACGTGAGCGGCGACTTGAACTCGTGCGCCACGTCGGCGGCGAAGTCCGAGATGTAGCGCATGCGGGCGTCCAGCTCGTGCGTCATGGTCGCGAACGACTCGCTCAGCTCGCGGATCTCACCGCTGCCCACCAGCGGAACGGGCACCTCGCGCTCACCCCGCGCGATGCGCTGCGCGGCTCGCGACAGCTTTGACAGGGGCCGCGAGATGGTGACCCCGAGCGCCAGGCTGACCAGCGCCGTGAACACGATGGCCACGGACAGTACCGAGATGAGGCCCCGGCGAATGCGATAGAGCTCGAGCAGCACGGGCTGCGTGCTGCGCACCACGTAGACCACGGCGATCACGCGGCGCGCCTCCATGACCGGCTCGGCCACGAACAGCAGCACCTCGGGGGAGCGCTCGCGCACGCGCGTGTAGCTGGCGCGCTCGCCTCGAAAGGCGCGGCGCACCTCTTGGCGTTGGCGCAACGCGGGCCAGCGTTCCTCGCCAGCGTCGTTGGAGCCGGGGAGCAGGGGTGCGCCCACGGCCTCCCATCGCCGGCTTCGGTAGTCGCCGGACGCCGAGGTCCCGCTCTCGCCCAGCAGCGACGGCACGCCTGGCTCGAGGCCCTCGGGTGGCCCGTCGCGGTGTGAGTCGAGCATGACGTCACCGTCGCGCAGGATCACGCGCACGCGCGCACGGGTGTCCACCGCAGCGCGCACGAGCACCTCCTGGTGGAAGGACTCGTCGACGGGTCCACCCGAGGCTCCCGCCACCTCCAGCATGCGGCGCACCAGCACGGCCTGGTGACGCATGTCGCGCTCGAGCGCGCCCAGCAGCTGACGTTCGTACAAGCGCGCGAACTCGAGCCCGGCCACGGGCACCAGCAGCACCACGAGGTTCACGATCAGCAGCCGCACGCCGATGCGGCCGAGCGCGCGCCGCACCTTCGTGGGCCACCGCGTCATGCCGTCACGCGCCGCCGGCTCACCCACCCGCGGCCTTGTAGCCCACGCCGTGCACGGTCTCGATGGGGTCGCGCCCCAGCTCACGGAACTTCGCGCGGATGCGGCGCACGTGGGTGTCGAGCGTGCGCTCGGTCACCAGGTTGTCGAAGGGGTAGGCGCGCTGCATCAGCTGCCCGCGCGAGAGCACCACGCCAGGCCGCTCGAAGAGGGCCACCAGCACGCCGAACTCCGTCGCCGTCAGCCGCAGCACCGCCTCGCCACAGCGCACCTCGTGACGCTCGAGATCGATGCGCACCCCGTCGTGCTCGAGGGTCTCGCTGGCGCCGTCGGTGGCGGGGCGCGTGGGCCCACCGCGGCGCAGCAGCGCCTTCACCCGCGCCACCAGTTCGCGGGTGCCGAAGGGCTTGGTGAGGTAGTCGTCGCCGCCCATCTCGAGGCCTAGGACGCGGTCGATCTCTTCGCCACGCGACGACAGGAAGAGGATCGGGGTCGCCGAGTCGCGGCGCAGCTCGCGGCACACGTCGAGGCCATCCAGCTCGGGCATCATCACGTCGAGCACGACCAGATCCACGTCGCCCTGGCGCGCGCGCTCGAGCGCGGTCCGTCCGTTGGACACCGACGTGACGCGATAGCCCTGACGTTCGAGCGTGTACTCCACCACTTCGCGGATGCGGGCTTCGTCATCGGCGACGAGGATGTGGGCAGCCATGGCGCGCAGTGTACATGCGCGGCGCGACGGGCTGTTAAACGACGAGAGCGCCCTCTCGGACGCTCTCGCTCGTCATGTCACCGAGGACCGGCTACTGGAAGGACGCCGGGTTCTCGAGGTGCACGATCAACCCACCGCACACCACCGCCTTGCCCGTTCCGCAGGTGATGGTGCTGCAGGTGGTCGGGTCGATGCTGAGCGGGGCCGCACGCCCCTCGTCCGAGCCGCTGCCGGGGCAGCGCGTGGCGTCCTGGACGGCCGCCGCAGCGCCCGCCGGAACCTGGCACGCCAAGGCCTGGTAGGTGGGGGCGACGCTGGGGTGGAACGAACCCGCCGCCGAAGCGCCGGAGGGGTCCGCCGCACAGACGCTGGTGAACGACGTGAAGTGCGTGTTGAGCGCGAGGCGGTTGGCCGCGCCCATGAGCCCCTCACCGCCGGTGACCGAGTCGATGGCCTGGCTGGTCTTCCACCACAGGAAGCCGCCGACGCTGCAGCTGATGAGCAGGATGAGCAAGCAGCAGCCGCCGATGATCATCGGCATCTTGCTCTTGGGCTTCTCGCC
>CAZEAA010000012.1:33796-35049 GCA_964510015.1 uncultured Sandaracinaceae bacterium
AGTTGAAAATGCGCTTGAGCGCACCCGCGAAACGCTGGCTGTCACCGAAGCCGCCCGCCGGAGGAGCACCGGCCGGAGCGCCGAAGCCACCCGCCGCCGGGGCGCCGAAGCCGCCCGCCGGAGGTGCGCCAGCGGGAGCGCCGAAGCCGCCACCCGCGGGCGGGGGAGCGCCGAAGCCACCCGAGGACTCGGGCATGGTGGCGCCGAAGCCGGAGACCGCCGGAGCGGGCGCGCCGAAGCCGCCACCCTGCGGGGCGGGAGCGCCGAAGCCGCCCGCTGCGGGCGGGGGAGCACCGAAGCCACCCGCGGCCGGAGGCGGAGCGCCGAAGCCACCCGCTGCGGGCGGGGGAGCACCGAAGCCACCACCCTGCGGGGCGGGGGCGGGAGCGCCGAAGCCACCACCCTGCGGAGCGGGAGCAGGCGCACCGAAGCCACCGCCCTGTGGGGCGGGAGCAGGCGCGCCGAAGCCACCACCCTGCGGGGCGGGGGCGGGAGCACCGAAGCCGCCACCCTGCGGAGCAGGAGCCCCGAAGCCCTGGGGAGCGGCTGCCGCGGGGGGCGCGCCGAACGGCGCGGGACCACCCGGCGGGGGCGCCATGCCCGGAGGAGCCGTCATGGGCCCGAGCATGGTCTTCTGGAACGCGAGGTCCTTCTTCGCGGCCGGAGGCTGCGACGCGCCAGGCGCGGCGGCCGGCGGGGCAGCGGGAGGAGGTGCCGAGGGCGGGGCCGCTCCGGCAGGCGCACCGGGGAGCGCGCCAGGGCCGCTCATCATCATGGTGCCCTTGAAGCGAGCCGCCTTCTTCTTGGCCAACTCGGTGCCGCAACTGATGCAGTTGCTCGCTTCGTCAGTGTTCGGCTTTCCGCACGAGGGACAGTAAATGGTCACTCTAGAAACCCCTCCGCCCGTGGGCGGTCTTGGACGCGCTAGCGGCCAGTGGTGGACGCTGTTGCGGCCGGATGTTGACGGCCGCGAGGCGCGGCCAGAAAAACGTGATGGACGTGAAAGGACTTGGTGCAACCTGATACGCGGAGGGCCCGAAGACTCTCCCGCACCACGAGCGAGACACAGCGCACCCCGCTCTCGGCCCGGCTACCCTACCGGGTTGTTGCCGGTCTGCAAAGCCCAAATCTCGCGGCAAGCCCTCGCTCCCACACTTGGAACCGGCCCGAAACCCGCCGTTCTCGAAACCCGTTGGCGACCACGTGGCACCGCAGCCTACGACCAACCGCGAGCCCCCCGCCTGCCCCTCCAT
>CAZEAA010000013.1:0-34159 GCA_964510015.1 uncultured Sandaracinaceae bacterium
CCCCCGGACCTTCTCTTGGTCGCCATCGACTTGTGACGAGTCGATAGACGTTCACGCCTACGTCTAAGTACGTGATCGTCGGCGGCGGCTCGGAAAATCGACCGCGTCCGTCACGAGCGGACGGCCAGCCGGCCACCCACGGGGGAACGCCCCCTTACCCCGAGGAAGCCGGTGACCATGCCCCCCGCTCGGACTCCGCACGTCGCTCAGCCCATCTCCCTTCGCCTGGCATGCTTGGCGAGCCTGGCACGCTCGACACGCCTCGCGCTGCTCGCGTCCCTCTCCCTCCTGGCGCTCCTGGCACTCGTGGCGCTGCCGGTGCCGCCCGCCCACGCCCAGCCCAGCGGCGCGCATCCGCGCGTGCTCCTGCGCGACGACGTGGTGCTGGCGTGGCGGGCGCAGCAAGGCGATCCGGACTCGCCCGTGGCCCGCTCCATCGCGCGCTGCGACGACGCCATCGCGAACCCCGAGGACTACGTGGACGGGCAGTATCAGGGCTTCCGCTGGGTGGAGGCGCTGACCGCGTGCTTGGTGGCGCACGCCACCACCGTGCTGCCCGCGCACGAAGCCGCTGCGAAGGTCTACCTGAACGCGCTCTTCGACGACCAGAGCGCCATCGGCGATGGGCTCGGGCCCAGCTACAACGACGGCGTGGGGATCGTGTCGCAGGACACGGGCTACTCCATGCGAACGCACGGCGTGTTCGCGGCGCTGGGCTACGACTGGCTGCACGACTCGCTCTCGAGCGACGAGCGCGAGAAGGCGCGCACCCGCTTCGCGCAGTGGGTGGCCTTCCACATGGAGCCGGACACCTATCAGCGCGCGCAGCCGGGCGCGAACTACCACGCGGGGCACCTGCTGGCGCTGACGCTGATCGCCATCGCGCACGCCGACGAGATGAACGCCGACAGCGCTGGCTCGGGTACGGCCCTCTACGATTACGTGGTGGACGAGATGTGGGGCGAGGTGATGGCCGACGGCGTCGCCGCGCGAGGGGCACTGGGCGGGGGCGACTGGCTCGAGGGCTGGCAGTACGGGCCGCTCAGCGTGGCGTCGTACGCGCTCGCCGCGCGCGCGATGCACGAGCAGGGCGAGAGCTTGCCGTTCATGGACGGCTACCTGGCGGAGGTGCTGCAGCGCTACGTACACGGGCTGACCCCCGACGACCGCATGTTCGTGGGCGGCGACACCGGTGACGACACGCCGGCCCTCGCGCCGAGCGCGCTGGTGTTGAACGCGGTCATCGCGGGCAACGTGGCCGAGAGCGTGCGCGCGCAGGCGCGGGGGGAGCTCGCGCGGCTCGACCTGCCCGGCGCGCGCGACTTCATGCTGTTCTACGAGGCCCTCGCGTCCGCCGAGCCGGGAGAGGCTTCGGCGATCGATCGCGGCATGCTGCCCACGGGCTACCTCGCCGCCGGCGCGGGCAACCTCTACGCACGCACGGCGCACGACGCCTCGGCCACCTGGCTGGTGAGCCAGTGCCGCGGGACGATCGTGGACCACCAGCACCAGAACGCGGGCAACGTGGTGATCACGCGCGGCGCAGACGACCTCCTGGTGGACCCGGGCCCCTACGGCTCGCTCTCCACGCTGACGGGCAACGCACCCACCATGCTGCAGCCTCACTTCAACGAGGAGTACCAGCCGAGCCAAGGCGCGTTCGGTGAGTGGTGGGGTGGCGAGCGCGTGCCCGCGAACGAGGCCACGCGCTTCCTGTTCGCGCGCTCCACGGAGTCCGGCGTGCACGCCACGCGCTGCGACTACGGAGGTCAGTTCCGCTTCCGCGACGTGCCCTCGCCCATCGTGGACTCGAGCGTGCGCGACGTGCTGCTGCTGCCGGGGGAAGGCGGCGCCACCGCGCTGGTCGTGGATCGCGTGCGCACGCTCGCGGCGTACAGCGCCACGCCGAGCCCGCTGCTGCTGCGCTTCCGCGCGCTGAACGAGTGGACGCGCGACGGCGACGAGGCCACCACGCAAGAGGGCAGCTCGCAGCTCATGGTGCGGCGCGTGCTGGGGGACGCCGACATGGACGTCGAGGCCATTCCGGTGGGCGAGTGCGACGGCGACCGCGGCGTCTGCCGTGCGGGGCGCTTCGCGTCGAGCGAGCTGTCGGTGGAGGTGGCCGGACCGAACCCGTTCACGGTGCACGCCCTCGACGTGGACGACGCGAGCGCCGCGGTGCCCGCCGAGATCACGGTCGACACGGAGGGCGCGCTGCACGCGCTGCGAGTCACGCGCGAGACGCGCCCCTACGTGGTGGTGTTGACCGAGGATGGTTCGGTGGTCGGCGCATACACCACTCCCGCGGCCGCGAGCACGCACGTGGTGCTGGACCCGCCCGCCGGTGCCAACGTGCGGGTGACGGCCACCGCGAGCGGCGACGACTGTGTGATCACGCTGGCGGCGGACGCCTCGGGCTTCGCGTCGGCGCCATTGGTGTTCGCGTTGACCGCCGCGTGCGCCGTGACCGAGGACTCCACGCAGCCTCCGGTGGTGACCCCGCGCCCGCCGAACCCGGGCGGACCATCGGGGAGCGGAGACGGCTGTGGCTGCCGGGTGAGCGCCGCCGCGAGCCTGCCTCATGGAACCGCGCTGCTCCTGGTCAGCCTCGGCCTGCTACTCGCGGCAAGACGTCGGCGCCCCCGCTGACGGGGGAGCGAGCCGGGCGCGCGCGGAATTCGTCACGTCTCCTCACGAACCGCGTGTCGCCCGGCCACCTACCCCGTAGCCCAACTGAACTGGGCGAAGAAGGAACCGCATCGTGACTCACCTCACCGCCACTACCCCTCGCAACCCGCATCGCCGCGCCTGGCAGGCGCTCACCCTCGGTCTGACCACGCTGCTCGGACTCGCCGGCGCGAGCCAGGCCTCTGCCCAGAGCGCCTCGTTGAACTTCGGGCTCGGGTTCGGGCTGCGCTTCGAGAACTCCACCAACCACGACGGCGCGGAGCCGGTGGGCCAGACCCGCCTGATGATGAACGCCTACGTGGACAGCGCCGTGGCCGGGCCCTACCTGCTGATCGTCGAGCAGGGCGGCAACGTCATCGCCTCGGGCGCGTGCGACTCCACCGCCGTGGTGTACTCGGGCGAGGAGCAAGAGAACCTGCGCTTGCTGAGCGAGTGCTCCACCGACAACGTCCCTTCGGCGTCCATCCGCACGAACGCGCCCATCTCCGTGGTGGTGGCGCTGGTGAACGAGGCGACCGACGCGCGCACCGAGGTGTACCGCGGCCAGTTCCCGGTGTTCGCGTCGTGGTGGTGGGACCGCAACGACGGGGACCGCGCCATCCACATCGAGCACCGCGCCCTGCGCATGGACTCCATGTTCGGCGCCGGCTTCGTGCGCCAGTACATCTCGGACAGCCTGCGCTTCGCCTACACGGACACCGCGGTCCAGAGCGACGTGCCGCAGGACACCTCGTTTCGCTGCAAGGTGGGCGCTGGCGAGTGGCGCGTGTACGAGGGCACGCTGTGGGCCCCCTTCGAGCACAACGTGCGCAACCGCGTGTGGCTCGACGGGACCGTGCACGAAGACGGCGCCGAGACGCTGATCACGCGCTACTACAACTTCGACACGCGCTCCATGCCCATCACGGTGGCGGGCTCCGGTATGCGCCCGTCGGCTGGAACCAGCATGGACGGCGCCTGGACCTGCGAGCTGCGCACCGGCTCGGCCGCCAACCGCGTGGTGGCGCGTGAGTTCCGCTTCGAGGTGCTGAACGGCTACATCCAGCACCACGCGCTCGAGGCGCAGTTCCCCGTGGGCCGCGGCAGCGCCATGGTCTCCATCGGGCTGAACCCCGCCAACATGCCGGCCGTCTTCGACCCGGCCCTGGTGCGCGCCACCATCGCGGGCCGCGCGCTGACCGGCGCCACGGCGCCCCTCGTGAGCCCGCTGCCCGCGCGCGCATCGAACCCGTCGTTCACCGCTCCGCGTGCCGCTCCGGCAGCGCGCGGCGGTGGTCGCCGCCGCTAGTCCCGACTTCCGACCGAGAGAGAGCAAGCCCCATGACGTCCCCCCGTTGGTGCTTGCTCGTCCTGGGCTTGAACGTGCTCTTCGCCAGCGTGGCGGGAGCGCAGACGAGCGCAGACGAGCGCGCCCAGTTCCACTTCCGCGCCGGCACCTCGTACTTCGAGGACGGTCGCTTCGCCGAGTCGGCCGAGCAGTTCGACGAGGCCTATCGCCTGTCGCAGCGACCCATGCTGCTGGCCAATGCGTCGCTCGCGTACGAGCGCGCGGGCAACTTGGCGGTGGCCATCGAGCGGCTCGAGGCGTTCTTCGCGGCCGACGCGGGCGACGTGGGCGGCGGCTACATGACGTCCAACGAGCGCCTCGAGGGGCTGCGCGCACGCTACGCGCTTCAGCTGGCCGCAGCGGAGCAAGAGGCCTCCGAGAGCGAGGGGGAAGCCACGTCGGCCCCGGAGACGAGCGCTGGCGGTGACGCCGACGCGGCCGCAGCCGGCGCGACGTCGCGCTCGCCACTGCGCCCTGCCGGTCTCGTCGTGGGCGCAGGGGGTGTGGCCCTCGGCGTCGCCGCGCTGGTGCTCGGGCTGCGCGCCCGCGCCATCCACAGCGACCTCACGAGCGCCTGCGGGCCGGACCGTGACGAGTGCCCCGCCGACCTCGGGGACGACATCGAGCGTGGCCCGCGGCTCTCGCGCAGCGCGGGTGCGCTGGGCATCACGGCCGGCCTGAGCGTGGCGCTGGGCGTGACCCTCTTCTTGCTGGGGCGCACCTCGGACCGCGACGAGCCCGCCACGCAGGTGGCCCTCGACCTCGCGCCGCGTCGCGCGCAGCTGACCGTCTCCGGGAGCTTCTGATGCATCGCCTACCCCTCGCCCCCTTCTTGCTCCTCCTGACGCTCTCCCCGTTGGCGACCGCCTGTGCGAACTTCGACGGCTTCTCGGTGAAGCCCGACGACCAGGGCGGCGACATGGCCGTGGACGCGGAGACCCCCTCGGATCAAGGCATGGATGCCGACCACGACCAGGGCGCCACGGACGGCGGCACGGACGGCGCAACGGACGGCGGCGACGGATCGGACGACCAAGGCACCGACGACCAAGGCGCCCTCGACCAAGGCGCCATCGACCCCGGCTGCGAGACGGACTCCGAGTGCCCCGGCGAGTACCGCTGCGATCCCGTCACGGACACCTGCCACATGGGGTGCACCGTCGGGAACGAGGTGGCGGCATGCAAGGCGAGCGGCTATTGCTCGGCCACGAACACGTGCGTGCCCGATGGCCTCACCGGAGCCGCCAACGCCTGCACGCGCGACGCCATGTGCGTGGGCAACGTGGGCTGCGTGGACGGCTTCTGCTGCACCGCCACCTCGTGCAGCGGCTGTCGCGCGTGCAACGTGGCCGGCAACCTGGGCACCTGCACGCCGGTCCCGGCGGGCATGGACACCCACGACAGCTGCGCGCCCACGGGCTGCACCAACGACGGCTCGTGCGACGGTGCCGGCGCCTGCCGCGCGGTCGCCGCGGGCACCGACCCGCAGAACGCCTGCGCACCGGGCACCTGCGCCAACGACGGGACATGCAACGGCGCCGGCGCGTGCCGTCGCGTGGCCGCGGGCACCGACCCCAACAACCACTGCTCCGGGACCGCGGCGTCGTGCAACAACGGGCTGTGCAACGGCACCGGTGGCTGCGCACCCGCTGCGGATGGCGTCGTGTGCGGCGGTGGCGCGTGCGGCTCGGGGCGCTGCTCGGGCGGCGGCTGCCTCGACATCTGCAGCTTCCTGGGCGAGCCGTCCTGCGAGTACTGCCCCGGCGACGACGCGCACTTCTGCGGCGGCTGCTGAGCCGGCGAGGCGCTCGGCCCACCCGTACCCGTAGCGGGCGTGGGCCGGGCGCTCGCGACGAATTCGTACGCCCCCTTGTCCCACCCGCGGCCGTTCGCGAGTTAACACGGACAAGATGCCCAGAACGCTCCCCTCCCTCGGTCCGCTGTGCGCCGCGCTGCTCGTCCTGACGGCCGCGAACCCCGCGCTGGCCCAAGACCCGCAAGCAGCCCCGCGCCTACAGCGGGTGGACCTGGCCCCCGACGCGCATGCGTATGCGCTGGTGGTCGGCAGCAACCCCGGCGGCCCCGGCCAAGAGCCGCTGGCCTTCGCCGAGCGCGACGCCGAGCGCATGGCCGAGGT
Organism: uncultured Sandaracinaceae bacterium; assembly: GCA_964510015.1. Lineage (GTDB taxonomy): Bacteria > Myxococcota_A > Polyangia > Polyangiales > Houyiibacteriaceae > JADJJE01. The sequence continues at coordinate 6,153 of CAZEAA010000013.1, forward strand.
GCTGACCGAGCTGGGTCACTACCCTGCCGGGCGCGTGGACCTCCTGCGGGCCCCCACCCGCGCCCAGCTCACCTCCGCGCTGCGGCGGCTGCGCCAGCGTGTCTCCATCCACGACGCGCGCGGCGAGCAGAGCGTGGTGTTCTTCTACTACTCGGGGCACGCGCAGTCGCAGGCGCTCCGCCTCGGAGGCGAGGAGTTCCCGCTGAGCGAGCTGCGCGCCGCGATCGACGCGCTGCCGTCCACGCTCACGTTGGTGGTGCTGGACGCGTGCCAGAGCGGCGCCTACTCCCGCGTGCGCGGCACCGACCCGGCCGCCGACTTCTCCCACAACTCCATCCAGCAGCTGCAGACACGCGGCGTGGCGGTGATGGCCAGCAGCAGCGGCGACGAGCTGAGCCAGGAGTCCGAGCGCCTGTCCGCGGGCTACTTCACGCACCACCTGCTGGTGGCCCTGCGCGGGGTGGCGGACGAGAACCGCGACGGGCGCGTGGCCCTCGACGAGGCCTATCGCTACGCCTACGCGCAGACGTTGCTGGACACCTCGCGCACGGCGGTGGGTGGGCAGCACGTCACGCTCGACACCAACCTGACGGGGCACGGCGCAGTGGCGCTCACGTACCCGGCGCGCGCTTCGGCGCAGCTGGAGCTGCCCGCAGCGCTCGAAGGCCAGCTGCTGATCACCCGCACCCGCGGTGACACCGTCATGGCCGAGCTCGACAAGGCCGCGGGCGCTGCGCTGCGCCTCGCGTTGCCGGCCGGTCGCTACCACGTGCTGTGGCGCGGCGAGGGCGTCATCCGCAGCTGCTCCGTGACCTTGCCTGCACGAGGGGTGCACGTGCTGAGCGCGAGCGGCTGCGAGGAGATCACCGAGGAGCAGGCCACCGCGCGCGCCGCCGACAGCGGCCCCAGCATGGCCTGGGGCGCCGAGCTCGGCTTCGGCTTCGCCATGGAGGGCCGCGACAGCGACTACACCGACCGCCTGGACGACTTCGGCTATCAGCCCGGGTTCTTCGATTGGAACTGGAACCTGCGCCTGTCCGCCGCGGTGGAGCGTCAGATCCGCCCGCATCTGAGCGTGCTGCTGACCTTCGACAGCCTCGAGAGCCGCACCTTCGACCGCACCTTCGTGGACGACTCCGAGGACACGTTCGCGTGGCGGGCCTGGGCCGTGGGTGTCCAGCTGCGCGGGACGCTGCCGCTCGCGGGTCACTGGCTGTACGGGTACGCGCAGGGTGGCGCCGGCCTCGGCATCGCGCGCAGCCGCTTCAACCCCGGCCGCGAGCAGGACCCCACCAACGTGCAGGTGGACTACGGCGTGCAGCTCTCCGCGGCGCTCGGCCTGCGCTTCATGCCCTGGGCCCACGCGGGGTTCTACCTGCAAGGCAGCTACACCTTCGCCCCGATCCTCCAAAACGATCTCGGTGACCGCCACGACAGCGGCGGGGTCGCCATCGTCACCGGCCTGCGGGTCCAGCTCTGAAGCGAGGCATCTCATGACCAAGACCAACGGCAAGCACCTCTTCGTCCCCTCTGCGCTCTTCGCCACGCTGCTCTCCTCGCTGCTCTTCTCGGGCTGCGAAGAAGACGTGGAAGACCCGTCGTTCCAGGCCTGGTGCGGCGACATGCTGTGCTCCTGGGACACCGAGACCGGCCGCATCGCGCGCGTGGGGACCTGGCACCCCAGCGACTACGGTGTGGAGCTGGTGGAGACGCCCACCATCCTCTCGCAGGTCACGGGCAAGCCCACCAGCGAGCTCATGGACGCCGAGGCCCTCGAGGTGGACCCCGACGACGTGGAGAGCACATGCAACCTGTTCGAAGGCCTCTACCTGCCGGACACGAACGAGTGCCTCTGGCAGGTCAGCACCGGCGGCGACCGCTGCAGGCGCTTCGAGGTGACCGCCGACGTCGCGGACACAGCGCAGGTGCAGATCGAGGTGGACTACGGCGCCGACGGCAGCGTGGACTACACGCAGCCCATGGTCGCGAGCGGGTGGGAGCCGGTGTCGTTCCTGATCAGCCTGCCCGAGTGGCCCGGACTCGTGCGTTACCGCATCCACAAGCGCGGCGAAGGACGCGCCGTGATCGCCCACTTTGGCGTGCACGCGACCAACGAGTGCGTGGATGTGGTCACGGTGGACGAGCGGCCGCTCGGCGTGGCCTGCGACATGGGCAGCCAGTGCGCGTCGGACGTGTGCGCGTCGATCGCCTCGTGGCAGGCGTGCAGCGAGTGCGCCGACGACACCGGCTGTGGTGCGGGCGAGACCTGCCAAGTGGTGATCGACGACGCACACCCCAACGGCGCCTACCGCGCTTGCAGGACGGCCCCGTAGTGGCACCTCTACCTCGCCGATGGACATCTACCGCCGCTATGGCCCCGCGCTCGTGCGCAAAGCGACGCGCCTCCTGGGGAACCGGGACGATGCCCTCGACGTGGTGCAGTCCTTGTTCACCGACCTGTTCGAGCGCGGCGTCATCCATGGCACGGCCGGCGTTCCCGGCACGGACGCCGAGCTCCCTTACCTCTACCGCGCGCTGACCAACCGCTGCCTCACCATGCTCCGCGACCGCACCACCCGAGCCCGCTTGCTGCAGCGCGAGACGCCCGCCCTCCGGCCGGTGGTTCGCACGCGCTGCGACGACCACGCGCTCGGCCAGGACCTGCTGCTCAAGCTGGTGGACCGGCTCGACGATCAAACGCTCGAGGTGCTCGTCTACCGCTACTGGGACGACCTCGATCAGACCGAGATCGCGAGCGTGATGGGCGTCAGCCGCAAGACGGTGGTGCGCCGCATGGCCGTGCTGCGCACCGAGCTGGTGGCGCTCGGCGCGATGTCCGCCGACGCGGCGAGTCGTGACGCCGCGGGGGACAGTGGCCATGAGTGAGCCCACCTGCATCGGGACGCCCGTGTCGTGGCTGCGGCTCGAGCGCTTGGCCTTGGGCGAGCTGCCGCGCGAGGAAGAGCGTGTGATCCAAGCGCACCTCGACGAGTGCGCCGCGTGCCGGGCCTGCGCCGACGAGTGCCGCGTGCCGGTGGCGCTCTTGCCGCTCCGCCGCGGCGGACTGCACACCACCGCAGCCGTTGCTGGCAACCAGAGCCCGCTCGCGCCGCCCGATCCGCGCGAGCAGGCTGACGCCCGCCCGCTGGCGCCCGTGGTCAGCCACCCGCGCTTCGCGGGTCGCGTGGGACGCGCGCGCTGGTTGATCCCCGTGACGTTGGTGGCCGCCGCCGCCGCGCTTGCGCTGGTGTTCCTGCAACCCGAGCCGGACGACCCCGCACGCGGCATCACCCGCGTGGTGCCGAGCGACGTGCCGGACGCTCCGCGCGAGACCGTGGGCGCCACCGACGCGGCCGCCCGTGCCGACGGACCGAGCCTCGTGCTCCTGCGCGAGCGCTCTGGCGCCGTGGTGGAGGACCCGCGCAGCTTCCTGGTGGAGGACCGCTTCGCCATCCAGCTGACCTGCCGCCCCGGCCAGGAGGGTCAGCAGCGCGTCGCCGTATACCAAGACGGCGAGTGGAGTCTGCCGCTCGAGACCGAGGGCCTGCGCTGCGGCAACCGCGTGCGCGTTCCGGGGGCGTTCCGGCTGACCGAGAGCAGCCCCGCCGACATCTGCGTGCTGTGGGGCGAGACTGCTCAGAAAGCTGCCACGGCCAGCGCCGAGCTGGCGGCTCCGGCAGCGCTCCGCGAGGCCGCCTGCCAGCGGGTGGAGCCCGTGGCGTTGCCACCTGCGCTGCGCTGAACCCTCCTGGCGCCCGGCGTCTCGCACCGCCGTCTGCAGCCGCTCCGTCCGGACGTGGCTGCGGCGTGCGTCCACCGCTCAGCGCCCGCGCGTGGCCAGGTAGCCGAGCCCGGGGAAGTGCTGCCCGAAGAACGCGCCCAGCTTGCCGTGCCCCGTGAACACGAACTCACGCTTGCGCTTGTGGATGCCGCGCACCATCACGCGCGCCGCCTTGTCGGCGGGCCACATCAGCTTCGCGGGGCGCCGGTCTTCGCGCTCCGCGTCGAAGTGCCCCTGGTTGTCCACCTGCGCGATCTCGCTCTCCACGAAGCCCGGATGAATGGTGGTGCAGCTGACCCCCGACCCGTGCAGCTCTGCGCTGAGCGAGGCCCCGATGACGCGCACCGCGGCCTTGCTGGCCGAGTAGGGCGCGAGCCCGGGCGCCGGGAAGAGCGCCGACACGCTGCCGATCAGCGCGATGCGCCCCTTGGTCTTCTCGAGGTGCGGCAGCACCGCCCGGCAGGTGGACGCCAGCCCGATCACGTTCACGTCGAACTGCCGGCGCCAGTCGGCCGCGCGCAGCTTCTTGATGCGCCCCGCCACCGAGAAGCCGGCGTTGGCCACGCACACGTCGAGCTTCCCGAAGTGGGCGATGACCGCGCTCACGGCCTCGTCGATGCTGGCCTCGTCGGTCACGTCGCAGGGCACCACCAGCACGTCCGCGCCGCCCGCGCGCAGCTCCGTGGCAGCCTCCTCGAGCCGGTCCCGCCGCCGCCCCGAGAGCGCCAGCTTGGCCCCCTCCGCCGCGAACTCCACCGCCAGCGCCTTCCCGATGCCGGTGCCGCCGCCCGTGATCCAGACCACGTTGTCCTGAAAGCGCTTCGCCATGCGGGGAGGTATACCAGCCCTGAGCCAAAAAAAACGGGGCCCCGTAACCTGTGGACAACCCCTGTGATCAGCGAGGGACAACCCCTGTGGGTATCCCGTGGATGGCGTTCCCCACAGCCCATCCACTTTTCCACCCACACCCCTGACTGTCAAACTTCGCCATTGATTACAATCACTTACGCCGCTGATCGCACTATCCACAGCCCCTATTAAGACGACGAGATCTTTAAATTACCTTTCATGATCTCCTCTCCCTAGCCGCTCACCCCCTCGCTCACGCGAACACGCGAGTCCTTCCCCGCCCACCCCGTTTCGTAGTAGAGAGCGTCTCCCATGGAGTTCAGCATCAGCAAACGCGATTTCCTCCGCTGTCTGGCCCGCACGCACGCGGTCGCCGACCGGAAGAGCTCGATGCCCATCCTGTCGAACATCCTCCTCGCCACCGAGGGTACGGATCGCGTTCGGCTCTCGGCCACGGACCTCTACCTCGGCGTCACCTCGCTGTCGGTCGCCGACGTGAAGCGCGCGGGCAGCGTGGCCATCTCGGCGCGCACGCTCTTCGAGATCGTGAAGAACCTGCCCGAGGGCGAGGTGAGCTTCAGCGTGGGCCCCAACCACGCCTGCGAGATCCGCTGCGGCAAGGTGCGCTACAAGATCCCCGGTATGGCGGACGACGACTTCCCGCCGCTGCCCGTGCCCGAGAACGCCACCTTCGCGGAGCTGGACGCGGCGCGCCTCGGCGAGCTGATCGGCCTCACTCAGTACAGCATGTCGCACGAAGACACGCGCCCGCACCTGTCGGGCACGCTGCTTGAGATCGACGGCGGCAAGCTGCGCTTGGTCACCACCGACGGCCACCGCCTCTCGAAGGCGGAGCACAGCACCGGCGTCACCAGCGAGTTCACCATGCTGGTGCCCCACAAGGGCGTCACCGAGCTCAAGCGCATGATCGAAGAGGCGCGCTCGGACATCAAGGGTGGCGACGCCGCCGCGACGGTGGCCGTGGCCAAGACCAAGGGTCATGCGTTCTTCGTGCGCGAGGGCCTGAGCCTCAGCGTGAAGCTCGCGGACGAGCAGTTTCCGCCCTACAACAAGGTCATCCCCAAGCAGCAGAGCAAGCGCGTGGTCGCCTCTCGCGCGCGCCTGGTGGAGTCGCTGCGGCGCATCAACCTGGTGGCCAACGACAAGAGCGGCGGCGTGCAGCTGCACCTCACGCCGGGCCTCCTGCGCGTGCAGAGCCAGAACCCCGACGTGGGCGAGGGCACCGAGGAGCTCGAAGTGGACTACGCGGGCGACCCGCTCTCCATCGGCTTCAACGCCAAGTACCTGCTGGAGGCGCTCAACGCCCTCTCGCACGACGAGGTGGCGCTCGAGCTGAACGGCGAGGTCGACCCGGGCGTGCTCAAGCCGGTGGGCGACGGCGCCGACTTCGTGGGCGTGGTCATGCCCATGCGCATCTGAGCGGAGGGTGTCTTGACGACGCCCTCTCCCACGCGTCGTCTCGAGTGGACCGTGTGGCCGCCGATCCTGGTCTTCGGGGCTCTCGGGGCGCTGCGCTTCAGCACGCTGCACAACCAGACCTTCGACCTCGCGTTCTATGCGCGCATGGCGCACGGGCTGGCGCACGGCGACCTCTACGACCCGATCGTGGGCGCGCACGTGCTGGGGCTGCACCTCTCGCCCATCCTGCTGCCGCTCGGGCTCTTGGGGCTGGTCTTCGGGCAGGTGCCCGTGCTGCTGCTCGCGCAGACCCTCAGCGCCGGGCTCGCGGCACAGGGCCTCGCCCGCTTGGGGGCACGGAAGCTCGGGCCATGGGGCGCGCTGGCCGGGCTGGTGTTCGCGCTGCACCCCAACGTGGGCCACGTGCTCAGCTACGAGTTCCACCCGGGGACGCTCGCGCTCGCACCGCTGGTGTGGTCGCTGCACGCGCTCGACCGTGGGGACGCGCGCGCCTTCGTGTGGGCCTGCGTGGGCGTCCTGCTGTGCCGTGAGGACCTCGCCGCCGTCACCGCGCTGATGGGCCTGTGCGCGCTCCTGCAGCCGAACGCGCCCACGCTGCGTCCCGCGGGGTGGCTGGTCTTCGTGAGCTCGCTGCTGTGGCTGGTGGTCTTCGTGGGCGTCGTCGCGCCGCGCTTCGCGCCCTCGGCCGGGGGCTCGCTCGACGCGCACTTCGGTCACCTCGGGGGCAGCTTCGGGTCGGCCGTGCTGTCGGTGTTCACGCAGCCTGGCGCCGTGCTCGCGCATTTGCTCCAGCCCGCGAAGCTCACGTACCTGCCGCGCGTGCTGGCCCCGCTGCTGTTCCTGCCGCTGCTGGCCCCGCGCTGCCTGCTGCCCGCGCTGCCCGTGCTGGGCATGCTCATGCTCAGCCAGTTCGAGACCACCACGCAGCTGCGCTCGCACTACCTGACGCCCGCGCTGCCCGCGCTGGTCTGGGCCGGGGTGCACGGCTTCGGGCGGGTGAAGCCGCACTGGCAGCGACACGCGGGCGGACTGGCGGTCGCGGCCGCGCTCGCGAGCTTCGTGGTGGCCGGCGTCGGGCCGCTGTCATTGCGCTTCTTCGCTTCGTACTACTGCCCCGATGCGCGCACGGAGGCCGGACGCGCGGTGCTCACCAGCATCCCCAGAGGCGCGAGCGTGCAGGCCCCTGACGTGCTCTTGCCGCACCTCGCCGAGCGACAGACCGTGCATCGCGCACCGCCCCCCGAGCGCGCCGTGGACGTGTGGGTGCTGGACGTGTCGCACCGCGATCGCTACGCCGGACAGGGAACCCTGCTGCGCACGTCCGAAGAGCCACGCGTGCGAGCGTTCATGGCGCGCGAGGACCGCGGCGTGTGTCTCTACCGCCCGCCGTTCGTGGTGATCGAGCGTGGCCTCGACCCGCGCGCGGCGCTCGCGGCGTTCCGAGACACGGAAGACACGGAAGACACGGAAGACACGGACGACACCGAGAGCACCGTGGACGGGGACCACCCGCCGCAGCCGCTCACGGCCTGCCTCGCGGTCACGCACGCCACCAGGCCTGCCGCAGGCACCGTGCGTCTTCATCTGCGTGCCACGGGTTCGTGCCCCACCGACCTCGCGCTGCGCCTCGGCGCTCCTCGTCGTGGCGGCCGCGTGGAGCTGCTCTTCAACGGGGCTGTGTCGCCCGCGCACCTGCGTGCCGGAGACCAGGTGATCAGCGACTACCCGAACGTCTCCCCGAGTGACACGTGCGATGGCCACTTCCAGGTGGGGGCGCTGCGCTCGAGCGGCGCTCGCCCGGAGCCAGGGGATCCCACGGTGGTCTCCGTCCCGCTGCGGTGAGGCCTCGAGCGGCTACTCGACCAGCGTGCCGTACAGCTCGGGCCGCCGGTCGCGGAAGAAGCCCCAGTTCGCGCGGTAGCGGCGCAGCGCGTCTCGGTCGAAGGTGGCCATGGCTACCCCGACCTGATCGCGGTCCATGTCGGCGTGCAGGTCGCCGCGCTGATCGCAGATGAACGACGATCCGAAGAAGCGCTGCTGCCCCTCGATCCCCACGCGGTTCGCGGCCGCCACGGGGATCGCATTCGCTACCGCGTGGCCGATCATCACGCGCCGCCACGGGTCGCAGCTGTCCTGCTCGGGCTCCTCCGGCTCGCTGCCGATGGCCGTGGGGTACAGCAGCAGCTCCGCGCCCGCGAGCGCCATCACGCGCGCGCACTCCGGGAACCACTGGTCCCAGCAGATGCCCACGCCGATGCGTCCGAAGCGCGTCTCCCAGACCTTCATGCCGGTGTTCCCGGGCCGGAAGAAGAACTTCTCCTCGTAGCCGGGGCCGTCCGGGATGTGGCTCTTGCGATACGTGCCCAGCACGCGGCCGTCGGCGTCCACCATCGCGATGGTGTTGTAGTAGACCTGCTTGTCCTGCTCGAAGACGCTGACCGGGATGACCACGCCGAGCTCGGCGGCCAGCGCCTGCATGCGCACTACCGTGGGGTGCCCCTCCATCGGGAACGCGCGGTCGAAGTGCTCGGGCAGCTCCTGCTGGCAGAAGTAGGGCCCCTCGAACAGCTCGGGCGGCAGGATGATCTGCGCGCCCAGCTCGGCCGCGATGCGGATCAAGCGGACTACCTCGTCCACGTTCTCGGTGCGGGTGCCGCGGCCGAGGGCGCACTGCACCACGCCCACGCGCAGGAGGTTCGGAGAGGTCTGGGTGTCGGTCATGGCTGGTCCTTCGAGGCGCGGGGCGTGGGCTGCTGCTGGGATGCACAGTGCAACCCCCCACCCCCCACGATCAATCCACGCGTGGGCACCAACACCACGTCGTGGTCGGGAAAGTGCGGAGCGAGCGCGGCACGGGCCAGCTCGTCACCGGGCACGCCGTAGGCCGGCAACAGCACCGCGCGGTTCGCGATGTAGAAGTTGCAGTAGCTCGCGGGGGTCAGGAAGTCGTCGATGACCACGGCGCCAGGCGACGGCACGGTGACCACCTCGAGCACCTCGCCGCGCGCGTCACGCAGGCCGCGCAGCGAGTCGATGACCGCTTGCAGGCCCTCGCGGTTGGGGTCGCTCGCGTCCCGTGGGGCCATGCACATGACCTTCCCGGGGGCGACGAAGCGGGCCAACGTGTCGATGTGCCCGTCCGTGTGGTCGTTCAGGAGCAGGCCCTCCACGAAGTGCACCACCTTCGCGCCGAGCGTGCGGCCGAGCTCCTGCGCCGCGGTCTCGCGTGTCCAGCCGGGGTTGCGAGCCACCACGCACTCGGTCACCAGGAACGTGCCCAGGCCGTCGGTCTCGATGCCGCCACCCTCGAGCACGAAGTCCGCGCGCTGCGCCGGCACCCCCGCGAGCCCGGCCATGCGCAGCGACACCTCCGAGTCACCGGGCATGTCGAACTTGCCTCCCCAGCTGTCGAAGATGAAGGAGCGCGCGCCGAAGCTCCCGTCGGCCTCGGTCACGAACACGCAGCCCGTGTCGCGCACCCAGCAGTCGCCGTACGGGCCCTGGTGATAGCGCACTTCGGGCAGCTCCCCGATCAAGGCGCGGGCCGTCTGCTCCACGGCGGCGTCGCGGACCAGCAGCTCCACGCGTTCGCCACCAGCCACGAGCGCGCGCGCGAAGGCGGCAATGTCGCTCTGCGCGTTGGCGAGGTGCCCCTGCCACTCATCGGCGATGTGCGGGAAGGCGAGCCAGCAGGCGTCGTGCGGAGCCCACTCGGCGGGCATGGTCGGCAAGGTCATGCGCGAGGCATCCCATGGACCGGGCGCGACATCAATGCTCGATCCGCTCAGCGCCGGCGCTGAGTCTTGTGGTCCTCGGCAGTGCCCATCTCGATGGTTCCGAAGAGATTGATGATACCGGTCTGCTTGCGACGCTCGATGTACTCGCGGAGCGCCTGGTGCAGGGTGTCCTCCATGGTGAGTTGGCCACCGAGGCGGAAGGCCTCTGCCAAGAGATCGTCATCGATGGAGAGCCTCGTTGGCACAAGCGGATGCTCACACGCGTTAGGGAGCGCAGCAACGTGTCACCCAGGCGTCACGCAGGCGTTGCGCGCTCGCCGCGATTGGTCCCGAGAGTGGCGGCCAATGAACCAACCCACTTCACACAACCACATCGATTCCACACCCCCTTCGCTGGACCTGGTCCTCGGGCTGCGCGTCGAGCGCTTCGGCGGGCCGTCTTCGAAAGGCGACCACACCGCGCGGCGCGAACGCCGGGCCTGATCGTTCGGCGCTCGCGTCCTATCGCGAGCCAGCACGGCCTGCTCCGCCACCTGAACCACGCACCGTCATCACGCACGAAGAGCCGTGGGGGTTCGTGCACCTGTTTCTCTGGACCTGGTGCTTCTTCTGGGACGCCTTCGTGGTGGCCTTCCTGGTAACGGAGCCCTGGAACCCCATGATCCTGCTCTGCCATGGGCCGGTGGGTCTCGTCGTCACGTACGGCGTGCTTCGCTTGAGCTGGAGCCGGTTCCGGCTGAAGGTGGACCCCACGTCGCCGCCCAGGTTGCGGGGCTGGAGGAAGCCGAGCACCGAGCGCTCGAGGGCGTACTGCTCGTAGAGCGTCATCTCGGGGTCCGCGATGATGGGCATGGGCGGCTCGTCGCCCTCGAGCACGTACTCGCGCACCTTGTGGCCCGGCGACTGGAACACGGCCACCACCGCCACGCCGCTCTTCGTGAGCTCGTCCACGCGGCGGTAGATGGCGCGCACGCGCACGTTGCAGAGCGGGCACGAAGCGTAGCGGAAGAAGGCGAGCCAGAGCTTCTGGCCCCGGTAGTCGGCGAGCGAGACGGGCTTGCCGTCCCAGGTGGTGGCGTGGAACTCGGGGGCGGGCTGACCGATGGCGAGGCGCATGGGGCTCCGTACGCGCGGGAGCCCGGAGCGTTTCGCCTTGCCGCCCACCAAGCGGGCGTGACGTCCGCACGAGAGCGTGGCATCTGGCCCACGGCGGTGCGGTTCATTGGCCGCAGCAGCGTCGTGGCCCGCCACAAAATCGCCTCAATTCCGAAGAGTCCTGTGGCCACTCCGCTTGGACCCCGACTTGCACAGCGCCTGCTCGATGCCGCTTCGCCTCACCTCTCCCGCGCTCTCGGCCGCCACGCGCAGCCCGGTCGCCCCCCGCCGTGCGCCCGTCCGCATGGGCGTGCTGGCCATCCTCATCCTGACCGGGACCGCCGCCCAGGGCCTCGACCCCCGCGCGGCCCGCGCCGATGACGGCCAGACCACGGATGCCACCGAGCCCGACTCGCGCCGCGGCCAGCCCGTGACCTTCACCGACGAGTGGAGCCAGCCCAACCCGGGCGTGCGCTACCTGCGCCGCACCACCACGCGGCCGGCCGTGATCCACGCGGTGATCGTGGACCTGCGCACCCCCGGCGTGCGCGTGGAAGCCACGCGGCACGAGGACCGCTGGTCCACCGTGAGCGAGTTCGCCAACACGGGACCCGGCTACGTGGCCGCCATCAACGGCGGCTTCTGGTCCAGCTTCGCCGACCCGTATGGCCTCCAGGTGGGCGGCGGCGAGGCCTGGCCCAGCATGGAAGACGACGGCGAGAGCACGCTCTTCGCCATCCGCGCCGACGGCCGCGCGCGCATCACGCACCGCACCGGCGAGACGCCCGTGAACAACCACTACCGCACCGCAGTGAGCGGCATCCCCACCTTGGTGCGCGCGGGCAGCGTGGCCAACAGCGAGATCGACCGCATCGGCGCGGCGCTCGGCCGCCACCCGCGGACGGCCGTGGGGGTCTCGCGCGACGGCCACACCGTGTTCTTGGTGGTGGTCGACGGACGGCGCGGCGGCAGCCGGGGCTTGAACCTCTACGAGCTGGCCGACTTCCTGGCCGACATCGGCGCGCACGACGCCGTGAACCTCGACGGCGGTGGCTCGAGCGCCATGTACCTGCGGCGCGCGGGCGGCGTGATCAACGCCCCGAGCGGTGGCCGCTGGGAAGCGCGCGCCGGCTTCGGCGCCGACGAGGTGGAGGTGGCCGAGCGCAACAGCGACGGCGAGCGCCGCGTCTACGTGCGCGGCGTGGAGCGCGAGGTGATGAACCACCTCGGCGTGGTGGCCCCCGAGCCCCCGCCCATCACGAACAACAGTCACAGCGTGCTGGACCTGCCGGTCAGCCAGGGCGCCGTGGTGATCCTCCCCCCGCGCCAGTCGCAGTTCCGCTTCGGCCGCCTGCGCGAGAGCCTGCGCTGGGCGCTCCCGCTCGCGGCCGGGCTGCTGGTGCTGAGCGTGTGGGGTGTTCGCCGCAAGCGCCGCGGAATGCCGCTCATCCCGCGGCGGCAGGTGGGCTGACCCGGGCCGGTGCGACAGGGGCGGTGGAGCCAGCTACCCTCGCGCGATGCACGAGTTCATCCTCACCCGCCACCTGGATGGCGTCACCACCCTGACCATGAACGACCCCCGTCGCCTGAACGGGTGGACCACCGAGATGGTCGCCGCGCTGCACGCCGCGCTCGAGCGCGCGGCGGCCGACGACGCCACCAAGGTGGTGGTGCTCACGGGCACTGATCCGTACTACTCCGCGGGCGTGAACCTCGGCGGCTCGGTGAAGCTCGGGCACCCGCGGGAGCTGCACGCCAACATCGTGCGGCTCAACGCGGCGCTCTTCGACGCGTTCATCTCGTTCCCGAAGCCCATCTTGATCGCGGCGAACGGGCCGATGATCGGCGCGTGCACCACGACCGCCTCGCTCTGCAACGCGGTGGTCGCGAGTGAGCGGGCCACGTTCTCGACCCCGTTCGCCGCGCTGGGCGTGCCGCCCGAGGGCTGCTCGAGCGAGGTGTTCCCCATCGTTCTGGGCGCGGCGGCCGAGCGCATGCTGGGGCCCGAGGGCTGGAAGCCCACCGCCAAGGAGGCCCTCGAGATCGGGCTCGTCCAGTACGTGGTCCCGCACGACCAGCTGCTCACCGAGGCGCAGCGCATCGCGCAGGAGTGGATTCGCGACGGCGTGGGCCGCGTCTATCCCGCGGGCTTCGGCCGCGAAGCGCTTCAGGCCATCAACGAGCGCGAGTCGCTGGAGATCGCAACTGCGTTCCTCAGCCCGCCCTTCCTGATGGGTCAGTACCGCTTCCTCCGCAGCAAGAAGAAGTACGGACCGGCCGCGATGTTCCTCGCGCTGCGGGTCACGCACCCGGCGTGGTCGCGGCTGATCTGACGAGTGCTTCCAGCGACTCGACACAAGCAGGATCGTGCTTCTGGTAAGGTCAATTGGGGCACCCACCGCTGAAGCGGTGGGCAGCAGACTAGGCCTGGGCGACCTGAAAGTCCCCCCTGCGGGGCGACTAACTGGTGGGGAGATCGGCGACCGGCCTACCAAGGGTACCCGGACCCCACACAGGCAGACTGCCGGGGCAATGCAGTCCACCAACACGCTACATGAAGCGCTGCGCGTAGCCCGCGATGGCCGCCTGTTTGGCCTCTAGCGACTGCACGCGCGCGTCGTCCATCTGCCACGGGGTCGCGATGATGCCCGTCAGCCCCGCGGCCTCCAGCTGCGTGAGCGTGCCTGCATCCGGCTTGCCCACGAGGCCGACCAGCGCGTCGAGCGGCTCGTTGTTGCGCGACGACTCGGCGCGCATGGCCTTGAGCTGCGTGACCGCCTCGATGGCCTTGTCCGCCGGGTACCACAGGCCGAGCCACCCTTGGCAGTGCTCGGCCGTACGCCGCATCGCAGCCGCGCTCCCGCCGCCACACCAGATGGGGATCTCGCCCTTCGGCGCCGGCGACAGGATCACCTCCGGAAAGCGCACATGCTGGCCTTCGAACGACACGGGCTGACCCGTCCACAGCAAGCGCATGGCCGCGATCAGCTCGTTCAGCCGCTGACCCCGCGTCTCGAAGGGCACGCCCACCATGTCGAACTCTTCCTTGAGCCAGCCCGCGGACAAGCCGCACACCACGCGCCCACCCGAGAGCAGCGACGCGGTGGCCACCGCCTTGGCCGCGCTGAACGGGTCATGCAGCGGCGCGAGGTAGATGTTGGTGGCGAAGCGAATGCGCTCGGTGCGCGCGGCCATCGCCGCGATGCTCACCCACGGGTCCGGGAACGGGATGTCCTTCGGCCAGAACATCTTGCCGTCGGGCGTGTACGGGTAGTCCGTGCCCAGCTGCGTGGGCATGACCAGCCGGTCCGGCACGCAGATGCCGTGGAAGCCCGCGGCCTCGGCGGCCACGGCCAAGGCGGGCAGCTGCTCCACCTCGCGGATGAAGCCCAGGTTCAGCCAGAACTGCACGGGCTACATCATCCCCAGCTCTTTGAGCTGCGCCGTGAGCTGGTCCCAGCTCCAGTGCACCTTGAGCGACGTGAGCTTGCCGGCCTCGTTCACCTCGTAGATGCCCACCATGTCCACGATGGTCTGCTTGCCGCCACCGAGGTCGTTGGTGACGCGCAGCACCGCGGCGCACGTGTTGGCGCAGGGGATGCGCTGCGACGCCACGATGGTGAGCTTGGCCCGGCCGATGGCCTTGTCCCAGAAGCCCTCGATGGCCGCCTTGCCGCGCTGGCCCTGGCCGCTCTTGTCGAAGGGCGAAGGGCCGACGGGGTCCGCGAGGAACGCGTCGTCGTCGAAGAGGCCGAGCCAGGACTGCTTGTCGCTGGCCATGGCGTACTTGGCGGAGTTGATGCTGGCCAGCACGGCCGGGTGGGTGGTCTCGGTCATGGGCGCATGTGTAACACCCGTTCTACGAAACGTGGCTAGGCTTCTGTGGGACCACGAGAATAGTCAGCGCCAGGTGCGAGTTCACCGCATGCTGCGCCATGAACGAAGGAGGCTCGGGACTGGCTTTTCGCCGTGAGGCAGGTGGCCTGGGGGACACTGACGTGGCTCGCGTCACCGACGTCCCCGGTATCCCCATCACCGTGCGACGGCGGACACAGCACATGACGGCTGGGTTCCGACAGCCCAACATCACCACACAGCTGACGTTCCGCCTCCCGTCACCGCGACCTCGGTTCCTTCTGTTGAGGGCTACGACGCCTTTCTCCTGACGCTGGACTGCGGCGCCGAGTCGCGCCTCGCGCTCGCAGGCATCGCGGCCCAGGTCGCCGCCGACTCGTCCATGCCGCTGTCCACCACGCTCTTCCGCGTGACGGTGGAGGGCATCACGCCGCTCACGCCCTGACGCCTCCGGAGGGCTGGCGTCTCAGAAGGGCTGGCGGCGCACGCTGTCCACGATGCGCGGGACGAAGCTGGTGCGCCGCTCGGGCGGCGTGTACTCGGCCGTCTCGCGGTTCACCACGTAGAACGTGCCGGGGCCGTCGGGCAGGCCGGTCACGCGCGTGGTGCCACCTTCCACCACGCGATCCGTGCGCGGCACCGCTGCCTGGGCGGAGGCCTCGCCGGTCAGCGCGACGTTGACGGCGATGAGGGTGAGCGCGCCGAAGGTGAGGCGCAGGCCGGTCCGAAGCGTGGCGTTCATGGAAGCGTCCTTGGGAAGAGGTCTGCCCCACACGATAACCGGCGGAATCGGCCTCGGCCACTGCGCTTCAGAACGCGAGGTCGTGCTCCAGCTCCTTCGCCAGCGCCTCGAGCGCGCGCCACACCGCGTCCACGGCAGGCACCTTCCGCAGGGTGCGTGGGGCCACCAGGTAGATGTCCACGGGAGGGCTTGGCGGCGCATCCACGGGGAGCGGCTCGAGATCCGGAAAGAGCGAACACATCGCCCGCGTGAGCAGGGCCACGCCCAGGCCCGCGCGCACGGACTCGATCTGCGCGAGGTGGCTGGAGGTGCGAATCGCCGGCTCGATGCCCACCTTGCGAAGGTACGCGCCATCGGGGGACACCCCCACCGCGAGCTCGAGCGCGATGAAGCGCAGGTCCTGTAGCGCGAGCGACGGGTGAGCCACCTTGCGCGACCCGAGGATGGCGGTGGGCAGCCGGGCGACGCGCTTCTCCACGAGGTCACCGTCCGCCGTGCGGAAGAAGCGCACGGCCAGGTCCGCCTCACGGCGTCCGAGGTCCGCCGCCCCTTCGCCCAGCACGAGGTCGACCTCGAGACCGGGGTGGCGCTCGCGCAGCGGGACCAGCAGCCGCGGGATCAGGATGTGCACCGCAAAGGACTCGGTGGTGGCGAGCCGCACGCGTCCCTGCACGTGGCTGCCCTGCGCGCGCACGGTGTCCCAAGCCGCGAGCACGGCGCGCTCCACGTCGGCCGCACGCTCCGCCAGCACGCGGCCCAGGGTGGTGGGCGTGGGCCCGCGCGCCGTGCGGTCGAAGAGGGCACCACCCAGCGCCTCTTCGAGCGCCGCCACGCGCCGGCTCACGGTGCTCTGCTCCACCCCGAGCGAGCGCGCGCCCGCGCTGAACGACTCGGCGCGGTACACGGCGAGGAACACACGGAGGTCATCCCAGCGAGGCTCTTCCATGAGCCGAGCATGCCACACCGCGCCCATGCATCGACGCATGGGTGACATGCACATTCTCGAATATCACCGCGCGCCGCGGCGAGGCATGAAGCTGGGCATGAACCACGTACTCCTCGTCCTCGGTCACCCCGCCAAGAACCGCTTCATCCACGCCCTCGCCCAGCGCTATCAGCGTGGCGCCGAGGCCGCCGGCGTTCCCGTGCGCGTGCTGGACCTCTCGCAGCTGCAGTTCGACCTCAATCTGCATCACGGCCACGAGGCAGACCAGCCGCTCGAGCCCGACCTGGTGCACGCGCAGCGCGAGCTGGTGGAGGCCGCGCACGTGGTCTTCTTCTTCCCCATGTGGTGGGTGGCCCCGCCCGCGCTCGTGAAGGGCTTCGTGGACCGCGCGTTCTTGCCGGGCTTCGCCTTCCGCTATCCACCCGGAGGCGGCTACCCCGAAGGGCTCTTGCGTGGGCGCTCGGCGCGCGTGGTGGCCACTATGGACTCCCCCGGCTGGTACTACCGCTTCTTCCGGCGGCGCGCGCTGCACCAGGCGTTCAGCGAGGGCACACTGCGCTTCTCGGGCTTCGGGCCGGTGCGTGAGTCCACCGTGTACGACCTGCGCAGCTTGAGCGAGGCGCAGCGCGAGGCGTGGCTCGGGCGCATGGAGCGCGAGGGCGGCAAGGACGCGCGCGGGCTGCTGAAGAAGAGCCCGGCAGCCGTAGCGTCGCTGACGGCGGGCGCCTAGAGCGCGCAAGTCGTCGCGATCAGTCCTGCTCGGGGGCGCCGAGAAACGAAGCGACGTCGCGCTGCGCGTGCAGCACGCGCCAGACATCGATGGTGGTGCGCCGCTCGACGTAGAAGACCAGGTACGGGAAGCGCGTGAGAGGCCAGCTCCGCAAGCCCTCTAGACCCAGCTCGACCGCACAGCGTCCCGAGCCAGAGCCCGGGTGACGTGAGATGTGGTCGTAAGCACGCTCGAGCTCATCGATGAAGCCGAGCGCTGCGTCCACGGCGTTCTCCGCCACGTAGTAGTCGACCGCCTGCTCCACATCCTCGTTCGCCAGCTGCCGCGGGATGACGGGCTTGCGCTTCATCGACGCTTCTTTGCGGCGGGCTTCTTGCGGGCACGGGCACGCAAGGCATCGAAGTACTCCGAGGTGGCCGGGGCCGCGGGCTCGGTCGCCGCGCCCGCCACCAGCAGGTCACGGAGCTGCGTGCGCTGCTGGTCCTTGCGGATCAGCTCACGGACATACTCGCTGCTGCTGGCGTACTCCCCGCGCTGGACTTGGTGGTCCACGAAGTCCTTGAGCGTGGGCGGGAGCGAGATGTTCATCGTGCTCATGGCCTCAGGGTAGCGAGTTGGCAAAAATTGGCAAAGCCGCCACCTGGGCGGGGGTCACTCGCGGCGCAGCAGCACCCCGAGGCCGAGCGCGGCGCACCGCGAGGCCTGATCACGCATCCCCTCGGCCATCTCGCGCAGCGCCTCGTCAAAGGCCTCGTCGCCGTCCACCGAGGGCAGCCCCTTGCCGAGCCACAGCAGCGCCTCGAGCTCGTGCGCCAAGCGCTGCGCTTCTGGCGCGTCCAGCCAGCCAAGTACGCCTTCGCCCGAGCCGCCGTCGGCCCAGCCCCAGGCGGCCGCGCGGCGCGTGAGGCGCGTGGCCAGATGCACGAACGGCTCGTCGCCCTTCAGGAACGCGTCCGGCTCGTCACGGCCGTGCGCACGCTCGTGGAAGCAGGCCAGACCGAACGCGGTCCCGTGGCGCCCGAGGATCACGCGGAGCGGCGCGGCCACGCAGCAGGCGAGCACCGTGCGCTGTACCCAGTCACCGAACGCCTCGGCCCGCAGCGGACCCGACTGCAGCCCGTGCATCGGGCAGCGCGCGGCCACCGCGCACGTGTCGGAGCTACACGCCCCGTCCATGCGTGGGACCACGGCCGCCATCGCCGCCGGGGTGGTCGCGGCGAGCCCCAGCGTGTCGTCGAGCAGCGAGCAGTCCCGCCCGAGATCGATGCCCGCGTCGGCCGTGAGCTGCGCGCGCACCGCGGGCGCCCCCAGCGTGCGCAGGCGCTCGACGTCGAACGCGCAGAGAGTGGAGTACGCGCCCATGGCCGTGCGAGGGTACACCGCACTCCTGCCACCGAAGAAACGCTCTCCCCGGAGGCGCGACGAACGCCGCCGAGGCCACCACCCCCATGCAAGCAGCCACCATCCATCAGTACGGCGACCCCAGTGTTCTTCGCGTGGAGGAGCTGCCCACGCCACAACCGAAGGGCGCCCAGCTGCTGGTGAAGGTGCACTACGCCGGCGTGAACCCGGTGGACTGGAAGATGCGCGAAGGCCGCAACCGCTTGGTGCTCGGGCCGGGCTGGCCCAAGGTGCTGGGCCACGACCTCGCGGGGGAGGTCATCGCGGTGGGGCCGCGCGTGAAGCGCTTCAAGGTGGGCGACGTGGTCTACACCATGCAGGGCCTCGGCATGGGGGCGTACGCCACGCACGCGTTGGTGCCCGAGAAGACCGCGGCGCGCATGCCGGCGTCGCTCACGTTCCAAGAGGCCGCGGCGTTGCCCATGACGTCGCTCACCGCGCTGCAGGTGCTGCGCAACGTCGCGGGGCTCCGGCCGGGCCAGAAGCTGCTGGTCAACGGCGCTTCGGGCGGGGTGGGCAGCAGCGCCGTGCAGCTCGGCAAGATCCTGGGCGCCGAGGTCACCGGCGTGTGCAGCACGCGCAACGTCGAGCTGGTGCGCGGCCTCGGCGTGGACCACGTGGTCAACTACGACGAGGGCGACTTCGCGGCGGCGGGGGTCACCTACGACGTGATCTTCGACTGTGTGGGCAACCGCTCCCTCGCCGACAGCAAGGCTGCACTCACGCCGAAGGGCGTGTTCGTCAGCGTCACTACGAGCGCAGGCAAGCTGGTCACCAGCACCGCGTGCAACCTCTTCCGCGCCCAGCGCGAGACGCAGATCGTGGTGGCCATCCCGAGCCAGAAGGACCTCGACTGGGTGGCCGAGCAGGTGGCCGCCGGTCGCTATCGCCCCGTGCTCGACCGCAGCTTCCCGCTCGCCGAGATCCGCGCCGCCCACGAGTACAGCGAGACTGGGCGGGCGCGGGGCAAGATCACCATCGAGATGCCGGGCTGAGGCAGGCCCTCAGGTGGCGCGCGGGTGCACCAGCACGCGCACGCGGGAGAGACCGGCGCCATGCAGTGCGCTCAGCGCGTCCACCACCGTGGCGTGCGGTACGTCGTCGTCGGGGTGCAGCTCGATGACCTGTGTCGGACCCATGTGCTGCAATGCCGTCGCCAGCTCGCTCAGCGCCACGCGCGCGTGGGTCCCATCAGCAAAGGAGATGCTCACGTCGGCCTGCGTGAGCGCGAGGTACACCGGCGGCGCATCCACGGGTGTGTCCGCCGGCTGCTCCGGGCGCGCGGTCGAGCTGGGCGTGCTGGTCTCCACCGCGGCCAGCTGGTTCCACACCGCAGTCACCAGCAGGAACATCACGCAGCAGAGCAGCAGGTCGATGAAGGGGACGAGCGGGATCTCGGAGTCGACGGACTTGCGCCCGCCCGATGCGGAGCCGGTGGAGATGCTGGCCATGTCCGGTTGGACACCAGCGCGCACGCGAAGTTCCATCCGCACTCTGCGCGCGAGGTTCCCGCGCTCGTGCGCCTACTCGTGGTTCGCGCGCAGCACGATGTCCGCCACGACGGGGGCGTGATCCGACAAGCCGGGCATCCCCACCTCGGCATGCAGCACGCCGAGCGAGCGCGTCACGTAGACGTGGTCCAAGCGTGCCGGCGGATACAGCATGCCGCCGTTGGGCCATGTGTGACCGAGGCCGCGTTTGCCCGCGAGCTCCCACGCGTCGTCGACGTGAGCCCGCATCGCCGTGGAGAAGCTGCTGTACGGAGTGCTGTTGAGGTCCCCCAGGATCACGGCGGGTTCGTCCCGATGAGCCACGGTCCATGCGAGGATCTTGGACAACGCGTCCAGGTGGCTGTCAACGAACGCACCCGCGGGCGGTGCTGGATGCACACACAGCACGCGCAACGCCCGGCCTCGGAGCTCCAAGGTGGCTTCGATGCCCTGGGCTTCGTTGAGGTCGTCTGTGTGGATGATCTGCATCGGAATGCGCGACAGCAACGCCATGCCCCAGACCCCCTCGCGCACGTCCATGTGGCGGTGTGGATAGTCGTCCAGCCACCCGCCGTCGAGCAGCGCGTCTGCCCACACCGGCGAGACCTCTTGCAGACAGAGCAGATCCGCATCGTGGCGTGCGAGCGGCCGCAACGTGAGGTCGGGGTGTGTGTTCCAGCCGTTGCCGTTCATGGTCGCGACGCGCAACGCGGGCTCGGGCGGTTCCGCGGAGGGCGTGCGTACGAACACCTGCGGGACCACCAAGACGAGATGCAACGCAATGAGCCCCAGCGATGCCACCGCCAACATCCGGTGCTTGCGAGCTACTGCGAAGACGAGAGTGCCGTATGCCGGGAGCAGCACAAACGGGGTGTATGCGCCCCACACGATCAGCAGCCACGCGGCGTCGCCCCGCAACGCGCGCACCCCCGTCATGCCAACCAGCGCGATCACCACGACCCACGCGAGAGACTGACCATTGGTCGTCTCGGCTTCGGCAGATTCGAAATCGGGCATCCCTCGGACGATATCCGATGACGCACCGATGGCGACGCTCTTGACGCCAGCACCACGCACGGCGGACAACGCAAGCATGACCGAGCCCACTGCCCTCCGCGTCGTCATGCTGGGTGCCACCGGGGCCGTGGGGAACCACGCGGCCCGCACGCTCGCGTCCATGGACACCGTGCGGCACCTGACCGTGCTCGGCCGGCGGGACGCCGAGGGCCTCGCGCGGCCTCACGTCACGCAGCACCGCGTGGACGTCCTCGACCCCGCCACGTATCGCCAGCACCTACGCGACCACCATGCGGCGGTGTGCTGCCTCGGCGTGGGCGAGCCCTCCAAGGTCAGCCGCGAGCAGTTCCTCGCGGTGGACAAAGACGCGGTGCTGGCCTTCGCCACGGCCTGCAACGAAGCGGGGGTGAGGCACTTCGAGCTGCTCTCGTCGGTGGGCGTGGACTCGCGCTCGCGCACCTTCTACCTGCGCGCCAAGGGCGAGCTCGAGGACGGCCTGCGCGCGCTCGGCTTCGAGCGGCTGAGCCTGTTCCACCCGTCCATGATCCTCACGCCCGAGAACCGCTACGGCTTCAGCCAGGCCGTGACGCTGGCCGTGTGGCCCAAGCTCACCCCGCTGCTCGGCGGAAGCCTGCGCAAGCTGCGCGGCATCCCCGTGGCGCAGCTGGGCGCTGCGATGGCGCGCAACGTGGCCACCGCGGGCGCCGGCGAAGAGACGCTCGAGTGGGATGCAATCGTGAAGCTCGCTGCGCGCGTGCCGGGGTAGGCTTCCGGCATGGGCGTACTCAGTGACTACTTCGTGGCCAGCCGCATGTACCTGTGGATGAGCCCGTGAGCGACGCCCCGCCGCACAAGGGCCTCGACCTCCTCTTCCGCTTCGCGTCGCTCGTCGCGTTCACAGGCTGGGCGGTGGTGTTCGCGTTCCCGCTGGTGCCCGAGCCCGCGCGCACATGGGCCATCGGCATCGCGCTCGCCGTGTTGTGCGCCGAGTACGTTTACCTTTTGTTCCTGGGCGGACGCTTCGACGCCGCGGGCGAGCGCCCGCGCGGCACCTTCTTCACGCTGCGCGGCGTGCTCTCCTTGTTCCGCGCTCCGCGCGTGGTGCTGGTGGGCTGGATCCACTTCCTGGCCTTCGACCTCTTCGTGGGAGCCAGCATCGCGATGGACGCCGAGCGCACCGGCATCTCGCACGCGTGGGTGCTGCCCGTGCTGGGCCTGACGCTCATGTTCGGGCCCTCCGGGATGCTGGCGTACTTGGTGCTGCGGCTCGCGCTGGGCTGACGCGCCCCTCCAATGGCCGAACGCAGCTATGCTTGGACCCAACTCAAGGAGGCCCCGTGTGAAGAAGCTAATCGTCCCCACCATCTGTGCGCTCGTAGGCTGTGCTGCTGGAGTCGCGGTGCCCGCCATCACCGCCCAGACATTTGGCCCACGCAATGCGGAGACCCCGCGCTGGGAACAGTTTTGCGAGGAGAATGGTTCTCGCCGCGGGATGAATGCCGCGCTTGCGGAGAATGCTACGCGCCGTGGCCAGGAGGGCTTCGAGCTAGTCAGCACTACCCTCGGATGGGAGACGATCATGGCTTGCTACAAGCGTCCCGCGCAGTAGGTTCCCCGGATGGCGAGTGTCCCCGTCAATCACGACGTCATCATCGACGGATTCCGGGAGCTCGCCCGCTTCGACCACTACCTGGCCTTCCGCGTCACGTGTGGCGCTTGCGCAGCCGAGGTCGTCGTCACGCCCGAGATGCAGCAGCACCTGCTCGAGGTGGCGCGCATCCCGTTCAAGATGCTCTGCCGCGGCGCCGTCCGATGCCCCCCGTGCGCCGAGCGGCGCCGGCGATTCAAGTGGCTGAAGCGTCATGACAGATGGCGGCAGGTGCCAGGCGGTCAGCAGGAACTGGATCACCTGGCGGCTGCCGAGCGCGCGGCGTTCGCCGTGAGACCGGTGCAGGTCTCGGACTGGCCGTACGGTGAGACTCGTTCATGACATCGCCCGACGACCTCGAAGGTTTCTCATATCTGTGGGATGGCTCGGAACCTGGCTGGGAGGTTCACTGGCACCACCACGTCGTGTGGGTGGTGACCGTCTACCTCGATGGCAGTCGCCTCACCCCCGACGAAGTGAGCCGCGTCCGCAAGCTCGTTCCCGTTTTCGGCGAGATGCCGGCCGCCGACGCGTATCGCGCGCTCGTGGGTCGAGAGTCGTTCGTGTATCCGGGTGAGCTCGGGCACATCGAGAAGCGCCAGGTCGTCGAGCAGGCCACGGCACTCGGGTTCCGCGTGTCGCTCGAGTCACTCGACCGGAGTGGCGGACTCCCGTATCACCCCGGGAGAGCGCTCCTCATCGATGACGACGAACTCGCGCGCCGCGTCTGCGACAAGATGAAGGAGATGGGATGTCGCCTCGTCCACGTGGAAGTCGATTGAAGGGGCGTCGGCGAAAGGCTCGTGCCAGCCCTCGAACCACACGTGGAAGCGGCCGCCGTCGATGACGACCCCGGCTTCGAAGCCGCCGTCGGTGGCGGCGTGCACCGTGATCGACCGCTCGGCGCGCTCGAAGGACGCACCGAGCCTGAGGAGCTTTGCCTCGACGCGATCGAGGAGTCTCCGCTCATCCAGCCCATCGCCTTGCTCGCGCGTCATCGCCGTCGACGCCGGACTACTGGGACGAGCCAGCCGCGACCAAGTGGAGAGGGCCCGTCATGTGGAGCGTGACGTGTTTGATCTCTCCGCCATGAGCGAGCAACAGCGACGCGAGCGGCTCATCCGCTTCGACCATGACCCGGAGGTGGGTGTGCTCCGGCAGCGCGTGGGGGCGGATGGCGTCCAACAGCGGTGCGGCTAGCGAGAGATGCTGCGCGCGAAACAGGAAGGCACCCGGAAACCGAGGGTCGAAGCCCGCGAGGGCCGTCCACGCTTGAGGTGCGTCGAGCGTGCGCAGCCCCAGCAGCAAGCGCCCTGCACGGGCTCGGGCGTTCGCGAGCTGCCCCTCGGGCAGCGAGAACGTCGCCTCCACGCCGCTGTCGTCGGCCGCCTCGATGGGTTGCGCGGCCACTCGGCGCTCCTCGCGCGGCAGCGTGTCCATGATGGCCCACGGGATGCGAATCGACTGCGACGTGTGACGCGGCAGCAGCCCGCAGCCCTGATAGAGCCTGACGGCAGGCGTGTTCTCGGGCCGGACGTTGAGGCACCAGTCCGCGCAGCCACGCGCCCGGAGGAAACCCGCGGCGGCCATCATGATCTGCAAGCCCAGTCCACGGCCACGATGCGTTGGAGCCAGCACCACGTGCCGCACGTAGCCCATGCGTGCCAACGGCTGCACGAAGGCGTAGCCCACCACCACGTCGCCATCCTCGAACACCAGCGTGGTGGGCATCATCTCGGCCGTCCATGGCTCGACCGGGGACACCGGGTCGCCGGTGCCGAGCTCGTGCGCCAGCCGCACGAAGTGGGCGTAGTCGTCGGGGTGCGCCAGGCGCGGGTGCAGCGTGGGCTCGTTCACAGCGAGGCGAGTCTAGCGCCAACCGTCAGGGCGGCGCGAAGCTCCCCGCTTGGCCACCCAACGGCCAGGCCTCCGCCGCGTCACAGCGCGTTCCACGTCCACGTCTCCGGGTTCCAGACCGCGTCGAGGTCACCCGCCAGCAGCGGATCGAGAAACGCCGCCGCTGCCGCGCTCACCTCATGGAGCGTGGTCCAAGCGAGCTGGTCCTTGCGGGCGATCAACGCGAATGGCGTCTCCCAGGTGGCGGGAGGCGCGGGCAGCGTCTTGGGCAGCGGGTGCGTCCTGCGGAACGTGAAGGTTTGGTCGAGGGCGGCCCGCAGGCGCGTCGCATCCATCGCCCGCGTGGTCGCCAGGAGCGCGATGTCCGGCAGGTCCTTCACGCGCGTGTTCGGCCGTGTGCGGGGCATGGTGTACGCGTGCAGCTTCTCCGCGAGATGGGTCTCCACGGGGTAGATGCGCAGCGTCGGCGGGGCGACTCCGGCGAACGCGAGGAGGTCGGCTGCCACCATGACATCGGGTTCGCCCAGCATGGGATCGCCGAACACGACGTCCACGCCAAAGGGCTGCCCGTAGATCTTGCCGGCGAGATGGCACGCCGTTTGGAAGCGCAGCCCGTCGTACTGCATGCCGTCGTTCTGGATCGTGGGGTGGTCATTGTCGGGACCGACCTCGAAGGTCATGAAGTCGCCCAGACCACGGCGCCCAGCCGCTTGCAGCCTCATCAACATGTCGACGGGGGAGCCGGTCATGCGCAGGTCTACGTCCTTCGTCATGCGGGCGCGCGCCACGCGCAGCTCGAGCACGAGGCCGCCCTTCAGCGTCGCGGCGTCACCCAGCTCCGCCACGACGCGCGCCAAGAAGCGGTCGAACACCAGGATCTGGCGTCTGCGTTCGAGCTCCCCGCCGCTCCCCGCGTGCGTGCGCAGGCGCTGCTCCAGCGCTTGCTTGAAGGCCGCAGGCGACGAGTAGGTGCGGATGGTCACGGCTCGATCCCTCCAAACGGTTCGAGCGCCTTGTGAACGTCGGCCAGCTCGGCCCTGGTGACGAGGCCGCGACGCAGGGCTTGGAGGGCGCCTTGGCGCAGCAGCTCGGGCGAGAGTCCCGCGCGAGCGCAGTCGTTCAGCGAACGTCGAGCGCTGGTGGTGGGCGCTGCGCCGAACCAAACGCGGTCATCTGTGGGAACGTCGGCGTGGTGCACCACAACGCCCGCGGGGACCCGCAGCCTTCGACTTCGCCACTCACTCGGCACGGTCAGGTCCACGTGTGCGGGGAGCACGTCCGAGAGCCCGTGCAGGGCGAGCGCCGTCGAGTGCGAGACAACGCCCGCTTGCTCTGACCACAGCCAGATGGTGACCAGCTCTTCGTGCTCGCCCGCGGGAAAGTGCACGAGCCTGTAGATGCCTCGGCGCACGCGAAGCACGCGACCCGCCTGGATGTGCTTGTACAGCAGCTGGGTTGAGTAGCCCGCGTCGGCGGCCTGCTGCGTGGTGAAGTAGCCCTCCTGAGCGGCGGCTGTCTCGTAGAGGGCGTTCCAGTCGGGAGTGCGGGTGGGGCCGTTCACTCACAAAACGTAACCCTGGGTTACGTTTTGTGCAAAAGCCTCGATGGCGTGCCATCACATAGAGCTCATCCATCGCGGCCTTATCGCCGCCACGCCTCCTCGTTTGCCTGCATCCACTGAATCAGCTCCTCGCCCTCGGCGGGCCCACGGCCGGGGCTGGTGAGCAGGTCGGCGGCCACCTGGCTGGGCGCGGCATACCAGACGCCTTCGCGCTGCGTGGCGCCCTCGAACACGCCGTCGTCGCTGGGCTCGATGAGCAAGACGTTGGCTCCCGCTGGCGCGGGGCGCAGGCCCAGGTGCGCGGCCGACTCTGCGGCGTCGTGCATCCAGATGACCGCCAGGCGCGGGGGCGCAATGGGGGCGAAGGCGGCTGCCGCGAGCCCCGCGGTGACCGCATAGCGCTCCTTCGACTGCGGCAGGCGAGCGACCAGGGCGGGCAGCCCGCGCGGCTCGAGGAAGCTCAACACGTCGCCGCGCGACTCGAGCGGGGCGTCCTGCGCCCAACGGCGGAGCAGCGCCGGCCAGTCGACGCTCGCCAAGCGGCCATGTCCCACGCGGGTCACCAGCGCCTCGGAGTCGAGGTGCGTGAGCACACGGGAGACGTAGCCAGGGGTCACGCCGGTCAGCGCGGCCAGCTCTCACACGCCCGGCAGCTCACGCGCGTCGCACAGCGCCCGCACGACGCGACCGGCTTTGGCCCCACGCAGCGAGCGGGCCGGGCGCTCCGCGCGGTCGGGGTCTTCCGACGCGCCAATGGCCTCGATGTACAAGCCCGGTGCAGACATGACGAGGTGCACGTTCCCGGTGAGGTCCAAGTAGCCGAGGTCGCGCTCCCGCAGCAGGGCTCGCGTGGCCTCGCCGAGGTAGCGGCTGATGACCAGCAGCGGTCGGTCCGACGCCGCGTCGCTGGGGAGCACCAACGAGCGCACGCCCTTTGGGTCCAGCCGGGCCTTGACCTGCACGGAGGTCACGCCGCGGTCGCCGTTCGGCGCCACGAGCTCGATCGTGAAGTCGGCGGGCCCTGCGCTGGTGGGCACCGGGTCGCCCAGACTCCAGCCCGGGGGTAGGCGGCGCGAGAGCTGTCGAAGTCCTTCCCGCTCTAGTTTGTTGCCTGAAGCGGTCATGTTGCGCGTCGCGTGCAACATACAGATAGCGTGCTCTACCCTCTCAGCTGTGACCCACACGAACCCCGGAAGCGCCGAATGGTTGCGAGTTCATCAGCCGATTAGGTAGAAGTGGACGGAGGATTGCGAAAAGAGGCGCTGGCGTTGGTGGTTTGGCGGACGTGCGCGAGGACTAGCGAACGGGTTGCTAGACGCACCCTCCTGACACCCCCTGACACCGCCCCCTGCTACGCTGCCAAGCGCCATGCCCGACTTCGCCCTCGTCTCCACCATGCAGCCGCGCGGCGATCAGCCCCGCGCCATCGCCGAGCTCGTCGCCGGCCTGAATTCCGGCGAAGCGCACCAAGTCCTCCTCGGCATCACCGGCAGCGGCAAGACGTTCACCGTCGCCAACGTCATCCAGCAGGTGAACCGGCCCACGCTGGTGATGGCGCCCAACAAGACGCTGGCGGCACAGCTCTACAGCGAGTTGCGGGAGCTGTTCCCGGACAACGCGGTGGAGTTCTTCGTCAGCTACTACGACTACTACCAGCCCGAAGCGTACATCCCGTCGTCCGACACGTACATCGAGAAGGACGCCATCGTGAACGACCGCATCGACCGGATGCGGCACTCGGCCACGCGCGCGCTCTTGTCGCGGCGGGACGTCATCATCGTGGCCAGCGTGTCGTGCATCTACGGCATCGGGTCGGCCGAGTGGTACCAGGGGATGTTGATCCAGCTGAGCGTGGGCG